>NZ_SADP02000026.1:0-77771 GCF_004010375.2 Mesorhizobium sp. M2E.F.Ca.ET.209.01.1.1 | reverse complement strand
ATCCACCTCAAACCGGCCGATCGCGGCAAAACCAGCCGAAAGAGCCGCTAAAATGACCCTCGCATAAGCCGATCTCGCATCAACCAAACGCAAAACGGCCCCACGGCTCCGGTTTTTCCGCAGCCTGTTAGTGCCTGTCTTTTAAAAAACGGGCTTCGCGCACGAGCGACGACCAGTCTGTACCGATCATGTTGATCAGTTCGCTCGCCTGCTCCTCGGTGATCCCCACATCCCTGGCCAGCTTCTCAGCAAGCAGTCGTTTGTCGGCTTCGCCGTCATGTCCGTCCTTCTTCATGCGCACTCTCCATCGCCTTAAAGGTAAAGCGCAAGCTCAGGAGAGGTTTCACCAGGCCCGAGATCGACTACATATTTGACAGACCCAAGCGATGGCCCTCTGAACCAAAAGACCCACAATGCCTAAGAGCGACAAATCTCAAATCGACAAGTTTCGCAAATCCGCCCGCAAACCCGGGACGGACGACAGCGAGGAGAACTTCAACGCGCGGCTGAAGCGCGTCATCAAAAGTTCCCAGCCGAAGGAAGAGGCGCCGCCAGTGCCGACCAGGAAGCCGAAGGCAACCAAGGGTCGCTAGACTCTGGCCCGCACCGTAGGACTATAATCCTAGGTTGAGCAATTCTCGTAGGAGGTCGCAATGCTTCCCACGCAGCGCGTCGAAAGCGCACCGGACAGCCGTCTGCTGCCAGCGCGTCTTGAGCGATAAGGATCAGTGCTTGCGCTTTTCGCTTTCGGCCGGCTTGGGGACCGCCGAGGCGTGCGCCTCGCGGATCATCTGCAGGGCTTCGTCGCGGGTAAGGCCGCATTTGCGGGCAAAATAAGCCGCCTCATGGATTTCCGCGCGGGAGGCCTCCGCGACGCCCGAACTGGCCCGTCTATCTTTCTTCTTGGCCATCGGTTCACCGTGCCGTGAATCACTTAGTCAGCTAATTATAGGCCCGTTGGTAGCTGTTTCAATTCCGCTGTTCGAGACGGCACGACATTTCGCGCCCAACTACTGAAGATGCGTTTTGCGACGGTAAGGCAGTGATCAAGTGGAACGCCGCGAGGTCAGGGCGTCGAGAGCTTCGCCAGAACCTCCAGGAGGCGCAGCTCGGATGTCGGCTTGCCCACGTTGGGTACCCCCGCCAGGACTGCTCCGCCAACGAGTTCCGGCTTGTCATAGGCGCTCGCCACCGCGAAAGGCACACCGCGGCTGCGCAAGGCCTCGGCTAGGAGCGTGACGAGTTGGTCCCCTAAATGCACGTCGAGCAGGGCGACCGTCGGCCGTTCGTCTTCCAGCAGGCGGAGCGCGTTTGCAACTCGGGCGACCGGTCCCAGAACCCGCCATCCCTGGCCTTCGACCATGACCTTGAGATCCATCGCGATGATGAATTCATCTTCGACGATCAAGATAGTCTTCTGCACCGGTTATCAATCTGGGCGAGCGGCCCTTTCGAGTGGGACGACGATCTCTGCTTCGAAACCTTCGGTCCGATAATTCTGTTCCACCTGGCCTCCAAGATTGTAGGCGATGGCGAATTGAATGAGCTGGGTTCCGTATCCTGTCGAGGCAGGCTTGCGTACAGGCGGGCCGCCGCTCTCGCGCCATGACAGTCGCAGCAACGGATGATCCCCTTGCTCGACCTCCCATCGTATTCGAACCGTCCCTGCTGGAGCCGACAAGGCGCCGTACTTGACGGCGTTGGTTGCCAGTTCATGCAGCAGAAGACTGAGCGACGTCAGTTCCTTAGAGGCCAAGGTCACTGGCGGGCCGGGCTCGACGATGATCGTCTCCGGCGCGGCTTGGAAGGGTTTTGTCGCGCGCTCCACCAGGGCTTCGAGGCTGTCTTCACCGTGATCGCTGAGTGCCAGATCATTTGCATCCGCAACGGCGTGCAGCCGGCCGAGGAACGCCTTGCGATACTCTTCTCCCGAAATACCTTCCGCCTTCGTCTGGTTCGCCAGCGCCCGCACCAGCCCGAGCACGTTCTTGAGCCGGTGCCGCAGTTCGCCAAAGACCGCTTCGAATTCCGCTTCCTTCCGGCTTCTCTCCGTAATGTCCACGATCGACAGCAACATGAGGTGGCTGACATTGTCCGGATTGAACACGGTGCGCGCTGTCAGAAGCATGACTTTCTTCCCGATCCCCGGGAAGTCATGCGTTACCTTGTAGTCGATCACTGCCGAGCTTTTCGGGATCACCTCTCCAAGGAGATGGCGCAACTCAGGAATATCCCATTGACCGTTGCCCAGCTCGTACAGGTGCTGTCCGATCGTGTCGTAACGCTCCACCGCGAATGTTTTGAAGAAGGCGCGGTTGGCGCTTTGCACGGTCAGGGCGGAGTCCAGCACCAGCATGGGATCGGGAACAGTGTCGACAATGCCTTGTGCCTGCACGTGACCTGTCCGAAGAATCCGGTAAAGGTCTTCCAAATCCATTGCCCAGATACCCGTTAGCCGCACAGGCTGTAAGCTTGCCGCCGATCATACAACTGCGCCTCCCCAAAGCGAAGATGGCGCGGCACTGTTTTATGGCATCGGCTCCGCGTTCCTCGAGCTTCCGGCCCTCGGCTGTTCCCGGAACAATCGCGCCGGCGCCGGGTTGTGATTGGCGGGCCGTGTCAGCCGGACCTGGTGGCAAAGAGAACAGGGCTGGTTTCTCCGGCTTCCCGCCCTGGCCAACGAAAAGGCAGTCGAGCTCTTGTCCCACCCGGCCCGCTCCGAATCGGGCTTGGCACCAAATGGCAGATACGACGCAATCCGACAAAGCGACACCGAACCGCGCTCGGCCCGTGTCCGAAACGGGTGAGGGGGCGATGCCGCGCTTGGTCGACGAAGGCTGGATACTGCTGAAGGAAAGCGTAACCGGCTACATCAACGACAATGCGCTGAGCCATGGCGCGGCGATGGCTTTCTACGCCACCACGTCGCTGGCGCCGATCCTGTTGATCGTCGTCGCGATCGCCGGTTTCTTCATCGGCAACGATGCCGCCCAGCTGGCGTTGTCGGCCCAGATATCGGGCGTGATGGGGCCCCAGAGCGCCGACCTGCTGAAGGCCACGATAGAGACCGCTTCGCATGGCTGGTCGAGCGCGCTTGCCACGCTGATCGGGCTGGTGACGCTTTTGGTCACCGCGTCGGGCGTGTTCGGCGAGATGCAGCAGTCGCTCAACGAAATCTGGAAGGTCGAGCCCACCAGCGTGTCGCTTTCGCGCCTGGTGCGGGCGAGGGCGGCCAGCCTCGGCCTCGTGGCGGCGCTCGGCTTCCTGCTCCTGGTCTCGCTGGCGGCCAGCGCGGCCATCGCCGCCTTTAGCGAGATCATCAACCGGAGCCTGCCGTTCGGAGAACTGATCGTCAGTGTGATCAACACGATCGTCTCCTTCGCCCTGATCGCGCTGCTCTTCGCCGCCATCTACAAGGTCCTGCCGGACCGGACACTCAAATGGCGCGATGTCGGCGTCGGCGCGCTGGTCACTGCGCTGCTCTTCACCATCGGCAAGTCGCTGATCGGCTGGTATATCGGCACCAGCGCGATCGCCACTTCCTATGGCGCGGCCGGAGCGCTGATGGTGGTGCTGGTCTGGGTCTACTATTCGGCGCAGATCTTCCTGTTCGGCGCCGAGATCACGCGCGCCTATTCGGTGCGCCGCGGCAGCCGGCGGGATCTCGCGCCAGTGGTGGCCGCCGCTCCGCCATCGGCCGCCGCCGCCCCGCCGCCGGCCGCCGCCGCCTCGCCATCGGCAGCCGCCGCTCTGCCGCCGGCCGCCGTCGCCCCGCCATCGGCCGCCGCCCCGCCGCCGGCGCGCGGCGCCTCGGGCATCGAAGTCGCCGTATGGATTGTCATCGCCTGCGTAGTCACCGCGCTGATGTCGAAAACCGGCACCAGGCAATAGGCCGAAGCGCGCGATGGAAGTGCGTGAGATCAAAGAGATGGCGCGTTTCGCCCATGAACCGATGAAACGCACCCGGCTTCATTGGAGTGAGCTTCCCGCTCTTCCTGGCGCTTCTCGATTTGGTAGGATAGCCAGCGGCAGAACATTCCGGCGGTCGAGGTCGCGGCGCCGCCGAGCAGGCACGCAACCAGCAGCGGGCTTTGCGATGCGCTCGACCAGCTTACGATGGCGAGCAATATCACGCTGACCGTCGAGATCAGATAGCCTATGCCCTTCAGCAGGTGGAGCGACGCTTTTGTCATCGCAGGGGTTCCGCCTACGGCAACTCGCGGGCAGCGCTGAAGTTCCATGGGTCGATGGCGGGTTCGGGAAGACAAGCCCTGCCGCTTGCCTTCCCGTATGGCGTGGCAACTTGCTCGAAACTCAGGCTGCCTCCGCCGCGACGTTGACCGCGGACTCGGCAAGCTTGGTGAGCGCGACGTCCGTTTCCTTCTCTTCGTTCAGCGTCTTGTCGAGCAAGGTGACGGCCTCGGTCAGGCCGAGTTCCTGCGCCCAGGTCCTGAGCGTGCCGTAGCGCGAAATCTCATAGTGCTCGACGGCCTGCGCCGCGGCCAGCAGTCCTGCGTCGAGCGAGGGCGAGCCCTTGTACTCCTCCATGATCTCGGCGCCTTCCTCGGTGATGCCCATGATCGCCTGGCAGGTCTTGCCCACCGGCTTCTTGTCGATCACCTCGAACACTTCCTCGAGCCGCGCGACATGTTCTTCGGTCTGGGCGCGGTGCTTTTCGAAGGCGGCCCGCAGCGCGTCGTCCCGCGCCGCCTTGGCCATCTTGGGCAGCGTTGCCAGGATCTTCTTCTCGGCGAAATAGATGTCCTTCAGCGTGTCGTGGAACAGTTCGTTGAGGCCCTTGTACGAGGCCGCTTTGGTCGTCGCCATCTGCGCATCTCCTGAGTGGTGGTTGACCAACCCAACACAGTTTTTTCGAACTTGTTCCCGACTGAATTTTTCAGTGAAAGCGGCCGGGAAACTCATTTGTGGTTGACGGCCGTCCGAAGACCCGGGAGCCGGTCGAAAGAGGCATCGGCGCCCGTTCAACGGGCGCGTTTTCGCTTGAAGGACTTCATTCCCCTGGTCAGGGAGGACTTGGCTTGGGCGGCGTTCTGCCAGCCTTTCAGTTTGAGTTTCTTGCCGGTGCCCAGCGCCGAGGAAAGGAAGAACTGCTCGATTTCCCGGCGAAGATCCTCGGGCACACCGGCGGACACCACGGGTTCATCCGGCGCGTCTTCCTTGTGAGGGCAGAAGATGTATCTGTCGTTGCGGACCTTCGAGCCGTCGGGATCGCGCTGCATTACCCTGAGCGCGCCCAGAGGTCGCATTTTATGACGACGCCCGGAGCGGCGGCGGCCTGGTGGATGACGAGCCCGTCCAGCGGATCGCCATCGTCTCCCAGCGTCGATGGCACGAAGCCCCAGTCGTACGGATATGTATGGCCCACCGGAAGCGGGCGGGAATATTCGAACACGCCGGTCTTCGGCTCATAGGCGAGCTTGGCGGCCGATCCCCGCGGCGTTTCAATGACCACGCGGAAGAGGTTGCGGGAGATAGCCGGAAGCGTCAGATAATCAGCCATCGAAAAGACCGGAGCCAGGACCAACCACCTTGCGCAAGGTGAACTTCGCCGGCACTTGAATGTTCCGTGACAATGGAGGTGGCTGAATAATCGAGCCGGAAGGGTTGGAGTGGCCTTGCGTTGTTCCGTACGGTATCAACCCTTACGGCCGACAATCCGGAACTCGAAGACGCCGGGGCGCAGAGGATCTGCTAATTTGTGGCGCGGTTGATCCCCGCACCGTATCCCGGCCATCACGACTAAGGCGTTATCGGATGCCAAGAAATCCGAGGATGGCAAGGACGATGACGATTGCTCCTATGAGCCAGATGATATTGTTCATGTCTTCTCTCCCATTGCTTGATGAGGGCTGCCTGTCGCAGCCTTCACCTTCGACCAACGGGAGCAAGTTGCTTCCGTTCCCAATGTGGGCCTACGGTCCCGCGCGGCCTGGACTGAAGTCGGTGCCTCGCTTGCTCTTCCCTGACATTGCTCCCAAGATTTTTTGCCGCCTTCTGGGAGAAGCATCGCCCGCCGGCGGTAGCCTGTGGGCGGGCTGTACCGCGCTGAGCTCAGCTGAATTCAGGCAGAATCGCCTCGTGCCGGAACATAAGCGCCGCTCGCCGGTTTGGTGCGCGGCGGCATCCCCGAAGCCCGCCGCCATCGGGGTTCCCAAACCCCCCGATAGAAGCCCGCCCGCTCACCCTCCGGGCGGGCTTCTCCATTCCGAGAGAGATCGGTTTCAGCACAGGAGAGACCGTCATGGCAGGCAAGACAACGCACGAACAGCAGCGACGCATCATCGAGGAGCGTGTCAATACCAAGAATGCCGGCAAGGATTTTAACGCCGAGGAAGAGCTGAAGCGGCCGCGCCAGGAGCGGGCCGCCCGCGCGAAAGGCAGCGACTTGAAACCTGGCGAGCGCGATCTGATCGATCCCGACGACAGGCAGATGTTGCGCGGTGAGAATCAGGAATCCCCGCACCGGAAACGGCGCGGGATATGAGGCGAATTAAGCGCGACGTGCTTTTAGGCCTTGGGCGTCTTGTCGGAAGGCTGCTTCGGAACAGGCAAACCGGGGCGCACCAGAGCCTCGGTGCTGCGCAGCAATTCACGAGAGCGCTCGATAGCCTCTTTGCTGCCTTGGATCAGGTGACCTTGGAAATTATCGTGCGCTCGCCGCAACGCAGCTTTGGTTTGAGGCACTGCGCTCTCCCGGTTCAGACGGGAGCGCGTTCATTGTCTCTCAGGCGCCAATGATGTCAGGGAATGGTTATCGGCGATGAGAGTAACCTAGAGCCAATCCGCTTTCGGTCAAGTGTAGCGGGCATGTTTAACCGGTGATGTCGCAGGTGGCTGGCTTCGGATCACCGCGAGCTGCTGGGCAAGCACCCTTGATTGCTCGACATAGGCCCATGCCTGCTCTCTCATGCGGATGTTTTCGAAGCGCAAGGCTATCGCCTGCTCAATGGCCAGAAGATTTGCCTCGAGAACATCCATGGGGGTAACAAATGCCGATTGCGTCTGAAAGTTCCTCCTCCAAGCACGACTATGTCGAATTTCAAACCAGGATGTCACCTGGCGAGAGGCGACCGGCTGTCTTGCGCAAAACTCCGCCGCGACAAGGCGATACGTGGCCGCCTGCGGCAGACTTATCGGGTACGGAAAAGGGCGCCGCCGCGAGGCAACGCCCTACATTCCGCAAGACCGACTGCTACCAGCCTTGGCGGTCGTACCAGTCATCGATGTCGCGGCGCACGCGATCCTTCTCCAGGCCGTAGCGCTCCTGGATCTTGCCTTCGAGCTGGTCGCGCTTTCCCGCGATGCGGTCGAGGTCGTCGTCGGTGAGCTTGCCCCACTGTTCCTTGACCTTGCCCTTCACCTGTTTCCAATTGCCTTCCACACGGTTCCAATCCATTTGCCGGACCTCCTGTTTGACACGGAAGGCTAACGGCAGCGCGGTCGCGAGGTTCCTGCCGAAAGGCTTTTTCTCCCGTGATGTCGGTTGCTGGATTTCGTGGGCTGCTGGGGGGACATCCGGCCGTCATGGTGACCGGCAAATCAGCAGGCGCATAACGTACGTCGCGCGTCCTAAAAATCCCGCAGCGGCGGGAACATTCCCTCGGCGCCGTTGTTCTCCAGACAGGATGGCGCGCAGTCCGCTCCCCCCCGCGAAAGGCGCCATTCGACCGGGTCCAGACCCGAGCAAGCCCGCCTCGGCCGTCCCTCGCCGGGGCGGGCTCTATTGTGACGAGATTGGAAGGATCATGCTTCACCAGGCAGCAAAGATTGCCGAGCAGGCTCATCGCGGACAAAAGGATAAGACCGGCCGCCCCTATATCGAACATCTGAGGCGCGTTGCCGATGCCGTCGAGACGCTGGACGAAAAGACCGTCGCCTACCTGCATGACGTTGTCGAGAAAGGCGACGGCTGGACACTGGAGAGGCTGCAGGGCGCCGGTTTCAGCCAGTCGGTGGTGGCCGCGGTCGATGCGCTGACGCGGCGCATGGACGAGAGCGAGGAGGGCTTCCTTTGCCGCGCCGCCTCGAACGAACTGGCATTGCCGGTGAAGATAGCCGATCTGCGCGACAATCTCTGGCAGGCGCACCAGGCGGGCGTGGAGCCCAAGAAATACGAAACCGGCCTCGCCATCCTCGATCACCTGGATTCCAGGGACTGAAGCCGGACTTAAGCCCTGCGCTTTGGAAGTATTATGGCATGAGCCCTTGTCGATGATGAAATTAAGCGCTATATGTTGCAAATCGATCTTGCTGAAAGAACGTTGTTTTCGCGCAAAATTGCGCTCTCACGATCTTCCCTCTCAATTTCGAAGTTACGTCGCTTGGCGGTTGCTGGGCGCGTATAATTTTGCGTCGATTTGTAAGGAGATCGCAATGACTACTGGAACGGTGAAGTTCTTCAATTCCACCAAGGGTTTTGGCTTTATCGAGCAGGGCGGCGGCCAGCCGGACGTGTTCGTTCATATCTCGGCCGTCGAGCGCGCGGGAATGCGCTCCCTCGTTGAAGGCCAGAAGGTCAGCTTCGAGATCGTGAAGGACGGCCGCAGCGGCAAAAGCTCGGCCGAGAATCTGCAAGCCGCCTGATCACAGCGCCTCGGGGTCCTTGACCACGGATGTACTGGCATTGGCCGCGGAGGCGCGTTGGAGAAGGTCGGGCTTTGCCCGGCCTTTTTTGATTAAGGAGAAGACCATGAAGTCGCTATCGGATACCGGCCTGTTCAAGCCGGTCCCATCCCGCACGGAAGCCAAGACCGACACGACCTCTCGTGTCGCTCGGCAGATTCAGGACCTGGAAGCCAAGGAGAGGGCGGCCAAGACCGAGCGGTTGCGCGCCGCCAGGTTGGCCCAGGAAGCCGAAGCGCCCGTGGTGCTGCCAAGGAAAATCGCTCCGAAGCGCCGGAAAAAGGGGTGAGCGGGCGTAGCACCCCTCCCGGGGGGCGCTTTAGCACCGTTTCATATGCAGGACCTCGATGGTGATATCACCGGCGGACGTGCGCCCATCCAGCATCTTTTCGAGGTCGTTGCGATTGTCGGGCCCAAGGACTTCCGGCAGGTCGAGCGCCGTCAGGGCCTCGTCGTCGAACTCCATCGGCGCCCCGTAGAGCTGTGATATCTCCATCACCAGGCTTTCGATGTCCTCGCGGGCGATGTTCTCGGCCAGATTATCCAACCTGATCTCTTCGGAAAGTCGGATGATGTTCACGATACCCTTGGTCCGCAAGGACCGTTGGACCTTGTGGTGGGCGTCGTCGCGCAAGCGGATGGAAAATCGTCGGAACATGGACTGCCTCCTCCCTGGAGGTTATCCCTCGATCACCACCATGCGCCCGGTGGTCACGGATTGCAAGCAAAAAATCCAGAAAGCGCCAAGAAAATCAATAAGTTAGCATAGAACAACAAATGTGATTTCGGCGCATCGTTGGGATCGTTAGCTTGCGCCGTCTTTCACAGCTTGGTCATTCTTGACGTCCTATGAGACAAACCCTACTTTTACTCAAAATGAGGCGCTTACTCATTCGTAGCGTTTTTTGTCTGTCAAGGAGGGCAGGCGATGGCTGAGCTGGAACGACCACAAAGGTTGCAGATCATGCTGACCGACGAGGAGTTGGCGGCACTGGAGAACTGGCGTTTCGAAAAACGCATGCCGAGCCGTTCGGCCGCGGTCCGCGAACTTTTGCGCAGAGGATTGTTGTCGGACGGGTTCCTCACAGCGAATGCGGGCGTGAAATCCCAGGATTTCGGCGTGATATCCTTGGACAGGGCGGCCGACGATGGCTCCAGCAATTCCAAGCCGTGATCCCATGCGATCCGACCCTCAACAAATTGCTTATCCTCGACAAATTGCCGCCCCTCGACAAATTGCCCTGAAGCCGGCCCGCCCTAGCTAATGTCCATGAACAGATCCGGGGGGACTATCCGACAGGGCCTGAATGCCGACGCGCGCCTCGCGGCGATCGTCGATTCGTCTTACGACGCCATCATCGGCAAGGACCTCAACAGCATCATCACCGATTGGAACCACGCGGCCGAGCGCATGTTCGGCTACAGCGCCGAGGAGGTGATCGGCCAGTCGATTCTGATCTTGATCCCCGAGCACATGCACAGCGAGGAGGCCGAGATCATCGGCCGTATCCGCCGGGGCGAAGGCGTGGGGAGTCTCGAGACGACGCGCAGGCGCAAGGACGGCTCGTTGATCGCCGTGTCGATCACCGTCTCTCCGATCAGGAACAGCGCGGGCGAGATCGTCGGCGCGTCGCAGATCGCCCGTGATATCACCGCCGCCAAGGAAAGCGAGCGCCGCATCCGGCTCTTGATGCGCGAGGTCAACCACCGCGTGAAGAACCAGTTCGCGGTGATCCTGTCCATGGTCAGGGAGACCAGCAAGCGCTCGACCGATCCTGCTGAGTTCGAGCAGATGATCCGCGCGCGCATCATGGCGCTGTCACGCTCGCACGACCTTCTGGTCACCTCGGAATGGGCCGGCGCCAGCCTGTTCGACCTCGTCCAGGAGCATTTGAAACCCTTCGGCCACGAGGAGCGCATCTCGCTGTCCGGTCCGCTGCTGACGCTGCAGTCGAACGCGGTGCAGAATCTCGGCATGGCCTTCCACGAGCTCGGCACCAACTCCTCCAAATATGGCGCTCTTGCCGCCGACGGCGGCCATGTGGAAATCACCTGGAAGGTCGAGACGGGTCCGGATGCGCGGCGGAGGTTTCATCTTCTGTGGCAGGAGACGTCCGGCGCGGCAGGGATTGGGGCCGCGCAGAAGACTGGCAAGGAGAACGGGACCGGCGAACGCAAGGGTTTCGGCACGGTGGTGCTGCAGCGGGTGGCTCCGCAGTCGCTGAGCGGTTCTTCCAGTCTCGAACGCTCGCCCGGCAGTTTGAAATGGGCGCTCGACGCGCCGCTCGAGGCAATCATCGTCCCGCAGCTCGGCACCGATACCGACAGCGACATCAGCGTTTGACACGTCGGGTCCGGTGACGGGCTTTATTTCCTGGGGACAGGAACTATTCCAGTCTACTAATGGTTAATATTGGTCGTCCGCACCTGGCAGAGGCATACGGACGTTTGGGAGTGACCATCGCGCTTTCGCCCGGAACAAAGGGGAGGCGCATATGCCCTTCAAAGACTCTTCGCGCGTCCATATGCACGCGCCAGCTTCAACCACATTGCAGCCAGGTCAGCGGGTCATCCGTAAGGACAGCCCCGAAGGCGGCACGGTCATGGAGACCACCGCCACCCAGATCAAAATCAAATGGGATCGTGGCAGGACCAGCTATTACCGTCGCGGTGCGGAAGGCAACGTGCTGGCCGCGCCGGCCATGGAATGATGGGGGCCGCCGTGGCCTCCCGACCTATCTCAGTTCCGACGACCTGGACATGCTGACCAGGATATTCGCGAACCATTGGCCTTTCGCATTCCGGCCGGGCCGGAACAGGATGACGTGGCGCGGCTCATCATGCAGCTGTTCATCAGCGGGATAGATGATGCCGACGATATAAGAGCCGCGCTGGCGGTATCGAGGCCGGTTCACTAGGCCTGGCTTATAGTCGCCGTAACGCCAGTGACGCACTACCTCGGCCGACACCTCCTTGCAGCGCGGTAAAAGCGTAATTACATCAATTGCGAGCGTGCAATGTCCACGCGGATAAAGTTGCTTTGGTCAAGCTTCATCTATGGAGGTTGTCATGGCAATGATGGAAGCAAGAAAGAGCCTGGACTGGATCACTCTGGTCCTCGCCATCTGCCTGTTCATCTCACCCTGGGTCATCGGATTCACCGCGGCGATGGTGCCTGCGTGGAACGCCTGGATCGTCGGCGTTCTGCTCGGCGCGCTGGCGCTGGCGACGCTTTCGGTGTTTGCCGAGTGGGAAGAATGGGTAAGCGCGGTCCTCGGGCTCTGGCTGATCGTGTCGCCCTGGCTCCTGGGCTTTGCGGCTGACACGAATGTCATGGCCACGCATGTCGTCCTTGGCGTGCTGGTGGTCGTGGCTTCGGCCTGGGCCGTCTGGGACTTCCGTCATCCGCACGCGCATGCGTGAGCGGTGATCGGTCGGGAGCCCGCCGCGCGAGCGGCGAGCTCCTGCCCCAGCGCAGACATATCGGGGCATTGGGCTGACCGGCGGCAGGCGTCTTCACGAATTGCTGCAACCGGAAGGTTTTTCGTGCATTCTTGGGAATGGCCTCGATGCTCCACCCCGACACCCCCGCCAAATGCTGCTCCTATTGCGGCGGCCGCGACCATGATTTCGAGGCGTGCCCGAAACGCAAGGCCGATGCTGAGAAGGAAGAGGCGGCCGGCTCCAAGCCTCCGCTCGCCAGCCCCCGGGATCGGCGCTAGGGCTTTGGCCACGGTGAATTCATCCCGGAACAGCGGCGCTAGGTCGCCTAGGTCATCGGGTCATTGTCTATGCGAGGGCGTACGCTATGAAATTGCGGGTGAGCTTGCCCAGCCAATAGCTTGCCACTGCACCCAATGCGCGCGCACGAGCGGCAACTTCGCAGCCATGGCGGCCTGTCGTACAGTGGATCTTCGACTGTTGTCCTCGTCCACTCTCCGTTGGTACCGCTCGTCAGACAAGGCCGAACGCGGCTTCTGCTCGCGCTGCGGCAGCAACCTGTTCTGGCGGGCGGCTCCAGGCAGTGAGACCTTCGTCGCTGCCGGGACTCTTGACCCTCCCACAGGTCTGCGCCTCAGCAAGCATATTTTCGTCGGCTCGAAATCCGATTTTTATGATCTAACCGACGGCCTTCCCCAGGAGCGGGAGGGTTAAGCATGCCTGTCTCGAATGCAGCCCGTCGCCAATGTAAGTGACCGGCGCCCGTTGCCTGTTGGGGTGGATTCCCGGCGCCGGCCCGGCGAATCGGAGCTCGCCGCATCATCAAGGTGAGCTGTCTGGGCGCGCACCGCGACCGCAAATTCTGACAGTGCACAGGCTTATTTTAGCTGTGCTGCATCTTTTTTAAATGACGTTCGGGGCCTGACGGCCGGATCGGCGGGCGGCCTTCAGTGCAGGGTTATCGGCCCCCTTAGACGACCGCAGAACCTGACAGTGAGCCGGCTCTCAAATTTTAATGCGGCTGCTATCCCTTCGTCTCACAATGGCACATGTCGAATTACAGATTCGAAGTCGTCCGAAACGGGCAGTGCCTGGGTGATGCCTGGCTCGATCTCGACAATTTGAGCGAGATGCGACGAGAAGCGCTCAAGGCTCTGCACGACATCGCGGTCGACGAAATGGCTTCAAGCGACCTGGATGAAACGGTGACCGTGTCCGTCCATGATGAAGTCGGCAGGCCTGTCTATTCTGCTACGCTCAGCGTTTCCCAGACGTTGCCGGCTATATACCACGCCGGTCGCTAGCCAGCTCCTGGTCGCTTATTTTAGTTGGAACTAACAAAAGTTATCGCCAAGCCTCGCGCAGCCCGGTCATTGTTGGAGTTCTCCGCTCCCCTCGAAGCGGAGGATGGGAGGAGCCTGCCTTTAGCTGGCGGGCAAAAGGCAGGCCACTTGGCCCGTTGCGCGGACCGCGGGCCGCTGCGACGGGCCAAGGTCGTTCGACCCAATAAAGGCGGTCCGTGTCGCCTGCTTGTTGGCCTTTCCGACCTACGCATGGCCCTGACTTTTTCTGGGACGATCGAAGACCGGGCGTTGAACCGGTCTATGATCGCGACGGGGGTGCGCGGGTGGCGGATATCATCTCAATCAGCATAGGTGCGCGGCCCGCCGGTCGGCTGTCGGCGGGACGCTTGCGGCTTTGCGCCTTCATCGCGATCGCCGGCTTCATGATCGCCGGTCCGGTCGCGGAGCAGGTCTTCGGGGTACAGTCGCCGTGGCTTCGTTCCTGGACCATGTTCAGCGCGATCGGGCTGGGCGTCATCGACGCTTCCTTCGAGATCCGGGGGCCCGACGGCGCGCTTGTCCCGCTCGACCGGTTCGAGATGCTCGGCGCGCCTCGCAACGGCAGGCTGAAGTGGATTAAAAGCACCGAGGAATTGGCTTCCGTCATCAAGCGGCTCTGCGCGGTCGCCGGGCAGGGGGGCGACATCCGCGTCCGCGCCCGGCTGGGCACGCGCGACGGCTGGCAGACGGTCCATACCGATGCCGAAAATGCCTGTGCCGACTGACGCCATCGCCGACTGGTGTCCGGCGCAGGCCATGGCGGCGCGCTTCGCCGGCTGGGCGGCCGGCACGGAAGGCTCGTCGCGTTCGTCCGCGTTGATCCGCATCGGCCTGGCGATGCTGTTCTGGTCGCGCTGGGCGGGCGAGCTGCTGCTCTATATGGATCAGTCGCCGGCCGGCCTGTTTCTCGCCGCCAACTTCTTCGTCGCCACGACGCTGCTCTTCGTCGGCTATCACAGCCGCCTCGCCGCTGTCTGGACCGGCTCGGTCGGGCTGGCGATGTACCATTATTTCGGCTTCGAGCTCGGCCGCGAGCCCCGGACCCACCACCATACCTATCTGCTTGCCGTCTCGGCACTTCTGATCGCGCTCACCCCTTGCGACCGCTCCTATTCGCTGGACCGCTATTTGGCAGTGACGCGGGCCGAGCGCATGGGCGTTCCGCCGCCGGCCGAGCGCGGCAATCTGTGGGGGCTGCGGCTGATCGTGGTGCAGCTTTCGGTGCTCTATTTCTTCGCCGCTTTCGACAAGTCGAACCACGCCTTTCTGAGCGGCGCGCGGCTCGAGCAGATATTCCTCTGGTTTTACGCCGGTTCGGACTATCCGGCCGGCCTTGCCTGGCTCGCCACCATCTTATCCTTCGGTGTGGTCGCGCTCGAATATTGCCTTGCCTTCGGCCTGCCGTTTCGCGCGACCAGGCGCTATCTGGTCCTGCCGGGCCTGGCCTTCCACGCCATCATCTATGTGACGCTGCCGGTCTACACCTTCAGCGCCACCATGGCGTTGCTCTATCTCGCTTATTTCGATGCCGATGCCGTGGACAAGGTCATCGCGCGTCTCCAGGGGATCGGATCGGCAGCGGCTGCCGGAGGGGAAATTTCGTGAAGCGTGGTTCGTTGTTCCCAGGCGCCGTCGTCATCGCCGCCGGCCTGGCCATGGTCTGCGGCATGGCCCGCGCCGGCGATGCGAGTGACTATTATCCCAAGCGGACATGGGAGTCCTTTACGGGCGGCCAGATGAACACCTCGCTGCTGGTGTTCCGCGACCTCAACAGGAACGGCATCTACGATTTGGGCGACCGGCCGATGTCGCGCGTGGCGGTCGAGTTCGACAGGCCGAACGCCAGCACCATCATGCGATTGACCAATGCCGGCGGCTTCGCCAACTTCCGCATGTCGGTGATGCATCGCGATTTCGAAGTGGTCGACCCCGGGCACTATGCGTTCCGCGTGGTGCCGCCGCCAGGCTATTCGGTCACCACCGGCAACGCCTCGCAGGAAAGCGATTATGTCGTTTCGCCCGGATCGCCGGGCGACATGATCGCAAAGACGACGACGCACCCCGTCGGGCTTGCGGCGGATCTGACGATCAGCGGCGCGGTCGCCGCCGGGTCTCGCGTTTCGCTCACAGGGCCGGACGGCGTCAGCGCCGCCGCCAAGGTCAGTCCGGACTGGCGGTTCAGCACGCCAGTGACACCCGGCGAATGGCTGGTCGATTTTTCGGCGGGTGGGGCGACTGATCGGCGGCATGTCGTGGTCGGCGCGGCGCCGGTGATGCTCTCGGCGTTCTCGGGCAAAAGCGGACCGGCCGAGGCGCCGCTGCCGCAGGAGCATGTCGTCGGCTTCGACGACCTTTTGACGTCGCCCGGCGTGTTCGAGGTCCCGTCGGGCTATGGCGGGCTCAACTGGTACAACCTCGTTGCCATGCACCAGCGCTTCACCGACGGCCCGGGCTACGTCAACACCACCATGTCGGGCGAATTCATCGCCTACAACAGCTCAGGCCATCCCGCTCAGGTGTTCAGCGAAAAACCGTTCGATTTCACCGGCGCCTATTTCGGCGCCGGCTGGGACGACGCGGAGGGTGAGACGCTCACTCTCAAGGCCTGGCGAGGCGATGAGCCCGCCTATGAGGATCGACTGACGCTGTCCGCCAACGGTCTGGTCTACTTCGCGGCCGACTACAGGCGCATCACGCGGCTCGAGATCCGCACGCAGCACTACTGGCAGGCCGCTATCGACAATTTCGCTTACCGCACCGGCCCGTAGGCGGTTCACCGCGCCGCGGAAGCGGCTAGCCGGAACAGGATAGGAGAGTTTCTACCGCTCCGGCGCGCGGCGCTTCAAGGTCAAGCGGTGTCAGCAAGACACTCGTGAGGAGGCTCCGCAGGAACGGGCCCCGCCATCCGAATGGCCGGAGTCGTGATGGTCGCCGCCATGGCCGCCGGAACTGCCATTGCTGCCGGAACTGCCGTTACCGCCGTTGCCTCCGCCGTTCCCGGCGTTGCCGCCATTGCCGGTTCCACCGCCATTGCCGCCACCATTTCCGGTGCCGCCGCCATTGCCGCCACCGTTTCCGGTGCCGCCGCCATTGCCGCCGCCGTTTCCGGTGCCGCCGCCATTGCCGCCACCGTTTCCGGTGCCGCCGCCATTGCCGGCGCCATTTCCGGCGCCGCCGCCATTGCCGCCGCCGTTTCCGGTGCCGCCACCGCCATTGCCGCCGCCGTTTCCGGTGCCGCCGCCATTGCCGCCGCCGTTTCCGCCGGCGTTGCCACCATTCCCGCCGTTGCCGCCATTCCCTCCATTGCCACCGTTGCCGCTATTCCCCCCATTGCCGCCGTTGCCGCCATTTCCGCCGTTGCCGCCATTGGCCGCCAAAAGCGCGCGCTTGGCGTCCTGCAGCATGGCTTTCGCGTCCGGCTGGTGGAGCCCGTCTCGCGGCTCTGGCAGGACCGACGCGGCGCGGCTCGAAATGGCTGCCGGCAGCAGCATGGTCGACGCCAGAAGCGCCGTGGCGAGCATATTTCTCGGAAGGAGCGCTATATCGGCCTTCGAGGCGAGTTCGAAAATCCGTAAGCTTCGCGCCGGCCGTCGCCGGGCAGAATCCGAGCTGATCTTCATTGAGATGAAACCTGCCACCGCCGTACCCGTCACGACTATAGCCAGGTTCGAGGCCGGTTCTCGACCATCCCAGAAAAAGTCAGGGCTCGGCGCGTCCACGGCCGGCGCGCGCGCGGCCCATTCGGTGTGCTCGCCTTACCCCCTCAGCGCACGCGCCGCCGCCTCGGCAAAGGAGATGTCGCCCTTGATCTCGCGCATCGCCATCGAGGTCACCGTGCGGCGCACGCCGGGCAGGCGGCTGAGTTCCTCGCGCAGCATGCGGTCGAGCGCCATCATATCGACGGTGACGATCTGCAGCAGATAGTCGGCTTCGCCCGTGGTGGCGTAGCAGCGGCGGATCAGCGGATGCTTCTTCACCGCCGCCTCGAAGGCGTCCGACAGCTCGAAGTCGATCGACACCTGGATGAAGGCCTCTATGCCGAAGCCGATCCTGGCCGGGTCGATGCGGGTCGAATAGCCCCGGATGACGCCTGCCTCTTCCAGCGCCTTCACGCGCTTCCAGCACGGCGTCTTGCTCAACCCGGCCTCCTCGGCGAGCTCGCTGAAGGAGATGCGCGCATCGCGCTCAAGCGCGGCGACTATTCTGCGGTCCAGGGCATCCATCACCGTTCGTTCTCCATTGGGGCGAATGTGATCAACGATTGTCCTTCATTTCATGCCATTTGGATAACAGAAAGGAACAATGTTCAAGCCGGAAGCGCTATCCTGGTAGTGCGGTCAAGTGCAGACGCGAAGAGGATGAGCCATGGACAAGACGGACTATCACGCCCGCATCGAGACGCCCGAGATGCGCGACTACGGCGTCTATCTGAAATGCGACCAGCTGCTCGCCTGCCAGAAGCCGCTCGCCGAGATGGTCAACGCCGACGAATTGCAGTTCCAGATCGTGCACCAGGTCGAGGAGCTGTGGATGAAGCTCATCGCCTACACGCTGGTCGACGTGCTGGATTACCTGGAGAAGCAGGATACGCACCGCATCGTCACGCTGATGGGCCGCGTGCACCGGCTGATGCGCATGATGACGGCGCAGCTCGATCTGCTGGAGACCATGTCGCCCAAGGAGTACCAGCAGATCCGCCTGCAGCTCGGCAATGGCAGCGGCCAGGAATCGCCGGGCTTCAAATTCCTGCTGCGCCTGCCGCCGGACCTTTGGCGGGCCTTCAAGCATGCCTATCTCGATGGCCGCGGGCTGACCGTGGCGGATATCTATGACGAGCATTACGACCATGGCGACGCCTATGTCGTGGCCGAGGCGCTGATCGAGTTCGACGAGCTGTTCCAGAAATTCCGCGCCAACCACCTCTATCTCATCCACCGCTCGATCGGCTTGGGCGCGAGGTCGCTGAAGGGCCGCCCGGTGGAGATGCTGGAAGGCGGCGCCCGCCATCGCTTCTTCCCCGAGCTTTGGGACATACGCTGCGACATGACCGACCGCTGGGGCGCCGAATACGGCACCGTGCGGGACTCGATCAGCCACCCGCCGCAGGCGAAGGCCGGCTGAGCCTTCTTCCTCGCCCCGCGCGAAGCGGGGGGAGAGGTGGCGCGGCGAAGCCGCGACGGAGAGGGGCCTTCGTAGAGCTGGAACTTATGGTCTCGGGCGCGCCACACTGTGCTTCATCCTCTGTCGCCAGCGCTGCCCCCCTCTCCGACCGCTTCGCGGCCACCTCTCCCCCGCTTTGCGGGGGCGAGGAACAGGGGCTCCAACAATTTTCCCACCCCTGTCGGAATCCTCTTCCTTCGTCCGTCCTTGGAGCACATCAACCACTTCAACCGGAGGGACACTCGTGGAAACTCAATCGACCTGGCAGACCGCCGCCATTCTCATCGCCCGCCTGATCTTCGCCGCCATGTTCGCCATGGCCGTCGCCTTCAAGCTTATGGATATGGCCGCCACCGCCGGCTACATCGCCGCCGCCGGCTTCCCGTTCCCGCTGTTCCTCGCCTGGTGCGCCGCGATCCTGGAGACGCTGCTGGTGATCGCCTTCCTCACCGGTGCCTTCATGACGCCGCTGGCGCTGATCGGCGCGGTCTATGTCGTCTTCCTCGGCTTCGCCTTCCACGGCCCGTCGCACTGGGCCGCGGAGCAGGCCGAGTTCGGCGCCTTCATGTCGCATTTCCCCTTCGCCGCCGGCCTGCTCTACGCCGCGGTCCACGGCCCGGGCAGCGTGTTGGCGCTGCGCCAGGGCTGGCCGGGCAGGGCGTGACCTTCCCCTCACATCTGATCGTTGTACGGCTCCTTCATCTGCCCGACCATGCGCGCCAGCTTGGAGAAGGACGGCATGTCCGCTTCGGGCTGGCACTGGTTGGCAAGCTCGAGCAGGCGGATCGGGAAATTGATGGCGTCGCGGTTCGAGGCCGAGATCGCCTCGGAGCGCTCCTCGCCGGTCTCACCGGCCTCGGCCTTGCGCAGCGCGATGTCAATTTCCTCGACGGTGAGCACACCTTTCTTAACGAGCACGTGGTTGATCGCTGCGACGGCCATCAGCAGGCCCTCGAGTTGGAGATTGGCGACGTTCATGGCGTTCCTCCCATTGACCTCGCCACAAGAACGCATGAGCGGCGTTTCCGATCCGGGGGGCCGGGAGCCTCCGCGGCTCTACGCCTCCATCAGCCGCTCGCCATACTCGCTCCAGAGCTGCTTGATCTCACGGTTGCCGAGCGGCGGCGTCTGGCGGTCGCCGTAGAAGACGGCGACGGCGCTGAGGTCGTACTGGCCCTCGGCCTGGGCGATGAAGCGGATCGCCTCGCCGAGTGGTCTCGAATGAAAGATCGGATCGGCCTGGCCTCTGCCAAGGCTGCGTACACCCGAAATGCTTGCAGGCACATGCCGCATCCGAAAGACGGATGCCATGGCAGGTCTGTCCATGCCGCTCTCCGCGATTCCCTGAGGGAATGATCCCATAAGCTCCGGCTAATGACCAGCCCGAGACAACCGGCCACAGCAAAGGCGTGGGAACGACACAACCCTGAAAAGAAAAAGTGCCCCGCATCCAAGAGAGAAGGCCGGGCGCGCCGGCCCGGCCTTCTTTCCGCGCGGCCGCCGCAAGGCGGTCGTCGCCTACTACCGTTGATCGGCCCGGCAGCCCGGGCCGGAAATGCCTATCTGTGCCAGCGATGGAGCCAGTCCGGCTCCGGCTCCGGGTTCCGGCTGATCGCCATGCCCGCCAGCAGCCCGACAAGGCCGCCGATCAGCATGGCTGTCGAGAAGGTGCCCGGATTCTGCTGCACGGTTTCCGAAACGCTTTGCGCCTGCGTGCGCAACTGGCTTGCCGCGCGCGACGCGCGGCCGGAGGCGCCGCTGTAAAGGTTCGACGCACGGTCGGCCGCGCTCTGGTACCAGCCCTGAGCGGTTTCCGCGGCCTCCTCGGCCTGCTCGGAAAGCGCACGGTTCAGCCGGTTCACCTCGCGCTTCAACTCCGCCACCTGCTTCTTCATCGCGCCTTCGGAAGCCCTGGTAGAAGCCGCGTTGCTGCGCGATGCAGCGCCGCTGCGGGACGCGCCCCTGCTGCGCGAGGCGGCGTTACGGGAACGCGCTGCGCTGGCCTGGCTGGTGCTCGAGGTGTCGGTGCCGTTTGCGGCGCCACCGCTACTGCTTTCGTTGTCTGCCATGGGTTTCTCCTTTGTGCCCCTTGCAACGGTCGGAAAGCCGCATGGTTCCGACCGACTTTGCCGAGCGGGTGAAGCCGGCTCCAAGGCAAAGGCCGTGGAGTTGCTCCACGGCCCTTTGCCTGGGAGCGAGTTGCAGGCCTACTTGCCGCAGTGCTTATCGTTGACGTTCGGCTGCACCGTGCTGGCCATGGTGTTGTTGGCATCGCCCTGCGCGCCCTGCGGGCTGTTCGGGCAGTTCTTGTCGGCATTGGAATTCATGTCGCCGCCGGTGATGCTGCCGGTCGTGCCGGTGTCGGGCACCATCTGGTCCGGCGGTGGGGTGGCCGGCGTCCTCGGATCCACAGTAATGGTCTGGCCGCTGCCGCCAGTGCTGTCGGTCGAATTCGCGGTCTGGGCCATCGCCGCCGTGGCGAGGCCGATCGTCAGGGCCGAAGCCGCGAGAATCTTCGTAAGCATGATTCTTCTCCTCTGTTGCGAGACGGTTCGTCTCTTGCAGGGTCTGTCGCGTTGCGACTGAGGGTGGAACCCGTCGAACCAAGGTTGGTTCCGACAAAATTTGTGCGGCTTTTTGGCCGGGCGCTCAATCCCTGGCTGTGGCGGGGATGGGACTTTTCGCCAGCATGTCTCGGAAAAGGCCGGGTTCAGCGTGATAGGAAAATATGCCTGCAACCTGTTGTCTGGTGAGGGCAGCTATGCTACTATTTTGTCCATGGTGCTGATTTGCGCCAACGACCCGCCGCCAGGCGGATTTTGTTTTTGGCCATCCATTTCTTTCGAGCGCTGGCGCGAACGCGCGGCCTCGCCATTCTGCCTGAGGCTCCATGCCACGCTATGCCACCATCATCACCGCCGATGACGGCGCCGAGATCGTCAGCGCCATCGGCGCGTTCGAGGGCGCGGACCCGCCACGCCGGACCGGGCGCGTCGAGCAGGTCGCGCCGGGCGTGCGCATCGGCATGGTGCGCGGCGGACCCGTCGACGCGGTCGCCGGTTTCGGCTTCCCGCGCCAGGGCCTCGATGCGTCGGTGGTCCGTGCCGCGACGGCGAAGCTGAAGGCGATCGCTTCGCCGGCCGTCGATGGCGAGGCTCCGAGGCGCGCCAGGCCGCGCAAGAAGCCGGCGCGCAAGCCGCGCAAGGCAAGAACAGCGAAAGCGACACCGTCCGATGCCCAGGGCTGACGCCGGCAAGGCCGCGAGCCGCAAGCCCGCCGGCGCGAAACCGGCGAAGTCGAGGTCCGCACCGGTTCAAGCCGCCGCCGCTCGCCCGAGCCGTTCGCGAAAGACGCTCGTCGACGACTTCGCCGCCGCCCTTCGCGCCGATTTTCGCGCCCATGGCGCCGGCGTCATCGCCGCGGTCAGAGCCGAAAAGCCCGACCAGTATCTGAAGGTCGTGCTGACGCTGCTGCCCAAGGATTTTGCGGCCAGCTCGGAAAGTTTCGATGATAAAACCACTCTCGAGCAACTGAGCGATGAGGAGATCCGCCACCGCATCCGCGGCCTCGAGGCGAGCCTCCGGCCGCTCCTCGACAGCGATGCAGACCTATCTGGCGCTGTTCGAGGAGTTGGACCGAAGACGGCGCCGTAACCTCCTTGCCGCCTACGCGCCGTATGAAAGGCAGGCCGAATTTCATGCAGCAGGGGCGACCCACCGCGAGCGCCTGTTCATGGCCGGCAACCAGCTCGGCAAGACCAGGGCAGGGGGCGCGGAATGGGCCATGCACCTTACCGGCCGCTATCCCGACTGGTGGGCGGGCAAGGTGTTCGATCAGCCCGTCAGGCTCTGGGCCGCCGGCGTCACCGGCGAAGGCACGCGCGACAATCCGCAGCGCATGCTGGTCGGCCCGCCGCAGCGGCAGGGCGAATGGGGCACCGGCATGATCCCGGCCAATGCCATCGCCGGCACGGTGATGGGCCGCAGTGTTCCCGGCGGAATCGACAGCGTCGTCGTGCGCTGGGGCGGCGGCGGCGACGTCCAGGCCGGCGAAAGCGTGCTCTCTTTCAAGAGCTACGAGAAGGGCCGCGAGAAATGGCAGGGCGAGACCCTGCATGGCGTCTGGTTCGACGAGGAGCCGCCGCTGGACATCTATTCCGAAGGCCTGACCCGCACCAATGCAACGGATGGCATAACGATCGTGACGTTCACGCCGCTGCTTGGCATGAGCGATGTGGTGCTTAGGTTTTTGTCGGCTGAAGCGGTTCAGAACTTGGGTTCCTCGCCCCCGCAAGGCGGGGGAGAGATGGCCGCGCAGAGGCCGGAGAGGGGGATTTCGTAGAGCGACAAGCTTAACGAGCAGCTTTCCGCTCTTTGTCAAACGCTGGCGCTGCCCCCGCTCCGTCGCGGCTTCGCCGCGCCACCTCTCCCCCACTTGCGTGGGGCGAGGAACTGGAGCTTCGCGAAACCGCGTCGAAACCATGATTTGCGATGCCGCTTTGGCTGCAACCGAAGGTCGAGTAGTTTTCGGCCGCGATCCGGAGCCGACATGCGACCCCTGCCAGAACTGCTTCTTGCCTGCGCGCTGCTGTCGGCCTGTTCCGGCTCCAGCGGCGACTGGCGCGCCGATGCGATCGCTTCGGCGGAAGCCAGGATGCGTGGCCTGGTCAACAATCCGGAGGCAACCTTCTCCCATGTCGATCTCACCGGCGACAGCGCGACCGGACAGACCTGCGGCGTCGTCATAAGCAAGGTCGGCATCTTCACCAAGCAAACGCGCTTCATCGTCTACATCGACGGCGCCGGGCCCTATGTCGAACCGGGCCTCGGCTCGCCCATGTCGCAGGCCGACTTCGACTGGGCCTGGAAGAACGACTGCGTCAACGAAGGGTACAAGGGCTGAGCTTTGTTCCTCGCCCCGCGCGAAGCGGGGGGGAGAGGTGGCCGCGCAGCGGCCGGAGAGGGGCCTTCGTAGAGCGATACGTTCGACGAATAGCCTCCCCGCTCTTCCATCAAACGTCGGCGCTGCCCCTCTCCGTCGCGGCTTCGCCGCGCCACCCGCTCTCGCGGGGCGAGGAACTGGAGCTTGCCATGTCCCGTCACGTTACCTTCATGACCATCGACGATGCCGGGCACTATTCGCCCGAGCAGCGTGCCGCGATCGTCGCGGCCTATCCCGAGCATGAGCGCGAGGCCCGTGCGAAAGGCATCCCGGTGCTGGGCTCCGGCCGCATCTTCCCGGTGGCGGAGGAGTTGATCGCCTGCGAGCCGTTCCGGCTGCCGCGCTGGTGGCCGCGCATCGGCGCGCTCGATTTCGGCTGGGACCATCCTTCCGCCGCCGTCGAGCTCGCCTGGGACACCGAGGCCGATGTGGTCTACGTGACCAGCGCGAACCCGTGCGCCTGGCGACAACAGCGAACATCACCCTTTACGGCCTGCAGACGGTCGACGGCGTGCTGACGGAAGTCGGCGACCGCGTGCTGGTCAAGGACCAGGCCGACCAGACCCAGAACGGCATCTACACCGCGAGCGAGGGCCAGTGGTTTCGCGCCGCGGACGCCCGCACCGCGCGCACGATGCAAAAGGGCACGACCGTGCATGTGCAGGAGGGCGCCGTCTCGGCCGATCGCGTCTATGCTTTCGAGACGCTGGATCCGGTGGTCGGGGCCGACCCGATCACGCTCAGCTTCTATCTCTCGCAGGACACGCTCGGCGACGCCGTGAATGCCGCCAATGCCGCTGCAGCGAGCGCGGCAGCCGCGCTGACCTCCAAGAACACCGCCGCCGCCAGCGCCACCAACGCGGCGGGTTCGGCGACAGGGGCGGCCGGCTCGGCCACCGCCGCGTCCACTTCCGCCACCAATGCCGCGACCAGCGCCACCAATGCCGGCAATTCGGCGACGGCGGCGGCCGGTTCCGCTTCCACGGCAGCCGGTTCGGCAACCAGCGCCGGCGCATCGGCAAGTGCTGCCGCCGGATCGGCCTCCGCCGCTTCGACCTCGGCCACCGCCGCCTCCGGCTCCGCCGCCAATGCCGCGACCTCGGCCACCAACGCGGCGGCGAGCGCCGTCGCTGGCGCCAACGCGGTGGCGGCACTCGGCTATACCTTTTCCACCAGCACCGCCGACGCCGACCCCGGCAACGGCACGCTGCGGATAAACAATGCCAGCGCCGCTTCGGCCACAGCCGTCTATATCGACAACCTCGATTCCAGCGGCGCCACGGTGAGCGGCATTCTGGATACGTTCGACGATAGTACCAACACCATAAGAGGCCAGCTCACGCTGCGCTCCAAGGCGTCAGCCGCGATCGCCTATGCCTACAATGTCACCGGCTCGGTGGTGGACGGAACGGGCTATCGCAAACTGACGCTGGCCTATGTCAGCGGCGCCGGCACCTTGCCCACCACAGCCGACGGCATCTGGCTGATCTTCACCCGAGCCGGCGACAGGGGCGCGGATGGCACCGGCGCGGGCGACTTCACTGGCCCGGCCTCGTCGGCGGCGGACAACATCGTGACCTTCGCCGGCACGACGGGGAAGGCTGGCAAGGACAGTGGCGTGGCGGTGGGAAGCCTGGTCGCAGGGCCAGCCTCAGCCGCGACCGACAACATCGCCACGTTCAACGGGACGACAGGGAAGGTGGTGAAGGACAGCGGTGTGGCGGCGGGGAGCCTTGCGCCGAAGGCGAACCCTGCGCTTACAGGCACGCCCACAGCGCCGACGGCGGCTGCGGGCACCAACTCGACCCAGATCGCCACGACGGCCTATGTGGATGTGACCTTTGCGCCGAAGGCCAGCCCGACGTTTACCGGCACGCCGACAGCACCGACCGCGACGCCAGGCACCAACACCGCGCAGATCGCCACCACAGGATTTGTGAAGGCGGCCATCGATCTGGTGCTGGGGGGTGTCTCGGCAGCGTTCGATACGCTATCGGAGATTGCTACGGCGATGCTGCAGAAAGCAGCTGACAACCTCGGGATCACCGCCGGCTTTACCTCAACCTCAGTGAATGACGGCACCAAAGCCTCTGGCACCTACGCGCCATCCCCAATCGGCGGTAATCTGCGATACCTGACCAACGGCGGCGCCTTCACACTCGCCGCACCAACGCAGGCAGGCGACTTCTCGATGGTCGTTCAGATCATCAACAGCCCTACCGCTGGCGCGATAACCTTCACCGGGTTTGTGGTGACTCCTGGCGGGAACGCGCTGACAACCACAAGCGGCAGCAAGTTCAACCTCTACATCACGAAATTGAACGGTGCCGTCTCGGGCAGCATTGAGGCACTGCAATGATCCCATTCCTCAATCCACAGCGCATTTACAGGCCAATGCGCACCATCAAAGAGATGGTGACGGATGCCGGTTTGCTCGGCAACCTTGCTGTGTGTCTCGACCCCGGAGATAAGAATAGCTGGCCTGGTTCTGGGCAAACTGTCTTCGATGTCAGCAGCAACGGCCGAAACTTTACGTTGGGCACCAGCACGTCGGTGGGGGTCGACGATCCTACGTTTAATGGTATTGCCGGCAGCGAGAGTTCGAGCGAATACTTCTCGTCCGACGGCGGTGATGGCTTTCAAAAGGCCACCGCCAACGATACGTTCATGAATAGCCTTCATAAGGTCGGTTTTAACTGGACAATCATCTCAATCGAATTCTTTTCGGCGAGTTATGGAGCCGCTTTTACTACAAGATCGAGGGCCGTTAATGCTAACCACGACACAGGTCTTTCAACTTATACCGCTGCCGGTCAGCCATGGTTTCGAATGAGCAATGGAAGCGCCTCTATCTCGACCGCTCTCTTCACTGCGAGCACTCCAATTGCGTCAAATTTGATGCTGATGATTGGCGTCGGCGGCAAATACAATTCCAACACCAATCGGGACTTTAGTGCCTATGTTAACGGCACGTTCCAGATCCAGAACTTCACAGATAGTTTCGTTCCCACTGCGTCCGACGGTAGCACACAGGCGAAGTTCGGGTTGACTTCGGACAATAGCCTGTTCATGGGCAGTGGACGGCGTGTTCATGGTTTTCTAATGTTCAACAAGATGCTGTCGCAAGTAGAGTTCGATGCTCTCAGGGCATCCTTCCAGCGACGCTGGCCAACCATTTAGACGTGACGCTTGAACGCTATGAACATCCGCAGCGCCCAGGAAAGAGATGCCCAAGCTGTCACGGACATCGAAGCGGTCGCCTTCGAGACGGACTGGACGGGGTACGCAGGGCTGGAGAGCAGTATCTCCAATGGCGACGTTTTGGTCGCAGAGGTGGACGATAGAGTTGTTGGATTCTGCGTCATCTTGTGTCGTCAGGGGAAGTCAACAGCGAGCCTTAAGACGATCGCCGTCTCGCCTTCAGTGGCGGGGCGAGGTTTCGGAACCGCGCTGCTTAACGCAGCGGAGAAAGAAGTCTTTCTTCGTGGGTATCGGCTGCTACGCCTCGAAGTGCGTGCCGACAATCACCGGGCTATCAGGTTCTACCTGAGGGCCGGGTTCCGCCGCACTGGTTTCAAACCGAACTATTATGCCGATGGGATTGCGGCGATCCGCATGCACAAACGCATTGCTGGATGGGATTGGTTGCCTGGCCGAATATTGGAATGGATAACCTTCGCCATCGCCAGGACGCTTCATCGGCCACGTTGAAGACGCAGTTCAGGCTTTTGAAATTGGCTTTCTCCGGCGGACTGAGCGGCTTTCGACGGAAGTTCGTCCAGCCCGCAGCCCAGTAACGTCTCTACCTACAGGCCGGCAGACCCAACCGCGATCGCCAGCATTGCCTTACGGCAATTAAGGTTTTCCTAAGGCTCTAAATTCTCGGCGAGCACAATTCGTCGGCAAAGCCACCCCACCGCAACCGATCCCGAGGAGCCCCCCATGGACCGCAATTTCGCGCGTGCCCTTTCGCTCGTGCTCAAATCCGAAGGCGGTTGGTCGGACAACCCCGCGGACCCCGGCGGCGCCACCATGAAAGGTGTCACGCTCGCCAATTTCCGCCGCTACGTGAAAGCCGATGCCACCAAGGCTGAACTGCGCAGGATCTCAGATGACCAGGTCGCTGTGGTATACCGCCGTTTCTACTGGGATGCCGTGGCGGGCGCTCTGCTCCCCGATGGCGTCGACTACGCCGTCTTCGATTTCGCCGTGAACAGTGGGCCGGGCAGGGCAGTGAAATATCTTCAAGCCGTGCTCGGCGTTGTCCAGGACGGCCGCATCGGCCCGGCCACGCTCACCGCGGCGGGGGCAAGACCCGCCGGCGTCGTCATCGACGCGCTCTGCGATGCGCGGCTTGCCTTCCTCGAAAAGCTGCCGACCTGGCCGAGCTTCGGCCGGGGCTGGAGCGCGCGTGTCGCCTCGGTGCGCCGGCAGGCGCTGCTGATATCGGCCGCACCGCTGACGACGACGGTATCCGTGCCGCTGGCGCCAGCATCCGCCGATCAGATGGCGCCGACCGCACCACCGGCCGACCCAGGGCAGCATGCCAGCGCTGAGGCGCCGGCCGAGCCGCCCAAATCCGCATTGCCCACCAAGGCAGCCGGCATCCTCGCCTTGATCGCGCTGGCGCTCGGCTCGCTCATCGCCTGGGCCGCGCATCTTCCCTGCAATCTCTTCGGAGTGTTCTGCCAATGATCGCCGTCTTCATCCGTATCGCCCTGCGCTACAGCGCGGGCATGCTTGTCGCCCGGGGCCTTCTGGGCGCCGACGACGCCTCGGCGTTCTCCGCCGATCCCGACATCCAGATGGCGCTGGAAACCGGTCTCGGCCTTGTCATCGCCGGCGTGGCCGAGTGGTGGCATCTGCTCGCGCGCCGGTTCGGTTGGGAGCACTGACCGTGGAAAATCTGCAAAGTCTGCTCGCCGCCAGCATTGATGCTGTCAGGCCATATCTGATCGTGGGCGCCGCCTGTTTCGTCGCCGGCCTTGTCATCGGGGTGCTGCTATGAGCGCGCTGCTGGCATGGCTTCTCACCAATCCGACGATCCTGGCCATCGGCGCCGGCCTCATAGGCGCGCTCGGCTGGGGCTTTCACCAGCGCCTCGCGGGCGCAAGGGCCGAGCGCGGCAAGCAGGCAGAAGCAGAGGCCGCGGCCCGCAATATCGCCGACCAGGTCGACAACGACATCGGCGCCTTGCCGGCTGAAGCGGTCAGGAAGGAGCTGAAGTCATGGGCAAGGGATTAGTCCTCGCAACCACTGTCGCCGCGCTTGTCGGCTGCACGACGGCCAGGGGCGGTTTCTGCGCCGCCGCCGCGCCGATGCGCCTCTCCGCCAGGGCCGTCGAAACGCTGTCGGATCAGGAGGCGAGGGCGCTGCTCGCGCACAACCGCAAGGGCGAAAGGCTCTGTGGCTGGAGGCCGTGATGCATGACATTTTCGATCTTCTGGGCATCAAGGACCAGGTCGTGGCGGCGGGGCTCGCCGGCGGTGTGCTCAGGGCACTGTCGCGCCATCGCTACAAGTTGCGCGAGATGATTGCCTCGCCCATCTGCGGCGCCTTGGCCGCCGCCTATCTGACATTGCCCGCCGTCGCCTGGGTCCAGGCAAGCGGCCTGCCGATGCCGGACGCCGCCGACGACACCACCACGCTTGCCGCCGCCTTTCTGATCGGCGTCTCGGCCATGTGGATCTCGGACATCGTCTTCGAGGTGGTGATCCGACGGTTCAAGCCGACTTCGGATACCTGATCGTGCAGGTTCGAAGTCGCGGCCGGCATGTTTTCCGAGCCGCTGGAAGAACCCGACCACAACGCCTATCTATGGAGCAATCCAAAGGAGGTTTGACATGGCTTCTTCCACCGAGCGCGCAGTCCTTGCCGGCGGCTGTTTCTGGGGCATGCAGGATCTGATCCGGCGCTTGCCCGGCGTGGTTTCAACCCGGGTCGGCTACAGCGGCGGCGATGTCGCCAACGCGACCTATCGCAATCACGGCACTCACGCCGAGGCAATCGAAATCATCTTCGACCCGGCCAGGACAAGTTTCCGCACGCTGCTCGAATTCTTCTTCCAGATCCACGATCCGACAACGAAGAACCGCCAGGGCAACGACATCGGCATGAGCTATCGTTCGGCGATCTACTACACCAGCGACGAGCAGAAGCGGATCGCCGAGGACACGATCGCCGACGTCGACGCGTCCGGCCTGTGGCCCGGCAAGGTCGTCACCGAGCTTGCTCCGGTAGGCCCCTTCTGGGAAGCCGAGCCCGAGCATCAGGACTATCTGGAACGCTATCCCAACGGCTACACCTGCCATTTCGCGCGGCCGGGGTGGAAGCTTCCGGTCCGCCAAAAGGCTGCCGCCGCATCATAGATCGGCAGCGAGGCTATAGCATTTAGCCTTGCTCATCCGAGCAAAAAGCCCGCCATGCCGAAGAGGCATGGCGGGCTTTTTTGCGTTCAGGATGCTTCACGGAGCCAGGGCGGTTCAGACCTCTGATGGAAACGCTGAACCGCTCCAGGTATCGATCCAGGCAAATTCCGCGCGGAAAACCGCGGCGCGCTTCCCCCGAATTGCCTTGGGCGGCTCAGCCCTTGGCGCGGCGGCTTTCATGTTCGTGGCTGCCGATCCAGTGGGCACGGATGCGGTCGCTGGCCTCGAGATAAGCCATGTCGATGAGATAGGTCAGGAGTTTTTCGCCGTCGGCTTCGGCCTTCTGGCGAAGTTCTCGCAATATCCCCTGCGCAAACTGCAGGTTTTCCATTTTGCTAGGCTGGTCCATGGGTGCCCCCCAAATGTCTGCGCGATAAGTCTGGATCACTATGCTTGCATGAAAGTTGTGGCGTCGTGCGCGGTGTAGCTGCACTCGGTTGCACTGACGCCGGGCCAACGAACCTGTTGGACATTGTGCGGAAATGTCGATATTTTACGCGCCCAATCGGATAGCGACCATGAACGAAGACGAGGGCAGCACTCCTGACAAGTTGCAAGCCATGCTTGACGTGATTGCCAGGAGCGAGCCCTCGGTCGAGAACGGGCAAGTCGATTTCGGCCGGTTGAAAGCCGATGCGGTCCGGGCAGCCGGGGTGCTGATCGAATTTTACGGCGATGCGGCGCTTGAGCGCGCCAGGCTCATCGAGCACCGATCGCCCCAATCGCATTTCGCGCGCATGGTCACGGCTGAGGTCGGCAGACGCGGCAAGCGAAGCTGACCCGCGAACGATCGGCGAAAGCTGCCTCAGGACGATCTTCGCCTCCTCAGCCTTCCGTCAAGCCGTTGCTCGACCTCTTCCTCGACGTTGTCCAGAAGATAGGACAATATGTCGTGTCCGATCGATCGCGCGATGTCCTTGGCCTGTTCGACGTGATTGTGGATCTCGCGCAGCGACTGTTCCTCGCAGATGGCATCCTTCGTCAGATCGACGAACCACCCAGGATAGAGTGCTGCCTCGCCTACGCCATCTACGTAACATTGGCCGACGGCCAGGATCTTGCGCAGCCCCATCTTTTCCGACCGGACCCTGTAGACTTCCCTGAAGCCCGATTTGCGTTCTATTGCCCTGCGGATCGCCAATCGGACCCTGGGCCGGTCATCCACATCGATGCTTTGCATGCACCGTTCCAGTGATGCGCCATGCGAGAATTCGTCGAGTGTCAGCCCGAAATAATCTGAAAGGTTGGCGTCGCCATAGACGCGGTCACGCTTGACGTCCCAGGTCCAGAACCCGTCAATCGGTGGATACCGCATATGCATGTTTCGGCCGTGCTCAGGCGCCGACGTCATGAAAACCGCCCCGTCCGGTTTCAAGATTCGACCGCACTATGTAGCAAAAAATGAAAGAAACAAAGGTGGCCTTTTGTACAAGGTCTGAAATCATAAGGCTTACTGTCTATGGCAATTCCGGCATCGTATTTTGATACAACCAGAAGGGAAATTGTCTAAAAAATTTCTTAAGCTTAAAGAATTTTCACGCCGATATTGCAATTGCAGCCTGACAATTGATGTGATGAACACAGGGGCCGAGAGGAGAAGCAAACCAAAAGGTTGTATTAGGAAAAGGCGTGGCTAAAAATTCTCGCGTTCCGCCAAGCCGGTAAAGCTCCATGTATGCTGCTGCCTGAAACGCGCAGGTCACGACTCATAGCGAAATGCTATCGGCGGTCGACTAACCGGCAAACCTACCGGTGGTTGAAAAGAGACGGAGTTTTGGAGAAACGCTTGGCATCTCAATCGGCAGCCGGCCATTTCCAAGTGGCGCTGGAGGGGTCCCTGGACTGCAGGTCATTGCCGTTCAGACTTAAGTCCGCCGGCAGCACCACCTAGGCCGACCTTTGCTGCGGCCCCGGGGTCGATTTCATCGCCGGCAACCGAATCAACGGCGACCCGGTCATGCTCGAACTGATGCGCCGCGGGGAGGGGCTGCAGCCAGGATTCGCGCCGTCCGATCCAGAGCTCGTAGTCCGGCACCAGCCCTTCAGTCGGCGCGACGTCAAGACTGCCGATCGTGACCTCGACTTCGTCTTCGCCGACGAACGGAACGCGGCTTCCGCAGGTAGGGCAAAAACTTCGAGCGCCATAGGTGCTGGTGATCCCGTTGGTTTCGAACGCTTGAAGCGGCCATACGGCATAGGCATGGAAAGCCGATCCGCTTGTCTTGCGGCAATCCTTGCAGTGGCAGAGGCCGACCCGGCGTGGCTCGCCGGCCACGCTGAACTGCACGCCGCCGCACAGGCAACTGCCGGTGCGCGCGATTTCAGGCATTGCCGTTCCTCCCGCTGTTACACGCAGAATCAAGTCGCGGCCGGCCAGTCCTGCTGCTGGCTCCTACAACCCGCATGAGGTTGCTATGGTTCCGCACGGGATCGCAAGAGGCGGCTATCGGTCGGGAAGGTCGACCGGCTCCTCGCACCGATAGACGCGGCACTCGCCGTCCTTGGCGGGAACGGTCGTCGATATTGGCACTTCCGGCCAGTCGCACTCATTGCCGAATTGCCGCACGAAGCGGTCATAAGTGTCCGGACCGGTGGTCAAAACCACCGCATGGTCGCTTTTGATCAGCGCCTGCGTCTGCGCGCAAGTCATGGCGCGCGTATCCGGCCGGGCGTGGGCGGCGTTTGCGGCGCAGAGCAGCGTGGACGCGCTCAACAAGTTGCCGGCGAGGAATGCGATCGACAGGGTTCTCATGGACACCAGGCTTTGGGGTTTTCCGTGCCGAATATGGACCGCGGCTAAAAGACCGCAAGATATTTGAGCGTGATGACGTTGATCCGCGCGATCCGCCGCGCGCGGCACTCGGTCAGGGCCCAATAGCATCGCCCGGAGCCGAGTGGAACATGCGCGCCCCTTGCGAGTTGATTTCGTGATGAAAAGCGCCGGGTTGCGCTTCAGAGAGAGGAAGAGAACATGGGTCTCGGCACAATTCTTATCATCATTCTCATTCTGGCCTTGCTTGGCGGTTTCAGCGGCTTGGGCGGCGGGCCGTTCTACGGCACGGGCTATTATGGCGGCGGCGGTCTCGGGTTGGTTCTTGTCATCGTCATTATTCTGGTCGTGCTCGGACGGATCTGAGAACGGCCAGAGCAGTCAGGCCGGACAAATCAAGCCAGCGCGTCCCTGAGTTTCGCCGCCAATTGTTCCAGCGTGAACGGCTTGGCGATGAAATGCACATCGTGGTCGAGCACGCCATTGTGCACGACGGCGTTGCGCGTGAAGCCGGTCATGAACACCACTTTCAGGGAGAGGGATTGCCTGCGCGCCTGTTCGGCGAGTTGCCGGCCATTCATGCCCGGCATCACGATATCCGTCAGCATCAGCGCGATAGCGGCGTTCTCACCGAGTTTTTGTAAGGCTTCATCACCGCCCGCGGCTTCGATGACGGTATAGCCGAGCTCCAGCAAGGCAGCGGCCGTCGAAGCGCGCACGCGGGCATCGTCCTCGACGAGCAGCACGGTTTCGGTTGCCGGAACATCGCTCCTACTGCCGGCCTTCACCGGCTGCGCCGCTTCCTCCGGCCCGGTGAAGCGCGGAAGATAGATCTTGATTGTCGTGCCTTCGCCGGGCTCCGAATAGATTTTGACGTGTCCGCCGGATTGCTTGACGAAACCGAACACCTGGCTGAGTCCGAGCCCTGTTCCCTTGGCTGCGGGCTTGGTGGTGAAGAATGGCTCGAAAGCCTTGGCCATGATGTCCGCCGGCATGCCCGTGCCGGTATCCGTCACCGCGATCATGACATACTGACCGGCCTTCACTTGGGGATGCGCCGCCGCATAGGCCTCGTCGAGATGGCAGTTGGCGGTCTCGATGGTGAGCTTGCCCTCTTCATCCATGGCGTCGCGCGCGTTGACCGCCAGGTTGATGATCGCGTTCTCGAGCTGGGTCGGGTCGGCATGCGTCTTCCAAAGCCCGCCCGCCAGCACCGTTTCGATCTCGATCGCATGGCCGAGCGTGCGCCGCAAAAGGTCCGACATGCCGGTGACAAGGCGATTGGCATCGATGATCTGCGGCGCTAGCGGCTGCTGCCTGGAAAAGGCAAGCAGCCTGGCGGTGAGGTTGGCGGCGCGTGCCGCGGCATCTGCCGCCGCCTCGACGAAGCTCAGCACGTCGTGCTCGCCGCGAGCGAGCTTGCGCTGCGCGAGGTTCATGGCACTAGTGATGACGGCCAGCATATTGTTGAAATCATGCGCGATGCCGCCCGTGAGCTGACCCACCGCCTCCATCTTTTGCGCCTGGCGAAGCTGCGACTCCGCCTTCTCACGCGTTTCGATCTCGTTGCGCAGCGCCGTATTCTTGGCGCTCAATGCGTCCTGCGCGGCGGCCACCTCCCGGAAGCGGCGGCTGGATTGGCGAATCGTGTAGATGCCGAGCAGCAAGATGCCCAGCAGCGCCGCGAACGAGCCGACGCGCAGCCAGCCTTCGATCTGTTCCATCCGCTCGGCACGGGCAGCGAGGCTCGCGCCGTCGATGCGCCGGATTGCATCGATGTTGGCGCGGATCTGGTCCATGTCCAGCTTGCCCCTGCCGCCGCGCACGATGTCCAGCGCTTTCGCCGTGTTGCCCGTGTCGTAGAGCCTGATCGTCTCAGCGAGCTCCGCTTGCTCGTGGGCAAGCGCGTCCTTGATGCCGACCACCTGTTGCGCCCGATCGCTGCCGACCGGAAACTTCTCATCGACGCGCTTGAGCAGTGCCGGCAGCGCCTCGACCGCATGCTGATACGGCAGGAGACAACTCTTCTCGCCTGTAAGTAGATAGCCCCGCTGGCCGGTTTCGGCGTCTTGAGCCAGCGAAAGCAGGCTCGACAGCAATTGCTGGGTTTCGATCGCTTCGCGGCTGGCGTTGCGGTCGGCGATCTGCGCTTCGGCGAGAATGGCGCGAGCGGTTATGATCAGCGCGACAACGGCAAAGCCGGCAAGAAGCGGAAGCGCTTGCCATCGCAGGGCGCGTCGCAGTCGGACGATCATTGCTTTGCAGTGGCCTGCGGAAAATCGTGTAATTCGCCAAGTGGTAGGCGCCGGTGAAGCGCAAGGCAATAGCCAACTCCAAGGGACATGGATCGCAACAGCCCGGCGGACCTGGCTATGTCAAACTTTAATGACGGCCGCCTTGAGCGAATGCCAGAGTAAAGGATTCCGCTTTGGCGACGCTGTGATCTATTGGCGGCCGTCGGGTACCGTTAGCTGCCGCGCCCGCTGCATTCGAGACAGGCGATGCTATGTCCTGGGCAGTTAAGCCGGTGCGTGCCCTCCGGGCAGCAATGGCCGTTCGAGCTCAGCCAGCGCGCGCAAACGAAAACTTTTTTGGCCCCGTGACAGCGGGGGCATTCCTGCGGACGCATCAGTTCCTCCCGCGATGGGACGCGACGTTCCGCTTCAACGACCGTGTTCATCCGTTTAGTCCCCAACGCCTGGATTATCGGTCAGATATGTTAATTCACTGTTCTTTACATTAGGGTTTATGAATGTGAAAGCCATGAAAGCGTCATCACGCTTTGGTGCGCTTGCACACTTTCCCTTTCCGACGCCGTTGCTAAATGTGAGGCCGCCCGTCCTCCGGCTGATTCCGGCGGACAGGGCAGGCAACGGGAAACCTTCTTGCGATGACATGGACCGGCGCGGGCGCGCTTTTAATCCTCGTGCTTACCTATGCCGGTGTCGCGGTCGGCCGCATTCCCGGGCTGCGCCTCGACCGCGCCGGGATCGCGCTGCTCGGCGGTGCCGCCATGATCGCCATCGGCGCGATCGGCATCGAGGATGCCTACAAGGCCATCAATTTCGACACCATCACGCTGCTGCTCGGCATGATGATCGTGGTCGCGCATCTGAAGGTTTCGGGCGCGTTTCGTGCACTTGGCGGCTTTGCTATCGAACACGCCCATGCGCCCTTCATGCTTCTGGTCATGGTGACGCTGTTGACCGGCGTGCTCTCGGCCTTCCTGGTCAATGACGCGATCTGCCTGGTGATGGCGCCGATCGTCGTCCATGTCACCCGCGTCATCAACCGCAATCCGGTGCCTTACCTCATTGCCACCTGCACGGCCTCGAACTGCGGCAGCGTCGCCACCATCACCGGCAATCCGCAGAACATGGTGATCGGCGCGCTGTCCGGCATTTCCTATCCGGCTTTCACGCTGGCGCTGGCGCCGGTGGCCCTGTTCGGTCTGCTCTGCGTCATCGTAATCATACGCATCGTCTACCGCGCCGAATTCTCCCGCCCCGCCGAACTCAGCCCGGAAGTGTATCGAGGCCGCATGCTGCCCGGACAGGTGCTGAAGGCCACCATCGTCTGCGTGCTGCTGGCGCTCGCTTTCTTCGCCGGCGTTCCCGTCGCCAAGGCGGCGCTGATTGCCGGCGCTTTCCTGCTGGTCACCCGGGCAATCAAGCCTCGGCGCATCTATCGCGAGATCGATGGGCCGCTGCTCTTCATGTTCGCCGGCCTGTTCGTGGTGGTGGCGGGAGCCGAGCGCACGCTGCTCACGCCCGACATGATCGCCTGGGCGAAGAACATCGGCCTCGACGATGTCTGGCGGCTTTCCGGCTTCACCGCGGTGCTTTCCAATGTCATGAGCAATGTGCCGGCGGTGCTGGCGTTGCGCCCCTTCATTCCCGGGCTGGAGAACCCGGAGCGCGCCTGGCTGGTCGTGGCGATGAGCTCGACACTGGCCGGCAATTTCACGCTGCTCGGCTCGGTCGCCAACCTGATCGTCGCCGAGCAGGCGAAGGCTGCCGGCAAGGAGCTTTCCTTCTCCGCCTTCTTCAAGGTTGGCCTGCCGCTGACGCTGGTGACGCTTCTCGCCGGCACCGCCTGGCTGGCGTTCACCTTCTAGCCGCCGAGCTTCCTCAAGCTCGAAGATATTCTGCGCAAAGTCATCGAAACGATTGCGCAAACGTTTCGATCTCTCTATGGTTCGTTCAGATCCGCCGGAGAGCGGACGGGAAACGCGAGATTAGGGAGGGAGCGCTTGCGAGCACTCCGCACGAGCCGCCATGCCGACCATGGCTGAGGTCGCGCGCCGCGCCGGCGTCTCGGTTTCGACCGTCTCGCATGTTGTCAACCGCACGCGTTTCGTCTCGCCCGAAAAGGCGCAGCTCATCAACGATGCCATTGCCGCCATGGGCTATCAGCCCAATGAGCTGGCGCGCTCGCTGAAAGTCGCCTCAACCAACAGCGTCGGGCTCGCCATTTCGGCCATCTCCAATCCCTACTTCACCGATATCATCTGCGCGGTCGAGGCAGAATGCGCGCGCCTTGGCCTGATGGTGTTCCTGTCGGATACGCAGGAAGACCCGGACCGCGAGCTTCAGGTCGTGCGCGCCTTCCACCAGCGCCGCGTCGACGGCGTCATCCTGGCGCCGTCCGGCTCGCCCGAGCGTGCGATCGCCTATCTCGCCGACAAGAAGCTGCCTTGCGTCTTGATCGACCGCTTCGCCGACGACCGCTTCGACCAGATCGGTGTCGAGAACGAGACGGCGATGCGGGCATTGATCGACCATGTCGCATCCTTCGGCCACCGGCGCATCGGCTACATCGCCGGCCAGCCGGGCCTCGCCACCACGCGCGAGCGCGTCGACGCGTTCCACGCCTCGCTCGCCGCCAATGGACTTGAATGCCTGCCGCACTATGTCTCGCCGGAGAATGTCGACACGGCGAGCGCCACGGCATCGACGCATGCGATCCTGTCGCTGCCCGCGCCGCCCACCGCATTGGTCACCGGCAACAACATGACGACGATCGGGGCAGTCCGCGCTATCCGCGAGAAAGGTCTTTCGATCCCGCGCGACCTCTCGCTCGTCGGCTTCGACGATTTCGAATGGGCCGACTGCTTCGAGCCTAGGCTGACGCTGGTCGAACAGCCTTGCACCGAGATCGGCCGCCAGGCGGCAACGCTGCTCAGCGAGCGCATCGCATCCAGCCATGCCCCGCCACGCGCTGTGCGGCTTAAAGCGACGCTGCAGGCCCGCGAATCCTGCGCGAGGCCGGTCAACAGGAGGTCGATATGAGCGCGCCGCTGCTTTCCGTCACCGGCGCCGTAAAGCGTTTCGGCGGCGTGCAGGCGTTGCGCGGCGTCGACTTCGATCTGAAGGCTGGCGAGATCCACGCGTTGCTCGGCGAGAACGGTGCCGGCAAGTCGACGCTGATGAACCTCTTGTCCGGTGTCTACACTCCGGACGAGGGCGAAATCAACATCGACGGCAAGCCGGTCACCTTCAACAACCCACGCGAGGCGCAAGCCGCCGGCATCGCCACCATCTTCCAGGAACTCGATCTCGTGCCCTCGCTCGATGTCGCGGCGAACCTCTTCCTCGGTCGCGAGCTGATGCGGCCCGGCGGCATGCTGGATGTGCCGGCGATGCGTCGTGAGGCCAAGCGGCGGCTTGAGGCGATCGAGCTCGCCATTGACCCGGCGCGTCTTGTCGCTGACCTATCGATCGGTCAGCGACAGGTGGTGGCGATCGTCAAGGCGCTGTCTTATGCGTCCCGCGTGTTGATCATGGACGAACCGACGGCCGCGCTTACCGTCGGCGAGGTCGAACGTCTGTTCGAGATCATGAGGAAGCTCGCCTCCTCGGGCGTCGGCATCATCTACATATCGCACCGGCTGGAGGAAGTACCTGAGATCGCAGATCGCGTGACGGTCATGCGCGACGGCCGTGTCGCCGGCATTACCGAGCCGCACGCCCCCCAGGCCGAGCTGGTGCGCCTGCTGGTCGGGCGGCCGCTGGACGAGCTCTATCCCGAACGCGCCAGGAGCGCCGGCAAGGCACTGCTCAGCCTCAGGGATGCCAGCTTCCGGCTCGTCCGTGAAAGCGCCGGCTGGCAGCCCCCGACGGGCGTCTCGCTCGAGGTAAGGGAGGGCGAGATCGTCGGCCTGGCCGGCATCATGGGGGCAGGGCGCACTGAACTGCTCTCCGCGCTTTACGGCACGGGCCTTGCCGGCCGCTGGCAGGGCGAGGTGGCGGTCGACGGCAAGCCGGTGAGGCTCGATTCCATAAACGCCGCGCGCAAGGCCGGCATTGCCTTCGTCACCGACGACCGGCGCGGCAGCGGCCTGATGTTACGCATGGCGGTCGGCCTTAATCTGGTGATGTCAGTGATCCGTCGCATATCGCCGGCCGGACTGATGTCGCCGCGCCGCCAGGCCGAGGCGGTGACGCGATCCTTCGGCCAGTTCGATATCCGCCCGAAAAACCCGGACATCGCTGTCGGCGCGCTGTCGGGCGGCAACCAGCAGAAGGTCGTGCTGGCCAAGGAAATCCTCGGCAATCCGCGCCTGCTCCTGCTCGACGAGCCGACCCGCGGCGTCGATGTCGGCGCCAAGGGCGAGATCTACGCGAGGCTCAGAGCACTTGCCGCGCAAGGGCTGGGTATTCTGGTCGCATCGAGCGAGATGCCGGAGCTGATCGGGCTCTGCGACCGCATCGTGGTGCTGCGCCAGGGGCGCAATGTGGCGGAATTCAACGGCGGCGTCGACGAGCACACCGTGCTTGCCGCGGCTAACGGCAGGGAGGCCTGATGTCGGATCAGAGGATTGAGGGGACGGCCAACTCTGTACCGTCAGGCACGGCAGCGCCCAGACATCGCGTCGACCCACTGGCCATCGTCGTGCGTTTTCAGAGCCTGATAGGCCTGGTGCTGGTGGCGATCGGCGGCGTCATCTTCTCGCCCCGGCGCCACGGCGAGATATTGTTTCTCAACCCCGACAACATCGCCAACATCGTGCGCGCCGTGTCGGAGACCGGCATCATTGCCATCGGCATGACCTTCGTCATCATCACCGCCGGCATCGATCTCTCAGTCGGCGCGGTGCTAGGCCTCTCCGCCGTCGTCACCGCCACCATGATGATCTCCGGCGGCTTCGGGCTGATCCCGACCATCCTTGCCGTGCTCGTCATGGGCATCGTCTTCGGCGTCGTACAGGGCACGATCTCCACCCGTTTCCGTCTGGAGCCATTCATCGTCACGCTGGCCGGCCTGCAGGCGGCACGCGGCCTGGCGCTGATCGTGTCCGGCAACCAGTATATCAACATTTCCTATGGCGACGGCCCGGGCCTGGCGCCGCCGGTTTTCGCGGTGCTGGGCGAGCGGCTGTTCGACAACACCGTGCCGGTGGCGACCATCGTCTTCATCATCTTCGCCGCGATTGCCACGCTGGTGCTCAACACCACGCGCTTCGGCCGCTATGTTTATGCCGTCGGCGGCAACGAGCGCGCCGCCCGCATTTCCGGCGTGCCTGTGTCCATGGTGAAGATATCGGTCTACGCCATCACCGGCTTTGCCTCGGCACTTGCGGGCATCGTCCATGCCGGCCAGTTCAATTTCGGCAGTGCCAACGATGGCATGGGCTATGAACTGACGGCCATCGCGGCCGTCGTCATCGGCGGCACAAGTCTGTTCGGCGGCGCCGGTTCCATGGTCGGCACCGTAGCCGGCACCATCATGCTCGGCGCTTTGGCCAACATCCTTCAGCTCAACAACATCACCCCCGCCACGCAACTGCTCGCGACCGCCGCGATCATCGTGCTGGCGGCAGTGCTTCAATCCCTCGTTCGCCGCCGCGAGGGATTGGGTCGATAGGAGAGTCGACGGCAGCGTCCCGAGAGAGCAACCAAAGGTCTGGCACCCGAGCCGGACAAGGAGGAGACTGAACATGAGAACCACACTGAGAGGATCGCGCGTCCTTCGGGCCGCGTTGCTGGCCGGTGCCGGCCTTTGCATCGCCGGCGCGGCCCAGGCGGCCGAGCCGCTGGTGAAGGCCTGCGCCAAGGACGGCCAGTTCGTCATCGGCTTTTCACAGGCCAACAATGCCGAGCCCTATCGCCAGCACGTCAACGACGAGCTGACGGCGGCGGCCAAGGAAGTGCCGGGCTTCACGCTGCAGATCGCCGACGGTGCCGGCAACGTCAACACGCAGACCTCCCAGGTCGATAATTTCATCACCCAGAAGGTCGATGTCCTGCTGATCTCGCCCTTCGAGGCCGCTCCGCTGACGCCAGCCGTCAAGCGCGCCATGGATGCCGGCATTCCGGTGATCGAGCTCGACCGCAAGACGGTAGGCGATCCCGGCAAAGACTACACCGCCTTCATCGGCGGCGATAATTTCAAGATCGCCGAGGAAGCCGGCAAGTTCACGGCGACGAAGCTGTTGCCCGACGGCGGCGAGGCGGCGGTGCTGGAAGGCCTGCCGAGCTCGACGCCGGCGGTGGAGCGTCTCAACGGCTTCAAGGAAGGCGTGAAGGCGAACTCAAAGATCCAGATAGTCGCCGAGCAGGCCGCCGACTGGGTTCCGGATAAAGCCCAGACCGCCTTTGCCGCGATGCTGCAGGCGCATCCCGACATCAAGGTCCTCTATGCCTCGAACGACATGATGGCGGCGGGCGCGCTGCTGGCCGCCAAGGGTGCCGGCAAGGACGTCAAGATCATCGGCACCGACGGCCTGCCTGGGCCGGCCGGCGGCATCGAGGCGGTGGCCAAAGGCGATTGGGCGGCGACCTTCACTTACCCGACCGGCGCCAAGGAAGCGATCGAGATGTCGAAGAAGATCCTGCTCGACTGCGCGACATCGGTGGATGCGACGGTGACTGTCGATACCACCGCCATTACTTCGGAGAATGCCAAGCAGTTGGCGGGAAAGTAACCGCGGGGTCCTGCAATCGAAGTGTTGCGACAAGGCCCTCCGGGGCCTTGTTTGCTGCCGGGCGATCAAGTCGCCTCGCGGCTAATGCATGTCGCCAAAAAGTGCGCAGCGGTTTTGGGACAACGACATGCATAAAAACAACAACCTAAAAGCGCGTCGCGTTAGGGCGTTCAGACGCGACGCGCTTTAAGGTTGGCTCGCCGCTGATACTTGTGACGCTTCTCGCCGGCACCGCCTGGCTGGCCCTGTCCTGACGAGGCTGCCCCCTCGGACGCCTCAATCGCGTCTACGATCTAAGCTGCATGTTTGCCTGCCATCCTCGCCCGTATCAGCGTCGCGGCGGCATGGCCGGCGGCGTTGACGTAGTCGGGATTGTGATGGATCAGCATGCTGGAAAAGGCGCCGTCCATCAAAAGCACGATCTCACGCGCCAGCATTTTCGCCTGGGCGACATCGTGGCTTGAAAGCGCGCCGGCCAGCCATTTCTCGAAATTGGTCTTGTGGCGCGCTCCAGCCTTTACCGCCGGATGCCCCGGCATCGCCGCCAGCTCGGCCGCCGTGCGCAGGAAGCCGCAGCCCTTCCATTTGGGATGGCGTGCCACCCGCGCCAGGTTGGTGAAGATCGCCTCGACCTTTTTGTCCGCGCCGCCCTCCGCCGCGTCGAACCAGCCCGCCATCTGCTCGAGATTGGGTTGGTCGCGCCCATCGAGATAGGCCGCGATCAGGTCGTCCTTGCTCTTGAAATGGTAGTATAGCGTGCGCTTGGTAAGTCCGGCCTTTTCGGCCACGGCGTCGACGCTGACGCGGCCTATGCCTTCGGCATAGAAGAGCTTGGTCGCCGCATCGACAAGGCGTTTTCGGGTGGGATTGGGCTTTTCGCTCATCCTGCAAGTATACCGACTAGTGAATATACAAGCAATCGAAAGCCTGCTCCTTATCCCCCGGACCGCTGGAAAGGATAAAGCCATGACCGACCTTGTGCTGAGCGAGATGCGTGACCGCGTCGCGATCCTCACCCTCAACCGCCCCGACAAGCTGAACGCGCTGAATTACGCGCTGATCGACCGGCTGCTGTCGCGCCTCGACCTGATCGAGACCGACGATGACGTGCGCGCCGTCATCCTCACGGGGGCAGGGGAGCGCGCCTTTTCCGCCGGCGGCGATATCCACGAATTCTCGTTGAGCGTGGCCGAGGGCACCGATGCCGCGCTGCGCGATTTCGTCATGCGCGGCCAGCGTCTGACGGCGCGGCTGGAAGCGTTCCGCAAGCCGGTGATCGCCGCCGTCAATGGCCTCGCCTTTGGCGGCGGCTGCGAGATCACGGAGGCGGTGCCGCTGGCCGTCGCCAGCGACCGCGCCTTGTTCGCCAAGCCGGAAATCAAGCTTGCCATGCCGCCGACTTTCGGCGGCACGCAGCGCCTGCCACGGCTTGCCGGCCGCAAGCGCGCGCTGGAGCTGCTGTTGACCGGCGAGACATTTTCGGCCGGACGCGCCGCCGAGCTTGGCCTGGTCAACCGGGTCGTACCGCACGAAGAGCTGATGCGGGCGGCCTTTGACCTTGCCCGCCGCATCGTCAGTCATTCGCAGACAGCGGTCGCCAGCATCCTCACAGCAGTGGCGCGTGGCATCAACTCGAGCATCGCGGAAGGCTTGCTGGTGGAGGCGGAGCAATTCGCCCGCGTGGCCCCGACAGCAGACCTGCGCGAAGGCTTGAGCGCCTGGATCGAGCGGAGGCAGGCGGTCTATAACGGTTCATGGGCGCATGTCGCCCGGCCGGACAAGGCCACGCGCCATCTCGACCGGGCCGCCGGCTTGCCTGGCTGACGCCTCGCCTGAAGCGGCGCTCCTAGGCCACCGCTTTCAACGGCGCCTCGCCTGCTTGCTGCATGCGAGCGGCTGCCGCCAGCAGGTCGGTCTGCGTGATCAGCCCGAGTATATGCCGGCCGCCATCGACGATCACCACCGCATGACTGCGCCCGTCGGTCAGCGCCGGCAGCAGGCTCATCGCCGGCATGTCGGGCAAAGCGGTGCTTGCTTTCGACATCACTCCTCCCACCGTGTCGGTCGCTTTCGTCAGCTCGCGCAGGCCGATTGCGCCGGTGAGCCGTCCTTCCGCGTCGACGACCGGCAACGTGCGGATGTTGTGGTCGATCAAAAGATTGCGCGCCTCGTCTGCTGAAGCCGTCACCGGCAGCGAGATCACATCGCGGGACATGATGTCCCGGCAAAGCAGCGTGCGTTGCGAGCGCACCATCGCCTGCAACTCGACCTGGCGCAGCAGACGCTCCAGGTCGTCGCGGTCGATGTCGAAGGTTTCGTCGAGGGCGGAGAGTGCGGCATCGACATCCTCGGGCCGGAAGCCGACGCGCTCGGCCGGTGGCCGGTCTGCGGTGCCGTGGCCGCTGGCGGCGGGTTGATGCACATGCGGATAGTTGCGCCGCGACAGCTTGTGGAAGAGGAAGCCGAGCGCAACCAGGATGGTTGAGTTCAGCGCTACCGGCACGAAGGGAAACAGGAAACCGGCCGCGGCGACGGCTGGTCCGCCAAGCACGCCGGTAAGCGCCGCCGCGCCGCCCGGCGGATGCAATGAGCGGGTGAACGACATGGCGGCGATCGCCAGCGCCACCGCAAGGCCGGAGGCGACGACCGGATCGTGCACGAAATGCGCGACGGTGACGCCAACAAACGCTGAGATCGAATTGCCGCCAATGATCGGCCAGGGCTGCGCCAGAGGGCTCGACGGCACGGCAAAGAGCAGCACCGCCGACGCGCCCATCGGCGCCACCAGCATCGCCACATCCGCGCCTTTACCCATCACCAATCCGCTGATCACGCCGGTTAGCGCGATGCCGATCACGGCGCCGATGCAGGCAAGCAGCCGTTCGCGAAGTGTCGCGCCGGCAAGGATTGGAGCAAAGAGGCGGAACGCCATGGCTGGTCCTGAAAGTGTGAGAAAGTTTGCGGTGCCCGCAATGCCGCCGAACCGGCGGATTTGAAAGCCAAACCAATCCGCGACTTCGTGGCTTTGGAGAATATTATTGCGCAGCGCCGCGTGTGTGGAATGCCTTCAGCGGCTTCCGCTATGTCAATCGCGCCAAGACGTTGTTTGCGCAATCGGTTCGGCAGGTCGCGGGTTGGGCGCCGCTCACTTCGGCCGGACAGTGAACCCAAGCTTGCCCAGCACCTTCACCGCGCCGGTCTTGCCGCCCTCGAAGTCGCCCGAGGCGAGCCTCTTGCCAGTGGCGAATTCATAGGCCGCGCCGAGGATCGCCTTCGGTGGATAGACGCGGTCCTCCCGGACCAGTTCGTAGGTCGTGGTCGCCGCAAAGCCATGTTCGGCAAAGAAGCGCGTCGCGCCCAACCGGTCGTATTCTTCCATCGCGCGCTGAACATGCGCGGCTGTCAAGCTGTCCCAGGTAATCATCTCTCATCCCACTTCATTCCAGGAAAAGTGCTTCTCAGGTTTCCATCCGGAATTGCCTCACGGGCGGGCGACGGGTTTCGACATGGCGAATTGTCCTTTCCTGATCAGCCGAGGAAGTCGCGGATGGCGGCGGCGATGTCCCCGGCGTGGGTTTCGAGGGCGAAATGGCCGGTGTCGAGGAAGCGCACGACCGCGTCCGGTATGTCGCGTTTGAATGCCTCGGCACCCGGAGGCAGGAAGAAGGGGTCGTTCTTGCCCCACACCGCCAGGAGGGGCGGTCTGTGCGCGCGGAAATAGGCCTGGAAGGCCGGGTAGAGCGCGACGTTGCTCTTGTAGTCGCCGAAGAGGTCGAGCTGAACCTCCTCATTGCCGGGGCGGGCGAGATAGAAGCTGTCCAGCGAATGCCCGTCGGGCGCGACCATGTCCGCCGGGGCGCCATGCGTGTATTGCCAGGCAACCGCTTCCGGCTTGAGGAAGCCCCGCAACGCTTCGCGGTTGGCGGGCGAAGGATCCCGCCAATAGGTCTGGATAGGGTTCCAGCCGTCGCTCAAACCTTCCTCATAGGCGTTGCCGTTCTGCGAAATGATCGCGGCGATGCGCTCGGGATGCTTTACCGCCAGCCGGAACCCGGTCGGTGCGCCATAGTCGAAGACATAGATGGCGTAGCGGTCGAAGCCGACAACTTCGGTGAAGCGGTCGATGATCGCGGCGATGCGGTCGAAGGTGTAGGTGAAGTCGCTGGCCTGCGGCATGTCGGAACGGCCGAAGCCCGGCAGATCGGGCGCGACGATATGGAAACGGTCGGCGAGCAGCGGAATGAGATCGCGGAACATATGGCCCGAGCTCGGAAAGCCATGTAGCAGAAGCAGTTTCGGCGCGCCGGGTCGGCCGGCCTCGCGATAGAAGATATTGAAGCCGTCGACATTCGCTGTCCTGTAAGCGGTCATTTTTCTCTCCATAACTGAATTGATCTGGCGTTAGAGGGTTATTTTGAGGCCGAAGTGTCAGCCTCGCGCGGCCTCGACAATGATCTCGACGACGGCGTCGGGCGCGGTGACCATCGGTGTGTGATCCAGCGGCTGCTGACGCGTATGCGCCTTCATGCGTGCCGCCATGAAGCGCTGGGTTTCGGCGGCGATCATGCGGTCCGCCTCGGCGACCAGGAACCATGCCGGCCGATCGCGCCACAGCGGCCGCGCCACGGGTACCGTGATGCAGGCCGGCGAGATGGGCCGCTGCACCGCGCGCAGCACAGACAGATCCTGTGTCGAGGCGTTTTGCGCAAAGGCCGCCGCAAAGGCTTCATCGGGCAAATGGATCAATCCATGCGCGTCCGGCGTCAGTTTCGGAGCCTTTGCATGCGGTTCGGCGCGCGTGAAGACGTCCGCCACCGTCTCGCCTTCGTCCGGCGCGAGCGCTGCGACATAGACCAACGCCTTGACCTTCTCGCTTCGTGTGGCGCCGATCACCGCGCCGGCATAGGCGTGGCCGACGAGAACGACGGGTCCGTCGACGCGCTCCAGCGCCCGGTCGAGCGCGGCAACGTCGTCCTGGAACGACGTCAGCGGCAGCGGCGCAGCCACGACATTGAAGCCTTGCGCGGCCAGCACCGCGATGACCTTGGCCCAGCTCGATCCGTCGGCCCAGGCGCCATGGACCAGCACGACATTCACTTGCTTCGCGGACATGTCGCTTCCTCTTGTTGGATTGATAACCATATTGATTGAGTTAGAACAGTTACGATCTAGACGCATAACTTGTCAAGAAGCTCCGAACCGGTTATCACGGAGTCGTGTTCACCGATGGACGCCACGGCGGAAGCCGCTTGGCGTGGAAAGGAAGTTTCGATGGTTCGCTCACCCGCGCTTTTTGTCGGCGACGCGCCTGGCCTCGATTTTCTGAACTCGATCGCGACCCCGCTCGATACGCCCGTTGATTGGATCGAGGACGGCGACGGCCTGCTGGACTGGCTGCAGCAGGCGCGGCTGGTGCCGGCGGAGGCGCTGGCGACGATTCGCGCCCAGGCGCTGCCCGGCGAGCTCGACAAGGTCGCCGATCAGGCGCGGCATTTGCGCGAATGGTTCAGGGGCTTTGTGTATGCACACAAGGGGCGGGCGCTGATGGGCGCGGATCTGGCGGAGCTCGACCCGCTCAACCGCCTGCTGGAACGCGACGAGAGCTTCAGCCGGATTGCGCCGGCCGCCGGCGGCGCACCATTCGCGCTCCAGACGGCCCGCAAATGGCGCTCGCCCGAGGCGCTCCTGCTGCCGATTGGGGAAGCGCTGGCCAAGCTCGTCTGCACCGAGGATTTTTCACATGTGAAGGCTTGCGAGGGACCAGCCTGCACGCTGCTTTTTGCCGATCATACCCGCGGCCACAGGCGCCGCTGGTGCAGCATGGCGGCCTGCGGCAACCGGGCAAAGCAGGCGGCGCACCGGCACCGCCACAAGGACGATCACCACTAATGCATGTGTCCCAAAAGTGCGCAGCGGTCTTGGGACAATGACACGCATAAAAACAACAACCTAAAGCGCGTTGCATGAGGTTGTTCAGCTGCGACGCGCTTTAGGTCGAGCGAGGCGCCGTGCGCCTCGCTCTTTGTCACGGCGATTAGGGGGCCACCTCGATATGGCCCTTCATGTTGGGATGGAAGCGGCAGAAATAGTCGACCGCTCCCGCCGCGTTCAGCGTGATCTTGCCCTTAGATTTTGCCGGGATCATCACGTCCCAGCCGCCTTTGACCGTGGCGGTGTGGGCGAGGATATCCTTGTTCGTCCATTCGATCGTATCGCCGACCTTGGCCTGAACGGTGGCCGGCGAGAACACCAGCTTGTCGATCGTCACCTCGATGGTCGCCGCGCAGGCCGGCGATACGCCGAGCGCCAGCGCCAATGCCGAGCCGAGAAGCTGCGGCCTCATTTCAGCATGCCGGCGACATGTTCGGCATGCTGTTCATGCCCCTGGAAGATCTTGAGGCCGGTCTCCAGCAGGCTCTTTAGCTCGGCATTGCTGGCCGACGGGATGAGCAGCGTTTCGAGCGCGCCGTTGACCTGCTTATGATAGGCCACTTCGTTCTCGATATAAGCCTTGTCGAAGTCGGCGCCTTTGAGCTTCGCCAGCTTGGTGCGCTCTTCCTTCGCGGCTTTGGCCAGCGCCTTGCTGGTGTCGTTGTCCTCGGGCGTGACCTTCAGCTTCTTCACCAGGTCGAGCGCCTGCTTGTTCACCGCCTCGTGGTCGCGCTCCATGTCCTTGGCGAAGTCGACGATTTCCTTGTTTTTCGATTTCTCGATCGCCAGCTTGGCAGCCTCGATGTCGATCGTGCCCGCCGTATAAGCGATGTGGGCGATCTGCGGGTCGGTCGGCTTTTCGGCGGCCAGCGCCAGCGGCGCGGTGGTCATTAGGAAAACGGCGGCGAGAGCGGCGGTCGGTCGCATGAACATGGCATCTCCTTCGCCCGGCACATCGGCTTCGGGCTTCATCTGAGGGTTGACGGCCATTGGATGCAGGGAAGCGAGAAACGTTCCCGGGAAAATCAGTCTTCGAAACCCAGGCGCTTCATCACCGCTTGGGTCAGCCGCTCGCAGCGCCGGCCGGCGAAGGGGAAGGCGTCGAGCAGCACTGGTCCGATCTCGTCGTCCAGCGCCTTGCGCACCAGGGCGCGCGCCCGGTGCAGCCGCGTCTTCACGGTTTCGGGCCGCACCCCGAGCAGGTCGGCGGTTTCCTCTATGCTTAGCCCTTCGACGACGCGGGCGACGAAAACGCTGCGGTAGACATCGGGAAGGCTGTCGGTCGCCCGTTCGACGAGACCGAGAATCTGCCGCTGCGCCATCGTCCGCTCCGGATCGTCGCTTGGATTCAGGGGAAACGGAATGATCCGCGCCTCCGGGTTCTCGGACACTGCCGCGATGCGCTTGCGCTTGCGCAGCCGGCCGAGCGCCTCGTTGATGACGATGCGCGACAGCCATGTGGACAAAGAGGCCTCGCCACGAAAGGCGCCGAGACTGGCGAAGGCGCGCATATAGGCCTCCTGCACGATGTCCTCGGCCTCGGCATCGTTGCGCACCACGCCGCGCGCGATGCGGTAGAGCCGCTGGTTGTGGATTTTGATGATGGCGCGGCACGCATCCGGATCGCGCGCCAGCGCCCGCCGCACTAGCGTCATGTCGCTGGCCTCTGCCGAGCCGATCCCGGTGGCTTCAATAGCGGGCCTTCTCATCTCGCTCCGATCTCCCGGCGGTTTTTGCATCCACGATTGGATGCGCCTGCCGGCAAAAGGTTCCCGAGTTGATCGCGGGTGTATGTTATCGGTTCGGCGGAGGCGTGTCTGCCGCTGCAAGTGTAGCAGTGGCGCCTGCCGGTCGCCTCTCAGCCGGCAGCAGCCGCCGCGGTCAGCCCTCGCGCGATGTCGGCCTTGAGATCCTCGACATCCTCCAGCCCGATCTGCAGGCGGATCAGCGAGCCGGCGTACGAACCCTTGGCGATGGTGCGGTCGCCGAGGTGGACCGGCACAGCGAGGCTCTCATAGCCGCCCCAGGAATAGCCGAGGCCGAAGATCTTGAGCGCGTCGAGGAAGGCGTGCTGCGCCTTCTGGCCGCCACCGTCGAGCACGATCGAGAAGACGCCGCTCGAGCCACAGAAATCGCGCTTCCAGAGTGCGTGGTCGGGGTGGCTTTCGAGTGCCGGGTGCAGCACCTGCGCGACCCCCGCCTGCTCCTCCAGCCAGCGCGCGATATCGAGCGCGGACTTGCGGTGGTGCTCGAGCCGCACCCCCATCGTGCGCAGGCCGCGCAGCACCTGGTAGATGTCGTCGGGTCCCGAACAGCAGCCGAGCGTGCAGAAGCCATCATAGAGCTGCTTCCAATATGTCTCGTTGGCCGAAACCAGGCCGAGCAGCACGTCGGAATGGCCGGCCGGATATTTCGTCGCCGCCTGGATCGAGATGTCGACACCATGGTCGAGCGGCTTGAAATAGAGCGGCGTCGCCCAGGTGTTGTCCATCATCACGATGGCGCTGGCTTCATGCGCCGCCTTGGTGATCGCCGGTATGTCCTGGACCTCGTAGGTGTTCGATCCCGGCGATTCGGTGAACACCACCCTGGTGTTGGGCCTGATCAGCGAAGAAATGCCGGCGCCGATGCGCGGCTCGTAATACTCGACCTCCACCCCGAGTCGCTTCAGCATCGTGTCGGCGAAGTGGCGCGTCGGGTGGTAGACGCTGTCGACGATCAGCACATGGTCGCCGGCGGCTAGGAAGGCGAGCAGCGGCACCGTCACCGCAGCCAGTCCCGAAGGCACCGCGATGGTGCCGGCCGAGCCTTCCAGCGCGTCGACGGCCAGCGTGAGCGCATCCATCGTCGGCGTGCCGCGCGTGCCGTAAGTGTATTTCTGGCTGCGTCCGGCCATCGAGGCGGCATCGGGGTAAAGCACCGTAGAGGCGTGCACGACCGGCGGGTTGACGAAGCCGAAATAGTCGCGCGGGTTGTTGCCGGAATGGGCAAGCAGCGTGTTGGTGCCCATTCCGATGCTGTCTTTAGCCATGGTTCGTCGCCTATCGAATGATGTCAGGGGACCAGCCATAAAGCGGCGGCCAAGCCCGCGCAACCGCGCCGGGCCCGCCAAAAGCCCGTCTTCGGCTGGGCCAATCCAACCCCGTCCACGCCCAACAAAGCACCGCTACTGCCGAAGCGGATTCGGCCGCCGGATCATGGATTCGCGCCGCCGCGACTTGACTGATTTGTTCGCATCGCCTGCCGGTTTCATGGGCTCTTGTCCGCAATTCAGGCATTTGCGGCAATTGCTTTTCAAACCTTTGGGGTTTCGGTCATTTCCCTTGACCTCACAGGAATAATCGCCTTCGATGCGTTTCGTGAATGGGAGGCAGCGCATCGGCAACCGATGCGGGTCCGGGAGTGGGCCTTGAAGTGGGAGCTGCATTCACAAACGAAAAAGATCAAGCGTCGCCTGACAGCAGGGGCGCCTGTAACAGAAAAGGGTATGTGGGTCATGAAACACATTGCAATCGGCATTCTTGGCGCCGCCGCGCTCGGGTTCATGGCGTCCGCCGCTTCGGCAGGCACGCTCGATACCGTGAAGCAGAAGGGCTTTCTTCAGTGCGGCGTCTCGACCGGTCTCGCCGGCTTTTCGGCGCCGGACGACAAGGGTGACTGGAAAGGCATCGACGCGGACTTCTGCCGCGCCGTTGCGGCAGCCGTTTTCGGTGACGCCTCCAAGGTCAAGTTCACGCCGCTCAGCGCCAAGGAGCGTTTCACCGCGCTGCAGTCGGGCGAGATCGACCTCCTCTCGCGCAACACCACCTGGACCAGCAACCGCGACAGCGCGCTCGGCCTCGATTTCGTCGGCGTCACCTATTATGACGGCCAGGGCTTCATGATCAACGCCAAGAAGCTGCCGGGCGTGAACTCGGCGCTGCAGCTTTCGGGCGCCGCCGTCTGCGTGCAGAGCGGCACCACGACCGAGCTGAACCTCGCCGACTACTTCAAGAAGAACAAGATGGAATACAATCCCGTCGTGTTCGAGAAGCTGGAAGAGGTCAACGCCGCTTACGATGCCGGCCGCTGCGATGCCTACACCACCGACCAGTCCGGCCTCTATGGCATCCGCCTGACGCTGTCCTCGCCGGCCGATCACGTCGTGCTGCCCGAGATCATCTCCAAGGAGCCGCTCGGCCCGGCCGTGCGCCAGGGCGACGATCAGTGGGCGCATATCGCGCGCTGGACCTATTTCGCGTTGCTCAACGCCGAGGAAGCCGGCATCACCCAGGCGAATGTCGAGGAGATGAAGACCTCGACCGATCCGAACATCCAGCGCCTTCTCGGCACCGAGCCGGACGGCAAGTACGGCGCCGATCTCGGCCTTTCCAACGACTGGGTCGTGAACATCGTCAAGGCTGTCGGCAACTACGGCGAAATGTTCGAGCGCAATGTCGGCTCCGGCAGCCCGCTCAAGATCGCGCGAGGGATCAACGCGCTGTGGACCAAGGGCGGCCTGCAATACGGCCCGCCGATCCGCTGATCGAAACGTGATCCGGGAGGCAGGTTGTCTGCCTCCCGGTTTCTCTTTCCAGGGGACGGTCCATGGCTTCGCAGGAAATCCTTCGCGAGGAGCCGAGCCGCGGCTCCTTTATCAATGACCCGAGAATACGCAGCCTGTTCTTTCAGACGCTGGTCGTGATCCTTCTGTTCAGCTCGATCTGGTGGATCGTTCACAACGTCATCGAAAACCTCCAGCGCCTGCACATTGCCTCGGGCTTCGGCTTCCTGAAGAGCAGGGCCGGCTTCGACATCTCCGACACGCCAATCGCCTACACGTCCGACTCAACCTATTTCCGCGCGCTGGTCGTCGGTTTGCTCAATACGATCATCATTGCCGTCGCCGGCATCGTGCTTGCCACTGTCGTCGGCTTCCTCATCGGCATAGGCCGCCTGTCGCAGAACTGGCTGATCCGCAAGATCTGCACGGTCTATGTCGAGGTCTTCCGCAACATTCCGCCGCTGCTGGTCATCTTCTTCTGGTATTCCGGTGTGCTCGCCGTGCTGCCGCCGCCGCGCGAGAGCATCCATCTGCCCCTCGGCTCCTTCCTCAACCAGCGCGGTTTCTATCTGCCGCGCGCCGTCTGGGGAGATGGTTCCTGGCTGATCGGCGTCGCATTTCTGCTCGCCATCGCGATGGCCTGGTTCGTCGCCCACAGGGCGCGGCAGCGGCAGCGGGCAACCGGCCAGCAATTCCCGGTGTTCTGGACGTCGGTCGCTCTCATCATCGGCCTGCCGGTGCTTGCCTTCCTGCTCAGCGGCATGCCGCTCACCTTCGATTTCCCGAAGCAGTCGACCTTCAACCTGACCGGCGGCTTCTGGATCAAGCCTGAGTTCCTGTCGCTTCTGCTGGCGCTCTCCTTCTACACCGCGGCCTTCATCGCCGAGATCGTGCGCGCCGGCATCAGGGGCGTCAGCAAGGGCCAGACCGAGGCGGCAGCAGCACTTGGCCTGCGCTCCGGTCCGATCCTGCGGCTGGTGGTCATCCCGCAGGCGATGCGCATCGTCATCCCGCCGCTCACCAGCCAGTATCTCAACCTGACCAAGAACTCCTCGCTGGCCATTGCGATCGGCTATCCCGATCTGACAGCCACCGCCGGCACCGTGCTGAACCAGACCGGGCAGGCGGTGGAAGGCGTGTTCATCATGATGATTGCCTATCTGGTGCTGAGTCTCGTGACGTCCTTTGTCATGAACATCGTCAACGCCAGAATGGCGCTGGTGGAGAGGTAAGGCCATGCAGGAACACGACATGTCCTGGGTGCGCACCGAGATGGCGCTGGCGCAGCCGGCGCCGCCTACCGAACGCGGCGCCTATGCCTGGGTGCGCAAGAACCTGATCGGTTCGGTGGGCGATACCGTCCTCACGGTGCTGGGCATCGCCATCGTGGTGTGGGTCCTGCCGCAAATCATCAACTGGGCCTTCATCAACGCCGTTTGGACCGGCCCGGACCGCACGGTATGCACCACCGCCTCGCAAGGCGGCATCCAGCCCGACGGTTGGACCGGCGCCTGTTGGGCCTTCGTCAACGCCAAGTTCGGCCAGTTCATGTTCGGCACCTATCCGGTCGAGGAGCGCTGGCGGCCGATTCTGGTCGCCATCCTGTTTGTGGCGCTGCTGGTGCCGATGCTGATCCCGCGCGTGCCGCGCAAGGGGCTGAACGCCCTGCTGCTCTTCGTGGCGCTGCCGATCGTCGCCTTCTTCCTGCTGGTCGGCGGCGTGTTCGGCCTGCCGCATGTCGAGACTCCGCGCTGGGGCGGGCTCCTCGTCACGCTCAGCCTGTCTTTCGTCGGCATTGCCGTGTCGCTGCCGATGGGCATCGTGCTGGCGCTCGGCCGGCGTTCGAAGATGCCGATCATCAAATGGCTATGCGTCGTCTTCATCGAAACGGTGCGCGGCATTCCGCTGATCACGGTGCTGTTCTTCGCCAGCGTCATGCTGCCGCTGTTCCTGCCGGAAGGCGTCAGCTTCGACAAATATCTGCGGGCCCTGATCGGTGTTTCGCTGTTTGCCGCCGCCTATATGGCGGAAGTGGTGCGCGGCGGGCTGCAGGCGATCCCGAAGGGCCAGTATGAAGGCGCCGACTCGCTCGGCCTTGGCTACTGGCAGAAGATGGGCCTGATCGTGCTGCCGCAGGCGCTGAAGCTGGTCATCCCCGGCATCGTCAACACCTTCATCGGCATGCTCAAGGACACCAGCCTGGTCCTGATCATCTCGATGTTCGATCTGCTCGGTGTGGTGAAGCAGAACTTCGCCGACCCCAACTGGGCGACGCCGCAGACCCCGAAGTCCGGTCTGATCTTTGCCGCCTTCGTTTTCTGGCTGTTGTGCTTCGGCATGTCGCGCTATTCAATGTACACCGAACGCCGGCTCGACACCGGCTACAAACGCTGATGCCTGTCGCCCAAAACTGTGGCGCGGTTTGGAGTAACGACATGCATCAAGAACAACGATAAGGGGAATTGGCGATGACCACCGAAAACGCCGTCAGCGCGGAAGACCTGAAGGTCGATGCCAAGAAGATGCACATCTCGACCACGGATGTCGCCATCGACATTGTCGGCATGCACAAATGGTATGGCGAGTTCCATGTCCTGAAGGACATCAACCTCAAGGTGATGCGCGGCGAGCGCATCGTCATTTGCGGTCCTTCCGGCTCCGGCAAGTCGACCATGATCCGCTGCATCAACCGGCTGGAGGAGCACCAGAAGGGCAAGATCATCGTCGACGGCAAGGAACTCACCAACGATCTGAAGAAGATCGACGAGGTGCGCCGCGAGGTCGGCATGGTGTTCCAGCATTTCAACCTGTTCCCGCATCTGACGATCCTGGAGAACTGCACGCTGGCGCCGATCTGGGTGCGCAAGATGCCGAAGAAGCAGGCCGAGGAAATCGCCATGCATTTCCTCAAGCGCGTCAAGATCCCGGAGCAGGCCAACAAATATCCGGGCCAGCTCTCCGGCGGTCAGCAGCAGCGCGTGGCGATCGCCCGTTCGCTGTGCATGAACCCGCGCATCATGCTGTTCGACGAGCCGACCTCGGCGCTCGATCCCGAGATGATCAAGGAAGTGCTGGAGACGATGGTTGGCCTGGCGGAAGAAGGCATGACGATGCTGTGCGTCACCCACGAGATGGGCTTTGCCCGCAAGGTCGCCAACCGCGTGATCTTCATGGATCAGGGCCAGATCGTCGAGCAGAACACGCCGGCCGAGTTCTTCGACCACCCCCGCCATGAGCGCACGAAGCTGTTCCTCAGCCAGATCCTGCACTAAAGCGCACGCCCACTCGGTCGTCATCCCAGGGCGAAGCAAGGAGCGAAGCGACGCGCGCAGAGCCTAGGATCCATGCTGTTACGCCAAGGCGTTGCAACGGCTCAGAATTCTACTCCGCCGCACCTGATGGCGGACGTCACGGCATGGATCCTCGGGTCAAGCCAGAGGATGACGAAATCCCGAGGCGGCCGACTTACTGCGTCCGATGAGAAGAGCGCTGCGATACCTTGCAATGCTGCTCGCAGCGGTGGTGCTTGCGGCCACACTCGGCACGCTGGTGCCGCGGCCGCTCTGGCCTGCCGCCGCGGCAGGCGAGGGCACGCGCCACATCCTGGTGCTCAAGAACCCTATCCACACCGATATCGCCGTGCCCCTTGACGATGGCGTGCGCCGGCGCTTCGCCTTCCTGGCCGGTGCCGGTCTGCCGATCGAGGCGCCGGAGGCGCGCTATATCGTCTTCGGCTGGGGCGGCCGCGCCTTCTATCTGGAGACCCCGACCTGGTCTGAGTTGAAGGCCATGCCGGTGCTGAAAGCGCTGACGCTTGACGCTTCGGTGATGCATGTCGATGTCGCCGGTGCGATCAAGGACCCGCATCCGGACGTTGCAGGCTTCGTCGTGGATGAACAGCATTTTTCGGCGCTGCTCGACTACATAGCGGCGAGTTTTCAGCAGGGGTCGGATGGGCCGGTTGCCATCGAGAACGCCGGCTATTCAACCTATGACCGTTTCTACGAGGCCAATGGCCATTTCAACGCGCTGGTCGGCTGCAACACCTGGACGGCGGCGGGACTGAGGATTGCCGGCCTGCGGACGGGTTGGTGGAACCCGCTGCCGGTATCGCTTTGGTGGTCGATGGGGCTGTACAATTAGCAGTCGCTTCTTCCAGAAATTTGCGAATCCCTTCGCGCCCGTCTTCCGCCAGCCTACCCAGCCCTCAGCCCTCCCACCGCCGCGCCACCTTCCGTTCCTCCCAGCCATAAAGCCAGTCCAGATCCGCCGCGAGCTTTTCCGCCGGCCGCGCCGCCAGCACCAGATTGCGGGCGACCGCGACCGGTCCCCAGGCGTGCCAGGTCAGCCGATTGAGCGCGCCGCGCTTGAGCACCCTTTCGACGCGCGGCCGCCTGAGATTTTCCCAGACGGCGAGGCTGTGGGCCGGATCGCCGGGAAAATCGGCAACCAGATTGGCGAGCATCGAGGCGTCCTCGATCCCCATGGCCGCGCCCTGCGCCGCGAACGGCGTCATGGCATGCGCGGCGTCGCCGATCAGCGCGATGCCTTGCGGGACCGCCCAGCGCTGTTGCTGCACAGTGTGCATTGGAAACGCCGTCCACGGCCCCGCCAGCGCGACGAGCCTTGCGAGCATCGCTGCGGTGCCGTGCATGGCATTGGACAGGATGGCCGGGTCGGCATGGCCCGACCAGCCTTCCGCGATACGTTCGCCTCTGGTGAAGGCGGCGAGGTTGACGGTGCGGCCCTTGCTCACCGGATAGGCGACCAAATGGAAGCCGGGATGCAGGAAGGTTGTGACGCAGGCCGCCGCTCCGATCTCGGCAAAAGCCTGCCCGGCAGGGCTGTCGACCGCCACCGTGGCGCGCCAGGCCAGTCGGCCCGAGAAGCGGCTTTTCGCGAAGGCGGCATCCTGGGCCGCAAGCTGTGCGCGAACCGTCGACCACACGCCGTCGGCTCCGACCAGCAGACCGGCTGCAACCGACATGGTTTTGCCTTCGGTCTCGACCGTCGCGGTCACGCTTCGCGCGTCGGCGGCGATGCCTGTCACCCGTGCGCCGGTAACGAGCTCGATATCGGGCCGATCCGCCACTTCCTCCGTCAGGGCCGCCTGCAGGTCGGCGCGGTGCGCCACCAGATAGGGCGCGCCCCAGCGCTGCTCGGCCGCCTGTCCAAGCGGCACGCGCGCCAACTCGCGCAGGCTTTTGGCATCCTTCAGCACCACCGCTTCGGGCCGGACCGCGTTGGGCAACAGGCGGTCCAGTGCGCCAAGCCGGCGCAGGATGCGGGTCGCGTTCGGAGACAGCTGGAGGCCGGAGCCGGCCGCCTGGAGCTGCTTGGCTTGCTCGAACAGTCTCACCGGCAAACCGCGCTCGGCGAAGGCAAGTGCCGCCATCAGCCCGGCTATACCTGCCCCGGCTATGACGATTTGCCGGGACCGTGTTTCAGTCATGGTCGGGGAAAGGGCTCAGGCAGCCTGATCGACATAGAGGCAGCCGGCCGGCTGCGTTTCCGTCGCCTTCAGCGACGGCGAATAGCGGTAAAGCGTCGAGCAGTAGGGGCAGACTTTTTCATTGTCGTCGCCCATGTCGAGGAACACATGCGGATGATCGAAGGGCGGGTTGGCGCCGGTGCACATGAATTCCTTGACGCCGATCTCGATGACCGGATGGCCGGCGTCGTTCTGGAAATGGGGAATGCTACCGCCTGCCATCGTCGTCTCCAATCGGGTTCGGCCAGTGGGTGTGACCCGCCTGCATCTGGAGCATAACATGCCAGTTTGCAAGATCGATGAAATCAAACTGTCGCAAAAGGCTGGCAGAGGATAAGTTGAGCCGGTTAAGCGCGTGAGGCCGGGCACGGAGCGATTCCGTGACGATCATGCGTCACAAAAAGATGTTAGGGCGTCGCCGGACGGCAATATGCGGCGCTCCCAGGGACGGTTGCAGGCAGAGCGGGAAACCATGAACGAACTGAAGCCGGTGCAGAGCGAGTTCATTACCGTCGAGGCGGCGAGCCCCGACGGCGGCAATCCCGACCGTTTCGTCAACCGCGAGTTTTCCTGGCTGCAATTCAACCGCCGCGTGCTGGAAGAGTCGCTCAACGAGCATCACCCGCTGCTCGAACGCGTCCGCTTCCTGTCGATCTCGGCCGCCAATCTCGACGAGTTCTTCATGGTCCGCGTTGCCGGCCTTGCCGGTCAGGTGCGAGAGGGTATCGCGCTGAAAAGCCCGGACGGCCGAACCCCCGAGCAGCAGCTCGAGCAATTGCTGCGCGAGGTCGAGCGCCTGCAGGAGGACCAGCAGAAGAGCCTCTCGGCGCTGATGGCCCTGCTCAACAAGGAAGGCATCGAAAGCATCACCCGCGACGCGCTGACCAAGGATGAGAAGACCTGGCTGGAGGAGCATTTCCAGGAACAGGTCTTCCCGGTGCTGACGCCGCTGTCGATCGATCCGGCCCACCCGTTTCCCTTCATCCCCAATCTCGGCTTTTCCATCGCCCTGCAATTGCGCCATCGCAAGAACGGCGAGGAGATGAGCGCGCTCTTGCGCCTGCCGGTGGCGCTCAGGCGCTTCATCCGCCTGCCGGACCGCAAGCGCCATGTGCGCTTCATACCCCTGGAAGAAGCGGTCGGTATCTATATCGGCAAGCTTTTCCCCGGCTATGAGGTCAAGGGCTCGGGCACGTTCCGCATCATCCGCGACAGCGATATCGAGGTCGAGGAAGAATCGGAAGACCTCGTGCGCCTGTTCGAGACGGCGCTGAAGCGGCGCCGCCGCGGTTCGGTGATCCGCATTGAGTTCGACACGCTGATGCCGGCGGAGCTGCGCGATTTCGTCGCCGGCGAGCTCGGCGTCTCGTCGAGCCGCATCAGCGTGCTCACCGGTCCGCTGGCGCTCAACCAGATTTCCGAGATCGTCGCCATCCCGCGCGACGACCTGAAGTTCACCCCCTACAATCCGCGCTTCCCCGAACGAATCCGCGAGCATGGCGGCGACTGCCTGGCCGCCATCCGCGAAAAGGACATCATCGTCCACCACCCGTACGAATCCTTCGACGTGGTGGTGCAGTTCCTGCGCCAGGCCGCCGCCGACCCGGAAGTGGTGGCGATCAAGCAGACGCTCTACCGCACCTCGAACGACAGCCCGATCGTGCGCGCGCTGATCGACGCCGCCGAGGCCGGCAAGTCGGTGACCGCGCTGGTCGAGCTGAAGGCGCGCTTCGATGAGGAGGCCAACATCCGCTGGGCGCGCGACCTCGAACGCGCCGGCGTCCAGGTCGTGTTCGGCTTCCTGGAGCTGAAGACCCACGCCAAGATGTCGCTCGTCGTGCGTCGCGAGGACGGCCGGCTGCGCAATTACGTCCATCTCGGCACCGGCAACTACCACCCGGTCACTGCCCGCATCTACACCGATCTGTCCTTCTTCACCACCGATCCGACGATCGCGCGCGATGTCGCGCAGATCTTCAACTTCATCACCGGCTATGCCGAACCGGCCGAGGAGATGCGCCTTGCCGTGTCGCCCTTCACGCTGCGCAACCGCATCCTGAAGCACATCGCCGAGGAAGTCGTCCATGCCCGCGAAGGACGGCCGGCGCGCATATGGATGAAGATGAACGCGCTGGTCGACCCGACCGTCATCGACGCGCTCTACGACGCCAGCCGGGCCGGGGTCGAGATCGACCTCGTCGTGCGCGGCATCTGCTGCCTGAGGCCGCAGGTGCCGGGTCTCTCGGAGAACATCAGGGTGAAATCGATCGTCGGCCGCTTCCTCGAGCACAGCCGCATTTACTGTTTCGGCAATGGCTACGGCCTGCCCTCGGACGAGGCGATCATCTACATCTCGTCCGCCGACATGATGCCGCGCAATCTCGACCGCCGCGTCGAGACCCTGGTGCCGATCACCAATCCAACTGTGCATGAACAGGTGCTTGGCCAGATCATGCTGGGCAACATCATGGACAACCAGCAAAGTTTCGACGTATTGGCTGACGGCACCTCCCGGCGCGTTGTGCTGGAGGAGGGCGAGGAGCCGTTCAACGCGCAGGAATATTTCATGACCAATCCGAGCCTCTCCGGACGGGGTGACGCGCTGAAATCGCATGCGCCCAAGCGCATCGCCCAGTTCAAACGCCGCAAGAAGAACAGCGCCGCGTGATTGCAGTTTCCCAGGGCCGGCTTCAGGACCGGCGACCGCTGTCGATCATCGACATAGGGTCGAACTCGATCCGCCTTGTCGTTTATGAGGGGCTGGCGCGCTCGCCCTCGCTGCTGTTCAACGAAAAGATGCTGGCCGGCCTTGGCCGCGGCATTGTTTCGACGGGCAAGCTCGACCCCGAAGCCGTGACGCGCTCGATGGAGGAGTTCCGCCGCTTCAGCGCGCTGTCGGATCAGGCGGGCGCCGAGCACATGTATGTGCTGGCCACAGCCGCCGCGCGCGAGGCGGGCAACGGTCCCGATTTCATCCACCGCGCCGAAGAGGTGCTGAAGACCGAGATCCGCGTGCTCACCGGCCGCGAGGAAGCCTATTATTCGGCGCTCGGCGTCATTTCCGGCTTCCATCCCGCCAATGGCATCGCCGGTGACCTTGGCGGCGGCAGCCTTGAGCTGATCGATATCAATCGCGAGTCGATCGGCGAAGGCATCACGCTGCCGCTCGGCGGCCTGCGCCTGCAGGATATGGCCAAGAACTCGCTCGTCCAGGCGCAGAAGATCGCGCGCCAGGAACTGGCGCGGGCAAAGCTGCTCAAGGGCGGGCAGGGCAGGACCTTCTACGCCGTCGGCGGCACCTGGCGAAACCTCGCCAGGCTGCACATGGAGATGACCAATTACCCGCTCGGCATCATGCATCACTACGAGATTTCGGCCGACAGCGCGCAGACCTTCCTCAGGCAGGTGGCCAAGGGCGAGGTCGAGAAGGTGAGGGGCATCGAGGGCGTTTCCAAGAACCGCCGCTCGCTGCTGCCTTACGGCGCCGTCGTGCTGCAGGAGATCATGGCGGCGATGCAACCCTCGAAGATCGTCGTCTCGGCGCAGGGCGTGCGCGAAGGCTTTCTCTATTCGCTGCTCGACGCCGAGGAGCAGAAGGCCGACCCGCTGATCTCGGCAGCCGAGGAATTGGCGCTGTTGCGCTCGCGCTCGGTGCACCACGCGCATGACCTGGTCGAATGGACAGGCAAGGCATTCAAGGCCTTCGACATTGACGAGACGGAAGACGAAACGCGCTACCGCCATGCCGCTTGCCTGCTTGCCGATATCGGCTGGCGCGCGCATCCCGAATATCGCGGCAGGCAGTCGCTCAACATCATCGCGCATGCCTCCTTCATCGGCGTCGACCATCCTGGACGCGCCTATCTGGCATTGGCCAGCGCTTACCGCCATGACGGCATCTTCAACGACGGTATCGCGCCCGAGATCAAGGCGCTGGCGCCGCCGCGCCTGCTCGAGCGCGCCCGCGTTCTGGCGGCCATGATGCGCGTGGTCTACCTGCTCACCGCGGCGATGCCGGGCGTCATGCCGCGGCTGAAATGGGAAAGCCGCGGCAACGGCGCACTGGCGCTGGTGCTGCCAACCTCGCTCTCCGATCTCTACGGCGAGCGCCCTGCCGGACGGCTGGCGCAACTGGCGCGCATCACCAACCGCCGCCTGGTGCTGGCGGTGGAGGGGGGGCCGAGCGTTTCGGTCAAATAAGAGTCGCCGAGATATGCGATAAGCCGGTTTGTGAGGGGTGGGGCAACGCGGAGCGAAAAAGCCATGACCATCGCAAAGTCGTCGTCCCCGTTGGAACCAGCGATCGAAGCGCTGGGCTTCGACCCGGCGATCCACCACAAGCTCCTTGCCGGCATCGAGTCAGGCCTGCTGCGCGACCTGCATGTCGTGCTTGCCGCCCGCTCGGGGGACGTCTTCCTCAAATACTACGCGGAAGGCCTCGACGAGGAATGGGGTCGCCCGCTCGGCAATGTCGCGTTCGATGCAGAGACGCTGCACGATCTTCGTTCCGTAACGAAGAGCGTCGTCAGCGTGCTTTACGGCATCGCGCTCGACAAGGGGCTGGTGCCGCCGCCCGACGCGCGGCTTCTTGCCCAGTTTCCCGAATATCCCGATCTCGCAGCCGATACCGCCCGCGCCGGGATCACTATTGGCCAGGCGCTGACGATGACGCTCGGCATGGAGTGGGACGAGAACCGCCCTTACACCGATCCGCAAAACAGCGAGATCGCGATGGAGAACGCGCCCGATCGCTACCGCTTTATTCTCGATCGGCCGATCGTCGCCGAGCCCGGCAGCCGCTGGATCTATTCCGGCGGCAGTGTGGCGCTGGTCGGCGCCATCATCGCGAGAGCCACCGGCCAATCGCTGCCCGATTTCGCCCGAGACGTGCTTTTTGCCCCGCTTGGCATCGAGCGCTTCCACTGGTCGGCTGGCAATGATGGCGTTGCCTCCGCCGCCTCAGGCCTCCGGCTGACGGCGCCCGATCTTCTGGAGATCGGTCAGCTGCTTCTCCGCCGGGGTTTATGGAACGGCCGGCGGATCGTCTCGGAGGACTGGATCGAAGCCTCGTTCGCGCCAGCGACGTCGACGCCGGACGGCCTCGGCTACGGCCGGCTGTGGTTCATCGGCGACGCGCCGGCGCCGGCCTTCTCCACGCCGAAACCCTGGCATGGCGGCTTCGGCAATGGCGGCCAGCGGCTCTGGCTGATGCCCGAGGCGGACATTGCGGCGGTGATCTATTCCGGCAAATACAACGCCTGGGACGCCTGGGTGACGCCGACCCGCATCTGGCGCGAGATCATTCTGGCCAACTTCCTGCGCGCCTGAAGAGGCGCGCTTCAGGTCACCTCGGCGCTGATCCCAAAGCCGCGCCCGTCGGCGGACCATGTGCCGGCGCCCGCCATGGCGAGCGCCAGGAAGCCGCCGGCAAGGGCGATGTCCTTCATCAGCATCTGCCGGTGCAGGAAGGCGAAGGTCGCGTCGTCGCCCTGGCCGTAATGGCCGATGAAGCCCGCGACGATACAGAAGGCGGCAAGCAGCAGCGCCACGATCCGGGTCTGGAAACCGACGAGGATCAAGAGCCCGGCAATCAATTCGAACAGGCCGGTACCCCAAGCTGCCAAAGTCGGCAGAGGCAGGCCGAGCCCGGCGAAATAATTGATCGTGCCGCCGATATTGGTCAGCGCCTGGAAGCCCGACGGTACGAACAGCGCTGCGAGAAGCAGCCGCGAGACCAGAAGCAACGCGTTGCGAAACATTGGCCACCTCCCTTGCCGGCCCGGTCCGGCTGATGCCGGCTGCGACGCAGTCTACGCCTGCAACGAAAAAGCGGCGCGAAAAATTCCGCGCCGCTTTTGAGTTTGGGCTTGGGAGGAAAGAAGGATCAGCCGCGCTTGGCGTCGATCGAATAAGCGCCGGCGCCCGAGGAGGCGAGCAGAATGAAGCCGCCGGTGATCGCGAGGTTCTTGAGGAACTGGATCATCTGCATCTGATCGGCCCAGCCGGTGTGCGCGACGAGCCCGGTGGCGATCGTGAAGATAGCGAGCGCCCAGGCGGCGATTCGGGTCTGGAAGCCGAGGAGGATGGCAAGGCCGCCGAGCAGTTCGATCAGACCGACGACAACGGCGGTCACGGTCGGCACCGGCAGGCCAAGCGCGCCGAAATAGGCGGCGGTGCCGGAAATGGCGGTAAGCTTGCCGAAGCCGGAAAGCAGGAAGATGACCGCAAGCAGGATGCGGCCGAGCAGGATCGTGGTGGAGCTGTTGGATGCGGTGCCGTTGCCGGCGACGGAAGAGTTGATGGACATGGCGGTTCTCCGAATGGGTTGGATGCCCAGTCAGATAGACGATGGAGACTGTTCACCAAAAGACGCCTATATGGCGACACATTGTTCACAGGATATATGTTTTCGGGATTGGCGGTCGCGCGCGAAAATCGTGTCGTGGGATTGGGCTATCCCGGTAAATTCTGCTGCCGCAAAACGCCTCGGAAAGTTGTCGAAACGCTCGTCCCTTCGTCATCCACGGGCGAAGCAAGGAGCGAAGCGACGCGGCGCAGACCCGAGGATCCATGCCGCGACGTCAAAACAGCCGCTGCGGTGCAGGTTTTGCTCCGCTGTGCTCCACGCCCGAAGTAACGGCATGGATTCCAGGGTCTCCGCGACGGAGCTTCGCTCCTGCTTCGCCCTGGAATGACGACCTCGCGAGAGTCGGGCCCTTTTACCCCGGATGCGTCATGTCCTCCGGCCGCACCAGCCGATCATAGTCAGCTTCGCTGACCAGCCCGGTGGCCAAGGCCTCCTCGCGCAAGGTCGTGCCGTTCTTATGCGCCGTCTTGGCGATCTTCGCGGCGTTGTCGTAGCCGATGGTCGGCGCCAACGCCGTCACCAGCATCAGCGAACGCTCGAGCGCGGCCTTGATGTTGTCTTCGCGCGCCTCGACGCCCACCACGCAATTGTCGGTGAAGGAGACGGAGGCGTCTGCCAGCAACTGCACCGACTGCAGGAAGTTATAGGCCATCAGCGGATTGTAGACATTGAGCTCGAAATGCCCCTGGCTGCCGGCGAAGGTGAGCGCCGCATTGTTGCCGAACACCTGCACGCAGACCTGCGTCAGCGCCTCGCACTGGGTCGGGTTGACCTTGCCCGGCATGATCGAGGAGCCGGGCTCGTTTTCCGGCAGCGACAGCTCGCCAAGGCCCGAACGCGGGCCGGAGCCGAGCAGGCGGATGTCGTTGGCGATCTTGAACAGCGCCGCGGCGGCCGCGTTGATCGCCCCATGCGAGAACACCATCGAATCATGCGCCGCCAGCGCCTCGAACTTGTTCGGCGCGGTGACGAAGGCAATGCCGGTGATTGAAGCGATGCGGTCCGCGACTTTCTCCGCGAAGCCGATCGGCGCGTTGAGGCCTGTGCCGACGGCGGTGCCGCCCTGCGCCAGCTCCTGCAGGCCGGGCAGCGTCTGCTGGATGCGCTTGATCGACGAGACGACCTGCGCGGCATAGCCGGAGAATTCCTGGCCAAGCGTCAGCGGCGTGGCGTCCTGCGTGTGCGTGCGGCCGATCTTGATGATGTGGTTGAAGGCCCGCGCCTTGGCGTCGAGCGCCTTGTGCAGATGGTGCAGGGCGGGGATGAGATGATGCACGACCCGCTCGGCGCAGGCGATGTGCATGGCCGTCGGATAGGTGTCGTTGGACGACTGGCTCATGTTGACATGGTCATTGGGATGAACCGGCTTCTTCGAACCCATCACCCCGCCGAGCATCTCGATCGCCCGGTTGGAGATCACCTCGTTGGCGTTCATGTTGGACTGCGTGCCGGAGCCGGTCTGCCACACCACCAGCGGGAAATGCTCGTTGAGCTTGCCGTCGATGACTTCCTGCGCGGCCTCGACGATCGCCTTGCCGATTGCCGGATCGAGCCGCTTCATCTCCATGTTCACCTCGGCCGCGGCGCGCTTGACGATGCCGAGCGCGCGCACGATCGAAGCTGGCTGCTTTTCCCAGCCGATCTTGAAATTGCCCAGAGAGCGCTGCGCTTGCGCGCCCCAATAGCGGTCGGCCGCCACCTCGATGGGACCGAACGTATCGGTTTCGGTTCTGGTCTTTTCAGCGCTCACGGCAAGTCTCCGGTCTGTCGATTTGGGCAAGGGCGTATCGCGTTGCACAAACGGCATCAAGCGGAGATTGCGGGCGAGGAAGATGCAAATCGGTTGAAGGGAAGGCTCACCCCAGCGGCGGCCCGACAATGTCGATACCGTTCTCCGCGCACAGCCTGGTCAGCATCTCGATCATCTGCGGCGTCGGCGCCGCCAACGGCGGCAGGTCCGGCCGTTCGGCGGGGCGGCTGGCCTTGCGCACCATCGTCTCGAAATCAGAGCCGCAGGTGACCGTGAGCGTATGCGCGCCTTCTGGAGACTCGACCCTGTAGGTGTGCGGCAGGCCTTTCGGCGCGAGCACCGTCTCGCCCGCGCCGGCGATCCGCTCGCGGCCGTCGACGACGAAACGTATCCGCCCTTCAAGGATATGAAACACCTCGTCCTCATTACGGTGCACGTGCAGCGGCGCGGAATCACCGTAGGGCTGGCGGTGTTCGATGACACAGATGCCATCCTCGCCGTCGGCCGACGAAACCTGGATGGCGACGAGCGTGTTGTTGAACCAGAGGAGTTCCTTGCCTGCGATGGTGGTGTTGATCATTGTCATCATTGCTCTCCTTTTCGACGGTGACCTAAGCAAGGACGAGCCTGCGATGGAAATCGAATGATCGGATGGGGCGGATTGATGCGATGAATTTGAACGCGCTCGACCTCAATCTGGTGCGGGTGCTCGACGCGCTTCTGCGCGAGAAGAGCGTGACGCGCGCCGGCGAGCAGATCGGCCTCAGCCAGCCGGCCGTGAGCGCCGCGCTCAACCGCTTGCGCCACGCGCTCAACGACCAGCTGTTTGTCCGTCGCGGCAACGACATGGTGCCGACGCCGCGAGCCGAAAGCCTGGCCGAGCCGGTGCGCGCGGCACTGCGTGAGATCGAGCGCGCCTTTCAGCCGGCGACCGATTTTGATCCCGCCAGGCTGGAGCGGACCTTCACCTTCATGGGCGCGGATTTCTTTTCCATGCTGCTGATGCCGCCTTTTGCCGCGCGCATCGCGGCGATCGCGCCGGGCGTGTCGTTCCGCTTTCTTGACAGCGCCATCGGTGACGTCTCGAAATTGCTTCAGGAGGATCAGATTGACGTGGCGCTCGAGCGTCCGCTGGAGGTCGCGGAATGGGTTTCAAACGTGGCGCTGTTCGGCTCGCCCTTCGCCATCATCGCGGCGAAGGACAATGAGGCGCTCAGGCAAGCGGGCATCGGCGAGGGCGAAGAGGTGCCGCTCGACCTCTTTTGCGCGCTGCCGCACGCATTGCGCTCGATCGACGGTTCGATGTCGGGCTTCACCGATGACGCGCTGGCCAGGATGGGAAGGGCACGCCGCGCCACGCTCGCCTTGCCGCATTGCCAGGCCGTCGCCCTGGCTGTGGCGGGCGGTCCCTATCTGGCCGCCGTTCCGACGCAGTTCGCGGTCGCGACGGCAAAATCCTTGCCGCTCCGCATCTATCGGGCGCCGATCCCGATACCGTCGCCGGCGGTCAGGATGTACTGGCACGCCCGCCGCGATGACGAGCCGCCGCATCGCTGGATCCGCGGGCAAATCCTCGACGAGGTGGCAAAGCTCGGGTTCAGGGACTGGGACGGCCCATTGAGCGGTCAATCTCACCCCGCCATATAGCCCGACATCCACCCGGCGGCCTGTCGCTCGGTACGAACTTTATCCCGCCGAGGCCAGCCCAACGGGCGCGGGCTGGCGTAGCGCCAGCCGCCCCGCGACGAAGTCCTTGACCTGGCGCACTGCCTGCTCGCGCGTGACGCTGCCCGGCCGCAGGCCAAGCCTGAGCCACAGCCCGTCGATCAAGGCGGTGACGCCAAGCACGATCTCGTCGGCCAGTTCGGGCGACGTCAGGCCGCGCAGGCCGGACAACAGGTTCGAGCGCATACGCGCGTGGATGACCTTCTGGATGCGCGCCAGCTTCTCGTCGCGCGGCACCTCGGCGCAGAGCGACAGCCAGGCATGGCAGAGCGGCGGCAGGAACAGGTGCTCCTCGAAATTGCCCTCGACCACGGCGTCGAGCCGTTCCATGGGCGTCCGCGCCCGCTGAAGCCGGGCGACGACGGCGTGACAGAGCACGGCGTTCGCCTCGCGCATGGCATGCTCGAACAACTCCTGCTTGTTGCGGAAATAATGCAGCACGATGCCCTTCGAAGCCCCGGCCTGGGCCGCGACCTTTTCCAGCGTCGCGCCGGCGATGCCTTCGCGTTCCAGAACGGCGAACGCCGCCTGCCGCAACTCCTTGCGGCGTATGTCGCTGAGACGCGTCAGTTTCACTGGACCGATCCATGCATGGCGAATCCATGTTGACATCTTCGCCCGTTCAGATCAATGATTGACCAATGGGACAATAAAATGACCAGTAGGTCAAACAATCGAAAATGAGGAGAACCGGAATGTTGCGCGTGCTTGCGAATGGAGTCTGTCTCGCGGCCCTAATGATGGCTTCCCAGGCGGCCCGGGCCGCAGAGGCCGAGAGCTGCAAAACGGTCCGCATGGCCGAGCCCGGCTGGAACGATCTGGCCTTCACCACGGGCGTGGCCAAGGTCCTGCTCCAGGCCCTCGGCTACGAGCCGCAGAGCGAGGTGCTCGGCATCAACGTCATCTACGAAGGCATGAAGAACAAGGATCTCGACCTGTTCCTCGGCTACTGGGATCCGGCCATGGTCACCTATTACGAGCCCTACAAGAAGGACGGCTCGATCGAGAATGTGCGGGTCAATCTGGTCGGTGCCAAATACACTTTCGCCGTGCCGACCTATGTCTGGGACGCCGGCGTCAAGGACCTGTCCGACCTGCACAAATTCGCCGACAAGTTCGGCAAGAAGATGTACGGCATCGAGCCGGGCTCCAACCAGCTGATGATGGACGCCATCGCCGATCCGCAATTCGGCCTCAACGGCTGGCAGGTGGTGGAATCGAGCGAAGCCGGCATGCTCTCGGAGGTCGGCTACGAGATCAAGGAGAAGCAGTTCATCGTCTTCCAGGGCTGGGCGCCGCATCCGATGAATACGATGTACGACTTCAAGTACCTGACCGGCGGCGATAAGTTCTTCGGTCCGAATTTCGGCGCCGCCACCGTCACGACGCAGGTGCGCAAGGGTTTCCTGCAGGAATGTCCGAACGTGGCGCAATTCCTGAAGAACCTCGCCTTCGACATCGACATGGAAAATGTCGGCATGGGCTATCTCATCAATGACGGTATGAAGCCGGAGGAGGGCGCACTGAAGTCGATCACCTTGCACAAGGATCGCCTCGACGCCTGGCTCGCCGGCGTCACCACTTTCGACGGCAAGCCCGGCCTCGCCGCGGTCAAGGAAAAGCTCGGACTGTGAGGCAGGCGCTGTCGGAGCCAGAGGAGCAAGGGATCGAGCAGGCCGAATGGTCTGGGCGCAAGCGGATCGTCGATGTCGGCGGCCTTGACCTCGCCTATGTCGAGGTCGCCGGTTCGGAGCCGCCACTTGTCCTGGTGCATGGCTTCACCGACACCAGCCGCAGTTTTTCGCTGCTTGCGCCGCATCTTTCCGGGCGCCGGCTGATCATACCGGATCTGCGCGGCCACGGCGCCTCGAATGCGGGCGAGGGGTGCAGTGTCGTCGATTTCGCCGAGGACATTGCCGGCCTGATCCGGCGCCTGCGGCTCGACCGGCCGGTCGTCGTCGGGCACTCGCTGGGCGGCATGGTGTCGATCGTGCTGGCCGCGCAATATCCGGAATTGATCGGTGGGCTGGTGATCCTGGCCAGCACACTGAAGCCCGAGTTCGGATCGCATCACCAACTGATCGACGGCGTGGCGGCGTTGCGCGACCCGATCTCGCCGTCGGATCCGTTCTATGACTGGTGGCATGCCTGCCAGCCGGACGTGCCGCGGGCTTTTCTCGCCGGTCTTGCGAAAGACGCCTCCGCGATTCCGGCGGCGCGCTGGCGCGCCATTCTCGAAGAAGTCCGTCGCACCGATCTGACCGCGGCGGCGCGGGCCCTGCGTGTCCCGACGCTGATCATCGCCGGCGGACGTGATCCGCTCTTCGGCGAAGCGCACCAGCAGGCGCTGGCCCAGGCAATCATCGGATCGCGTCTGGTCTGGGCGCGGGATTGCGGCCACAATCCGCACTGGGAAGACCCGGCATTCGTGGCTGCAATCATCGGCCAAGCCTTCGGGAACGACCACATCCGGTAGTCGGGTCCAAGTCATTCGCCGACTGTCCATGTTATTCAGCATATCGGTTTGATCCAGCGCAAGGTCGGGTGCGGCCGGCGGTGCAACCATGCAGGCACCGTTCGGCTAGGTCCATGGCAGGGAGCGGTCGGTTGCCGGTGTCGGTTCCACCGGTGTCTGCCGGAGGAGTTTTGCTGTGAAAAAGCTTGTCAGGAATGCGTTGGTAGGGCTTGCCGCGACTGTTGCGACGGCTGGTGCCGCTCAAGCCGCCGCCACGGTTCAGGTTTCGCTGTGGGACAAAGGGGCGAACGTGCCCATGACCACAGGTTTCGCCTACGGAATGTCGGGCGCGGATATGTCGAAGGCAACCATGGGGATAACGGCCAAGCCCGCGACGGTGAAGGCCGGCAACGTCACCTTCAAGGTGAAGAACAGTTCCAAGGATACCATCCACGAAATGATCGTGATGTATCTGGCAAATCCCAAGGACCCGCTTCCCTATATTTCCGACGAGAACAGGGTTGACGAAGACAAGTCAGGTGACAAGGGAGAGGTTTCCGAACTCGACCCTGGCGCTTCGGGCACGCTTACCGTGAACCTGAAACCCGGCAAATACGTGCTCATCTGCAACGTCCCCGGTCATTTCGCGACCGGCATGTGGACGGAGTTCACCGTTCAGCCATAGCAGCGGTCGGCGTCGCGACGCGGCTGATGCCCGGCCGGCTGGCAGTTTGCAGTCGGCCGAAAGCGCCTCACTGCGCCAGCGGCTTGATCCTCTCGAAACCCACCTCGCTCTGCGCGCTCGTCCCTTCATCATACCGCCGCGCCAGCACCGCCTGCAGGTCCGGCGAATAGAGCGCGGTGAAGGTATCGATGACGTTGCCCGTGTCGCCGGTGATCGTTTCGCCGACCACAAGCACATTGTATTTGCAGTCGCCGAGCCTGTAGGTGTCCTTGCCTTTGACGGTGAGCGCCAGCGTCTCGGTGCCCTGCGGCGCCTTTTTCGGAGACAGCCGCACGAATTCGGTTTTGCTCTTCGCGCCCGCCTTCAGCGGGAACAGCTTCTTCAAGTCGCCGAGCGGGATCATCGACAGCCGCCCGGTGTCGCTGTCGCGGAACACCTCGATCAGCCCGGCATAAAGATACTGTGTCTGCGGCGAATCCGATTGATACTTGTTGGCGACCGCGACCATGCCGCCGGGTGCCGGCCGGAACTCGCTGCTTATGCCGGCCTTTTCGAGCATGAAGCCGGCCTTGGCGGACTTTGCGTCGACGCAGTCCGAGGCCTGCGCGGCGCCGGCGAAGGTGAGCATGGCGAACACCATGCCGGTTGTAAGGATCTTCATGCCTTCCTCCCCTGGGTGCATGTACCGAAGCAATGACAGACCGCCGCCGCGCTGTCGACCCAGGAGCTTTTCATGCCTTGGCGTGAAAAGTCTCCAGGCGCGGGCCGGGTATTGAACTGGACGAGGCGGGGCGAGAATGTTTAATCGGGTGACGATGAAACGTCCCTCGCCAGCAACCATCTCACGCCGTCTCCTCATCACCCGGACGGGAGTCCTCGCCGCCGCCTGCGCTCTTCCTCGCGTGGCCTTCGGCCAGACCGGAAAGCGCATCCAGCCGATCGACGCCACGTTCCTCTTCATCGCCGATATCCATGCCTGCCGCATGGCGAGCGGCCTCAGCCCGAACTGCCTTCAGGAGGGCAAGACCGATGCAGCCCTTCTGCGCAATGTCGCGGCCCTGAACGCGATTGCCGACAAGAAGTGGCCGGCCGAGATCAACGGCGTTGCGACCGGCCTGCATTCGGCCGGTACCCGCATCGGCACGCCGCTTGGACTCGCCACCGGCGGCGACATCACCGACGATGGCGGCGGCCAGGTCACCGAGCCCAGCGAGGGCACGCAGCTTCTGCAGTTCTCCCAGCGCTACCAGGAAGGCGTTGGGCCGGACCGCGTCCACATCCCGGTTTATGTCGGGCTCGGCAATCACGATCTCGACCAGAACGGCTCGCCGCCGCATGTCGATTGGTATCGCCGCGAATTGCGAGATTATGTCGAGGTCAACCATCGCCCGGGTGTGTTCTTCAAGCCGCCGGTGCCGGCAACCGAATACGACGTCGATACCGATTGCTATTCCTGGGACTGGGGCGGCCTGCATCTCGTCCAGACGCACCGCTTCGCCGGGGACACCGGCCACGGTGTGCCGAGCAGCCTGCCCTGGCTGAAACAGGACCTTGCCACCTATTCCGGCGATGGCCGACCTGTGGTCATCTTCCAGCATTATGGTTGGGACACCTTCTCGACCGAGCGCTGGGATCCGGTGAAGCGCACCTATGATGACGATGGTTCAGGCCGCCCGCACTGGTGGGGCGAGGCCGACCGCCAGGCGTTGCTGGCCGCGATCAAGGGCTACAATGTGATTGCCGTGTTCCATGGCCATCAGCATGAAGTGCCGATGATCTACCAGCGCGACGGGCTCGACCTCGTCAAGCCGAAGGCCGCCTATTTGGGCGGCTTCGCGCTGGCCAGGGTCACGGCCGACAACATGGACGTGGTGCTGGGCGAGGCGGCCGGCGACCATGGCGAGATCGTCTTCACCAACGCCTTGGCCAGGCAATTCCAGACATGAAATGGCTGCCTCGCGGCGGTCTTGGTGGTCCTGTCATCAAGGTGCTTTCGCGGCGAGGTTGCATCGGGCAAGGCAATCCGGTTAGGGTTCGCCGCGGCTGCGGGAGAGGGCAGCCCTGGGGAGCCGGGTTTGCGTCTTCGTGTGGCCTTTGTCGCAGTTTTGATGGCCGTTGCCGGCTGCGTCGCCGACGATGTCGGGCCGATCAACACGCTGACCAAGGAAGCCGGCCACTCGTCGCCCACCTACATTCCCGATCCTGCCGATGATGGGTCGACTGTCGTTGGACTGGCGTTCTCCGGTGGCGGCGCCAGGGCCGCGGCCTTTTCCTATGGCGTGCTGCGAGCGCTGGACGATGTCGTCATCGACGAGCGGCCGAAACGTCGCACATTGGTCGACGACATCCGAATGATTTCCGGCGCCTCAGGCGGCGCCATTGCCGCCGCCTATTTCGGTTACAAGGGCAGGGGCGGTTACCAGGATTTTCGCGAGCGCTTCCTGATCCAGAACGCGGAAGCCGACCTCAGGGAAGCGGTCTCGCCGGTCAATCTCGTGCGCGCCTATTATGGCGGCGTCAACGATCGCAGCGGCTTCGCCAAATGGCTGAACGACCATCTCTTCGACGGCGCGACCTTCAAGGCGCTGCACAGGCCAAACGGCCCGATCGTCTGGATCAACGCTTCCGACATCTACAACCGCACGCCCTTCCTTTTCACCTACGACACCTTTGCGGCGCTGTGCAGTGATCTCGACAAGGTGAGACTGGCCGATGGGGTTGCGGCGTCGGCCGCCTTTCCAGTCGTCTTCGCGCCAATCGTGGTCGCGGCGACCAGCCCCGATTGCGGCTACCACCGGCCCGGGTGGCTGAGCCACGCGCTCGCCGACCGCAACGCCTCGCTGCGGCTCAAGGCCTATGCCGGGGCGCTCGACGCCTACCAGAACGCCGGCCCGCACGACTATGTGAAGCTGCTCGACGGCGGCCTGACCGACAATATCGGCGTCACCGGCTTCACGCTCGAACGCTCGGCCGCGGGCACTCCTTACGGACCGCTGTCGCCGTCCGAAGCCGTGCGCCTGAACACGCTGATCTTCATCGTCGTCGATGCCGGCAGCGGCTCAAACAAGGCCTGGGTAAAGGAGCTGCACGGACCGAAGGCGAGCGAACTGTTTGACCTTACCACAAGCACCACGCTCGCCGCTTCGGTGCGCGATGAATTCGATGCGTTGAGGCTCGCCGTCTCGCAATGGAAAGGCGAGCTGGTACGCTTTCGCTGCGGCCTTCCAGGCTCCACCGTTTCCGCCTATCGCGGTTCGGCGGGCGGCTGGAACTGCCGCGATGTCCACCTCGTCGTCCAGCACCTCTCTTTCGCCGATGCCGATCCTGCGACGGAGGCGAAGCTGAACGACATTCCGACCAGGCTTCACCTGCCGGTGGATCAGGTCGACCTCCTGATCGGAGCTGGCCGCAAGGCGCTCGAGGCCAATCCCGACATAAGCGCGGCGGTCGCCGCGATCCAGGCTCGCGCCGGCATCAGGCCGCCGGCGATCACGATGGCCGCAGCGAATTGACATCATCAGGAGACAGTCTTGGCGGAATTCACCCTCTATATCGGCAACAAATGCTTTTCCTCATGGTCGCTGCGGCCCTGGGTGGCCATGCGGCACTTGGAGATTCCCTTCGAGGAGGGCTTCGTGCGCCTGCGCACGCCGGAGACCGCGGCCAACCTTGCCAAGGTGTCGCCGACCGGGCTTGTGCCGGTGTTGAATCATAATGGCAGGATCGTCTGGGAAACGCTTGCCATCCTTGAATATCTTGCTGACCTCTACCCTGAGAAGAAACTGTGGCCGCAGGATATCGGCGCCCGCGCTCTTGCGCGCTCGGTGGCGACCGAGATGCATTCAGGCTTCCGCGAGGTTCGCTACGGCTGGCCGATGAACCTGCGCCGGCCGAAATCGCACAAGCCGCTCGATGCCGAGGGCGAGGCGCAGCGGGCGAGGATCGAGGCGATCTGGCGCCAGTGCCGCGAACTGTGTGGCCAAGGCGGCCCGTTCCTGTTCGGCCATTTCACCGCGGCCGACGCCATGTATGCGCCGGTGGTCACGCGCTTCGACACCTATGGCGGCGAGCTGGCGCCCGTCACTCGCGCCTATGTCGACGCGGTGCTGGCAACGCCAGCGATGCTCCACTGGTATGCCGAAGCCGCCAAGGAGCCCTGGCCTGAGCCAGGGCCGGACGAATAGAGCTATTCCGGAAGAAGGTGTAACGTTTCGTGGGATTTGTGCAGCGGATCCGCCCGGTGGGCGGCCGGCGGCAATAGCTTTCGGAGAAGGAGCGATGGCCAGCAGTGAAGCCCCGCGTGAAGCCATGGCGTCGAAGATCTTTCATTGCCGTTTGATCCCGCCGAGGCCGGATTTTGCCTTCACCATGACGGAAGAGGAAAGGGCGTTGATGGGCCAGCATGCCGACTATCTGCGCGAGAAGCTGCGCGAAGGCAGCATGATCATGGCAGGCCCGGTCGCCGATCCGGCCGGCCCTTGGGGGCTGCTTATCCTGCGTGCCGGCAGCGAAGAGGAGGCGAGGGCGGTGACCGACGGCGATCCGGTCGCGCGTTCGGGCCGCGGCTTCCGCTATGAAATCCTGCCGATGTTGAGCGTGATCATGTAGGGCTCGCGGGAGCGCCGCTCTCGCATTTCTACGTCAGCCTTTCCTGTTCGGCATTTCATCGCAATCGAAGCCGCCAAGGAGTCCTGGCCTGCGGACTGGACTGAAGCCGGGACGGCCCCCAAATCGCGTCAACTTGTCCGATGGCGGGCCTTCACGCTTTGGCCGAGCGGCCTATGTGAAGGAGCGGGCCGGGCATCTGGAGATTTCCCATGACATCCGCAAACTCAATACTCACGGGCAAGGTCGCGCTTGTCACCGGCGCCTCGTCGGGCATCGGCGAGGCGACTGCCGCAGCTCTTGCCGCGGCCGGGGCGAAAGTTGCGGTCGCCGCCCGTCGCGCCGATCGCCTCGAAGCACTGGTTGCCCGCATCGAGAAGGCGGGCGACGTCGCTCTCGCCATTGAAGCCGATATTGCCAAGGCCAGCGACATTGTCGCGATGGTCGACAAGGTCGTCTCCCAATGGGGGCGGCTCGACATCCTCGTCAACAATGCCGGCGTCATGCTGCTCGCCCCCGCGGCTGAAGCCGATCTCGACGACTGGCGGCAGATGATCGAGCTCAACCTGATCGGACTGATGGCGACCACCAAGGCGGCGCTGCCGCATCTCAAGGCTTCGAAGGGCCATATCGTCAACGTCTCCTCGGTGGCCGGCCGCGTGGCTAACCCGGGCGCTACCGGTTACGCGGCGACCAAGTTCGGGGTGGTGGCTTTTTCGGAATCGCTGCGCCGGGAGGTCTATGCCGACAAAGTGCGCGTCACCGTCATCGAGCCGGGCCTGGTGCGAACCGAACTCGGCGATCACATCACCAACGCGGAATTCAAGGCCGGGCTCGAACACCGTCTCGCCACGATGGAAGCGCTGACCGCCGACGATATTGCGAACGCCATTTTCTATGCCGTCAGCCAGCCGCCAAGGGTCAATGTCAACGAGATACTCATCCGTCCAACCGATCAGGAACGCTGAACAGCGAAAAACGCCTCTCGCGCTTTTACACGCGGGAGGCGTCTTTTTGCCGTCAACCTTTCTCGATTGCTCTCGAATTGCTGACAGCAAGGTTAAAACCGGCAGCCGGCGAAAGAGTTGCCGGCAAAACGAAAAAAATCATGATGTCGGAAAAAATTGCGTTGAAGGATGGACGAACGCCGCAATCCTGCGACAAGACGAGGCACGCATGAGGTTTGCCTTGCCGCCCGACCCCGCCATCACCGTATCGCTTTCGCAAAGCGTCGCCTTCGACTGCCAAAGCTGCGGCGCCTGCTGCGCCTATTCGGCCGACTGGCCGCGCTTCTCGACCGAGGAGGACGCGCAGCTCGATCGCATCCCGGAGAAATTTGTGTCGGCCGACCTGTCCGGCATGCGCTGCGAGGGTGCGCGGTGCTCTGCGCTCACCGGTGAGGTGGGCAAACATACGGCCTGCGGCATCTACGATCTCCGCCCGGATGTCTGCCGCGCCTGCATGCCCGGCGGCGACGACTGCCTGATGGCAAGGGCGGCGCATGGGTTCGAACTGCCAATCTCTCCCCTTGTGGGGGTTGAGGACTGGTCCGCGTAGCGGACGCGAAGCCAATTGCTTGGCTTTGCGAAGGACGAAAGCCCGGCAGGGCAGAGGGGGGCGCTGTCCCGCCGGCGCCTCAGGCGAGCTTCGGTCGGACGTCCAAGTAGATTTCAAAGAAGAAACTGAGAGGTCGCATTCCTTCGCGCCCCCCCCTCTGGCCTGCTGGCCATCTCCCCCACAAGGGGGGAGATCACGCTCTCCATCCGCTTGCCTCACCCCACGCCTCCCGGTACCTTCCCCCGCCAGGCAGGGCCGCGGAGGAAATCCATGAGCATCGAATTCTTGTTGACGTCGCTGATCATCGTGGCTTCGCCCGGCACCGGCGTCCTCTACACGCTGAGCGCCGGCCTCTCGCGCGGCGCGCGTGCCTCGGTCATCGCCGCCTTCGCCTGCACGCTGGGCATCATCCCGCATATGGCGGCCGCCATCACCGGCCTCGCCGCGGTGCTGCACACCAGCGCCGTTGCCTTCGAGACGCTGAAATATCTCGGCGTCGCCTACCTTCTCTACATGGCCTGGAACACGCTGAAGGAGAAGGGTGGGTTGAGCATCGACGAGGACGCCGCGCCGCGATCGACCGCCAGGACCATCACCACCGGCATCCTGATCAACGTGCTGAACCCGAAACTGTCGATCTTCTTCTTCGCCTTCCTGCCGCAATTCGTCAGCGCCACCGAGCCGCATGCTTTCGCCAGGATGCTGGAGCTCTCCGGCGTCTTCATGCTGATGACCTTGGTCGTCTTTGCCGTCTACGGCGTGTTCGCGGCCTCGGTGCGCAGCCATATCGTGACGCGGCCTAAGGTGCTGACCTGGATGCGCCGCAGCTTTGCCGCCGCCTTCGTCATGCTTGGCGCCAAGCTGGCGCTCGCCGATCGCTAGCTGTGGAGCCTCAATAGGTTGTCCTTGGTCAGTCCGAGGCGGCTGATAGGTGGTTTTGATTTTAAGCTGCCGTGTGGCCTATGCCAATTGTAGCGGTGAAGCCATCGCGGCAGCTCCGCAGTGCGCTC
>NZ_SADP02000266.1:0-408 GCF_004010375.2 Mesorhizobium sp. M2E.F.Ca.ET.209.01.1.1 | reverse complement strand
CGGTGATGTATTTCTGCATGCGGCGGAAATCGTTGGTGCAGACGCCCGACGACAGGCCGAAAGCCGTCGAGTTCGACAGCTTAATCAGCGCCTCGTCATCGTCAGGCGCGCGCACGATCGGCACGATCGGCCCGAAGGTCTCCTCCATCACCAGATCAGAGTGGTGCGACACGCGGTCGACGACGATCGGCGGCAGCAGCGCCCCCTTGCGGCCGGGATCGTAGAGCACCTCGGCGCCCTGCTCGGCCGCCATGCAAACGCGCTTCTCGAACAGCGCTGCCGCCTTTTCATGCACCACGGTGCCGAGCTGCGTTGCCGGGTCGCGCGGATCGCCGAATTTGATGGCCTTGGCCCGTTCCAGCACCATCGACACGAAGCGGTCTGCGACCTTCTCCTGCACCAGGATGC
>NZ_SADP02000265.1:0-410 GCF_004010375.2 Mesorhizobium sp. M2E.F.Ca.ET.209.01.1.1 | reverse complement strand
GCTTCTCGCCCTCGGGCACGTCGGTGGATTTCTTCTTTCTCTCGGCTTCGCGCAGCCTGTCGGCCGGCGTCGGCTCGCTCCTGGCGATCATGGCGTAGACGACCGCGAAATAACTGACCTGGATGACCACCGCGCAGATGACGACGCGCAGCAGTGTCGTGCCGAGCGAAGCCCCACCCAGCCACGACAAGGCAACGACGATCGCGAGCGCGAAACGCATCCCAAGGATGAATTTTGGAAGCGACATACCCAACAGCCCATAAACCGGCTCGGGTTATATCCAATCGATAGCCCCACCCGAGCGCCGTCCCTTGTCATGCGGGCTTGTTAAGTCACCCGCTGCCGACCGGTTGCTTCCGGCCTTTCAACCTGTCGCCACCATGACAGGTATAATTTGCAATTATATTAAG
>NZ_SADP02000264.1:0-410 GCF_004010375.2 Mesorhizobium sp. M2E.F.Ca.ET.209.01.1.1 | reverse complement strand
GGCGAAAGCGGCCGCGGCAGCTTTCGCCTTCCGGCGCCTCGGCGTTGATCGATGAGGCGAAGGAAGCTGCGCCCGACACACGCTCGCCGGTGCTGGATGCCGTCGCCGAGCCCGGCTTCGCGGTCGTGCGCGGCCTTGCTCTGCACAAATTGCTGCAGGTGCTGCCCGGCATCGCCGAGGCGGAAAGGGGAGACGCGGCCGAGCGCTACCTGGCGCGCGCCGGCGCCGATTGGCCGGACGGCGAGCGCGACAAGGCGCTTGCGGCGGTGCTGTCGATCCTGTCCGACAGCCGCTTCGGCCCGTTGTTCGCGCCATCCTCGCGCGCCGAAGTCGCGGTCATGGGGAGTCTCGACGTGAAGGGCAAGCTGCGCTCGATCTCCGGCAAGATCGACCGGCTGGCGGTCACGCCA
>NZ_SADP02000263.1:0-410 GCF_004010375.2 Mesorhizobium sp. M2E.F.Ca.ET.209.01.1.1 | reverse complement strand
ACGTCACATATTTGCAAAAATGGGACATTCTGAACAATAAGTACAATCGCAGCGGTCGAAAAGCCTACGTGATGTGCCAAATGTGCCATTTATTACAGTTTTATGACGGATAGTTTGCCGATTAAACTTCTAAGGCGGGAACAGATGTGGAAAAAAGCGACTCCCAAAACTAGGGTCAGGACAGGGCGCGGACGGCGCGCAGCACATCCTCGACCATGTCGTCCCGCAACATCTCGATGGGGACCCGGCCGTCCAACTCGGGCGAGGGGCGGGTCAACCAGAACCAGGCCAGCCTCGGATTGGTAATCGCCGACAGCACCTCGCTGATGCCCGGAACCGGCCTGCCGTCGACGAACTGGGCCAGCGGGAAGACATGCTTGCGGCCGCCCTTGCGAAGCCCAATGACTTCG
>NZ_SADP02000262.1:0-410 GCF_004010375.2 Mesorhizobium sp. M2E.F.Ca.ET.209.01.1.1 | reverse complement strand
CCTGGCTCTGGGTGAGTTCATGAGAGGAGACCACACCTCCGCGAAGAAGCTCTACTCCGAACGAGACGATGTAACGTTGGGCAATCCCTTTGGCCCTTTCGCGCACGGATGGAAGCAGGTCGTTGAGACGATGGAGGAAGCGGCATCGCATTACAGGGACGGCGACGCTGCCGGCTTCGATTGCATAGCGAAGTGTGTGACGCCTGAGCTGGCATACCTCGTCGAGGTAGAACGGCTCAGGTCCAAGGTCGGCGGTCGAAGCGATGTCGCGCCTCTGGCGTTGCGCGTGACGACCGTCTTTCGCCCAGAAGATGGTGTCTGGAAGATTGTGCATCGTCATGCCGATCCGATAACGACGGCTCAGCCGGAAGATTCGGTACTCCGCCAATAACCACGGTTTGGACTTGTGG
>NZ_SADP02000261.1:0-411 GCF_004010375.2 Mesorhizobium sp. M2E.F.Ca.ET.209.01.1.1 | reverse complement strand
GCAGATTCCGCTGGCGGTACGACAACGCTTGCCAGCAGCAGCGGCACCTATAGTATCGAGTCCGGTGCCATCGACAGCAGTGGACGCAGGTCGGTGGTGCAGGCAGTGGTACGCAGTGGCTCGGGCGGGGTTCCCGGGCGGACTTACACAGTGCTTCGCTGGGAGCAGGGAATGACAGCAAGATGACGGCGTGGCAGGACAGACTGCGGCAGGTGCAGGGCCGGATCGGCCCGGGCGCGGGCCGTTTCCTGCGCTGGTGGCGTCAGTCGCTGCTGGCCTGGGTGCCGGTGCGCTGGCAATGGGCGCTGGGCTGGGGTCAGGCACGCCTGCTGTTGCAGCAGCAGGGGGGCGAGCTGCAGGTCTGGCGCGAGGCCGGTGAGCGCCGCGAAGCGGTGGCGCGCCTGCCGTGGC
>NZ_SADP02000260.1:0-411 GCF_004010375.2 Mesorhizobium sp. M2E.F.Ca.ET.209.01.1.1 | reverse complement strand
CTGCGCAAGCGGGCTCGTTCGCGCGGGCGCGAAAGCGAGATCGAGCTCGACACGCTCGCCGACGAGAATTCGGCGCGGGATGCGCGCATTGCCGCCGAGGCGAGCCTGGCCGAACTGATGCAGCTGCCGCCAACGCAACGATGCACGGTCGTGCTGAAGGATGTGCTGGGCCACAGCCTGGAGGAGATCGGCGAAATCCTCGAAACCTCCGACACAGCGATCAAGGGCGCGCTGCAGCGTGGCCGTGAGAGCCTACGCCAGCTGGCGGCCGCCCCCCGGATGGTGTCGCCCCGTCCGGCGCTAGACCGGCAGGACATGCGCCGCTTGGGCGACTATGTGGCCGCCTTCAACGCAAGGGAGGTCGATGTGCTGCGCGGTCTTCTGGCCGAGGACGTCAAGCTGGAGCTGGTC
>NZ_SADP02000259.1:0-374 GCF_004010375.2 Mesorhizobium sp. M2E.F.Ca.ET.209.01.1.1 | reverse complement strand
TGACGTCGAACGACAGCCGCCCCTTTGCCGCGGCCATAATCAACGCGCCAACCGAACCCATCGCGCCCCCCTCGGTCGGCGTGGCGATGCCGAGGAAGATGGTGCCGAGCACGAGGAAGATCAGCGCCAGCGGCGGGATGAGCACAATCACCACCTGCTGCGCCAGCTTCGACATCATGTTGATGTGCAGCCGCTGGTCGGCAATCGCCACAATGTAGATGACGATCACGCCGACGGCGGCGCCCAGGATGTCCGCGTTGTCGCCATGCGCCGGCGCGAGGTACCGATAGGCCGCATAGGAGATCGCGCCTGCGACCAGCAGCGCCACGATCAGCGAGATCACGCCGTGGCCGAGCGTCCCGGCGTCGAGCGCC
>NZ_SADP02000258.1:0-411 GCF_004010375.2 Mesorhizobium sp. M2E.F.Ca.ET.209.01.1.1 | reverse complement strand
CGAGAAGACTGCGTCAGTTCTGCGGAACGACGATTTCGGAGCGGCGCGGACGCTGCCCGTCCTTGCCCGGCACGAGGACGACGATAACGCAGACCGGCTGGCCGCCACGCGTCGACGCCGAGGCCTTGGCGAGTGTTCCGCCATTCTGTTGGGCCACCTGCTGACCGATCGCATAGCAGTCGGATGCGGCCAGGACGATCGGGGTGGGCTGATCGGGCGCGATCGCCGGTATCGCCATTGCCTGCGACGCAAACAGCCCGGCGGCACTAAGCGCCAGGGTCGCGGTTCGGAAATGGGAGCGAAGCGTTTTCATGACCGGCGTTGTAACGCATCGGTGCTGAACGTGAAATGAACAGTGAACGGCCCTGAACCCATGCTCGCCACACCCCTGCAACGCGAGATAGACAATCT
>NZ_SADP02000257.1:0-412 GCF_004010375.2 Mesorhizobium sp. M2E.F.Ca.ET.209.01.1.1 | reverse complement strand
GCCCGGTCTTACCTCGAAGGTTCCGGTGTACCGCCAAGCCGATCGGAGGGCGCGCGATGGCTGCGACTGGCCGCTGATCACGGCAGTGCAGATGCACAGGCCCTTCTCGCCGCGCTTTTCGTGGCCGGTCTCGCCGCGAACGAAGACGACGCGCAAGGCAGGAGTTCGCAGCGCCTGTTCGAAAAGGAATCCCCACAGGCCCCGGACTTTGCGATGGCTCTCCACTTCGCTGGAAAAGCGGCCGAAGCAGGGTCGGCAACCGGGCAGGCGATTCTCGGCTACATCCTCAGCAAAGGTCCCCAGGCCCTGCGCGACCTCGATGCCGCGCATGGCTGGTACGAGAAATCCGCGGCGGCGGGCTGCCCGGAAGGATGCCTCGGTCTTGCCCTCTCGCTCGCCAGGCGCGCCGCTA
>NZ_SADP02000025.1:0-82329 GCF_004010375.2 Mesorhizobium sp. M2E.F.Ca.ET.209.01.1.1 | reverse complement strand
CAAAGCCAACCGCGCGGAGTTCCAGTTGAGCGACGGCGACCGGATCGAAATCCTCTCGCCCATGCAGGGCGGCTAGCATGTTGGAGCTTTATGGAACCGAGCTTTCGTCGCGCCTGCTTCTCGGCACGGCTCAGTATCCTTCGCCGGCCATCCTTGCCGATGCAGTCAAGGCATCGGGCACGTCGGTGGTGACCGTCTCGTTGCGGCGTGAGATGGCGGGCGGTAGGGCCGGCGAACAATTCTGGTCGTTGATCCGCTCGCTGGGCGCCAGAATCCTGCCCAATACCGCCGGCTGCCTTTCCGTCAAGGAAGCCGTCACCACCGCGAAAATGGCGCGCGAGGTCTTCGGCACCAACTGGATCAAGCTCGAAGTGATTGGCAATCACGACACGCTACAGCCGGATGTGTTCGGTCTGGTTGAAGCCGCCCGCATCCTGTGCGAAGACGGTTTTGCGGTATTCCCTTACACCACCGACGACCTTATTGTCGCAGAGCGGCTGCTTGCGGCGGGCTGCAAGGTCTTGATGCCCTGGTGCGCACCGATCGGTTCCGCCCTCGGGCCGATCAACATCATGGCGCTGCGCTCGATGCGCGGATATTTCCCTGGCGTCCCGCTGATTGTGGATGCGGGGCTCGGACGGCCGTCGCACGCGGCCACCGTCATGGAACTCGGCTTTGACGCCGTGCTCCTGAACACAGCAGTCGCCAAGGCGGCATATCCGGTCGGCATGGCGCGTGCTTTCGGTAAGGCGGTCGAAGCCGGTCGTGAAGCCCACGCATCGGGTCTTCTCGAGCCGCGCGACGTCGCCGTGCCATCGACGCCGACGATCGGCAGGGCCGTTCTTTCATGAATCTCGATCCCTTCTACCTAATCGTCGACAGCGCCACCTGGATCGAAAGGTTGGCGCCGCTCGGCGTCAAGCTGGTTCAGCTTCGCATCAAAACGATGGATGAAACCGGGCTGCGCGCGGAGATCCGCAGGTCGAAGGCCTTGTGTGTCCAACACAAAAGCCAGCTCATCATCAATGATCATTGGCGGCTGGCGATCGAGGAAGGCTGCGACTTCGTTCATCTCGGCCAAGAGGATTTGCAGACCGCCGACCTCTCGCGGATAAGGGCGGCCGGTGTAAGGCTCGGACTGAGCACCCATGATGATATCGAACTGGAAACGGCTATGGCCGCCAGGCCCGACTATATCGCGCTCGGCCCCATCTATCCAACCATTCTGAAGAAGATGAAATGGGCGCCGCAAGGGGTCGAACGGATCAGCGGATGGAAGCGCCGGGTCGCACCGGTTCCTTTGGTCGCCATTGGTGGCCTCAACCCTGACCGACTCGACGGTGTCTTTGCGGCCGGTGCGGACAGCGCGGCGGTGGTCACCGACATCACATTGAATGCCGATCCCCAAGCGCGCACGCGAGAATGGATCGAAAAGACAGATCGATGGCGCTGAGGCGAGAACCGCATGTGCTTGTCGTCGGCGGATCCGACTCCAGCGGCGGAGCCGGAATTGCGCGCGACATCGAAACGATCTCTTCGATTGGCGTGCGGACATGCCTTGCGGTCACCGCGCTGACGGTGCAGACGCACGAAGCCGTCATGGAAATCCATCCTTCGCAACCCCGCCTGGTGGCCGATCAGATGCGCGCCGCGCTGCAAGCCAACGAGGTGGCTGCCGTCAAGATCGGCATGCTGGCGACGGCCGAGATCATCGTTGCCGTTGCCGCAGTGCTGCGCGAGAATCCGCAGGTGCCGGCGATACTGGACCCGGTGCTGGCCTCGACATCAGGCCGGACGCTTCTGGAAGCCGGCGCCACCGCCGTCATGAAGCGGAATCTGATGCCGCTTTGCCGCCTGGTCACACCCAACCTCATCGAGCTGGCGCTCCTGGTTGGCTCGGAACTGGCAGTGGATGACGACGGCGCACTGTTGCAAGGCCACGAATTGCTGGCGGCCGGAGCGCAGGCCCTGCTGATCAAGGGCGGCCATGCATCGGGACCTCGATCAACCGATATTCTGTTGCGCCACGATCAAGAACCAATCCGCTTCGACACACCGCGTCTGGCTACGTCGATGCGCGGGACGGGATGCATGCTGGCCAGTGCGATTGCGGCGCATATGGCGAATGCGAGCCCACTCGAAGACGGCGTGCGCGAAGGCAAGCTGTTTGTTTTCGGGAAACTGCAGAAGAATGCAGCCATGTGAGTGATCGCTTTTGCGCCGATCACTCGCAAGAGCTGGACTGGCGACCACGCTTGTCCAACGAAAACGAGTTCAGGAGCTTTGCAAGGACCGGAAGAGCTGTCCCCTTTTTTCGGCATCTGCGGAAAAGTCTTTCAGCCAAACCCGACTATTATGGTCTTCCTGTCGTATTTCTGAATGCCATTGCACGGTAGAGTGACTGGACTTCATCGCATTCGTGGCACGGGAAGGGCAGCCGGCCATCGTACAAGCTGAGGCACCACAAGACGGCGCAGACCGTCACGCTCTAAAGAAGACGTCACTTTCCAGGGGAATCTTCATCAGGGGTCCGGCAATCGGGAGGTTCGGCCGGGTGAATGGACGACGGCTATGACTCGCTCAGGAGATAGATGGCACGATCCGGGCCAGGCACCTGCACGGATCGCCTCCCAAAAATGGCAGGCCGGTCCCGGTACCGAGACGCCGTCTCGAGATTTTCGCGGCCGTGGTGGCTTCGCCGTCTGTCGACCGCAGGGCGATGGGTGTAGCAGATGAGTGTGCGCCTGCCAGCGAAAGGGCATAGCGGCCTCCGCAAAACGGCGGCGGCTATAAAAAGCGCACTCGATGCGAATTTCGTCACGACCACCGCCTGTCCTGACGATTTTGCGAACGGCCCGCCGTCCTCGCGCGTCCCGCTCCGTCAGACTGCTCGTCGGTAAGTCCACAGCTGTGCGGGCGGGATGTTGCGGACGACGAAATCATAGTGGGACACGACATAGCGGTCGGGCATTTTGATCACCGGCGACAACGGTCCGTAAGTGATCTGAATCACAGGTCTTCCAGCAGGAATGCGGGCCAGCAAATCCTCAAGCAGGCCGACACGCTGTTCCATTGGAAAGCTCAACAGCGGCACCGCACTTATCACACAGTCGAATTGCTCCCCGCGCCGCTCGGCAAGCACTTCCTCCAACGCGAACGCATCGCCCAATCGAAAATCCACGCCCGGAAAGGCTCGCGTCAGGCGCTCATAGAAATCCTTGGAATACTCGACCGAAACCAGTTGTTGCGGCTTGATGCCTCTTTCCAGGATTGCCTTGGTAATGACGCCGGTTCCGGCGCCAAGTTCAAGAACCGGCAATCCGGATGCCGGATCGATGACGCTTGCCATACGACGCGCGGCATGAACGGACGTTGGCATCAGCGCGCCCACTCGTTTCTTGTCCTTCTGCCAGCCCTTGAAGAATTGCACTTCTTCTTCGAACTTCCTGCCGAGGCGCTCCTTCAATCGAAACACCATATCCACTCCCTGCTCCGGCCATTTGTCTGGGTCATTTTGACGACGCACCTTTGTACAAGCCTTGCGGCATTCTCAATCATGCGGCATTGGCTGCCGCGAGCAGCTCGCCTTGGCGCTGCCCGGGCAGAACTCCAACGTTATCGATAAGCCGCGTCCCGCCAAGCCAGGCGGCGACGATTAGGTGGGCCGGTCGATCCGCGGCGGAAAGCGGTGACAGGTCATGGTCTGCCCGTAGCTCGAGATACTCGACCTCGTCGTAACCGGCAGCGAGGATCGCTTGCCTGGCCTCGGCAAGCACAAGCTCGGCTGGCAATCCTGCCGACAATCGCCCGGCCGAAGCCGACAGGACTTCGGCGAGCCTTGGCGCTGCTAAGCGCTGTTCGGCCGAAAGCCTGACATTGCGCGACGACATTGCCAGGCCGTCGGCTTCACGGACCGTTGGACATGCTACAATCTCGATTGGAATGTCGAGATCGCGGACGAGCCGGCGAACGACGTGCAGTTGCTGGAAATCCTTCTCGCCGAAGAAGGCGAGATCAGCACGCGTCTGTAGAAAGAGCTTGGCGACGACGGTTGCCACGCCGTCGAAATGGCCCGGACGGAACGCGCCGCACAGGCCATCGCTCACCCCACTGACTGAGATCGTGGTGGCGAAATCTTCCGGATACATGTCCGCTGCATTTGGCGCGTAGAGCAGATGAGCGCCGAGCGGCGCAAGCTTGGCGGCATCGTCATGCTCAGTGCGCGGGTAGGCCACGAGATCGGCCGCGCTGTTAAACTGTTTCGGGTTGACGAAGAGCGTCACGATAACCCGGTCCGCCTTGGCGAGCGCGGCACGCACCAGGCTCAGATGGCCTTCATGCAAGGCACCCATGGTCGGCACGACAGCGACCTTGAGGCCATTCTGCCGCCATGCGGCCACAGCCATGCGCAACTCGGCGACGGTTCGTGCGATCGGAATGCTCATGCGCCTTCTCCACCATTGACCGTCCTTGGCGCATCGCCGAACAGATGCTCGGCGGCTGGAAAGCGGCGGTCGCGCACTTCCTGCGCATAGACCGCAATCGCCTCCCCGGCGATCTCACTGAGTTCGGCATAGCGCTTGACGAATTTGGGCCGGAAGTCGCCGAAGATGCCCAACATGTCGTCGACGACGAGAATCTGCCCGTCACAGGCCGCCGAGGCGCCGATACCGATCGTCGGGATCGCTACCTCTGCGGTGATCCGGCCGGCGAGCACCTCCGGGACCTTCTCCAGCACCAGCGCGAATGCCCCCGCTTCGCTCACGGCAAGCGCGTCGGCCGCGACGCGCTCGGCATCACCGCCTCTGCCCTGCACGCGGTAGCCGCCGAAGGTATTGACCGCCTGAGGCGTCAAGCCGACATGGCCCATGACTGGCACGCCGCGTGCAGCCAGGAAGCGGATCGTCTCGGCCATTGCCTCGCCACCTTCGAGCTTGACCGCCGCGCAGCCGGTTTCCGTCATGACACGTGCAGCATTGCGGAAGGCTTGCTCGGGGCCTTCCTCGTAGGAGCCGAACGGCATGTCGACGAGCATCAGCGCCTGCTCGAGGCCGCGGCGCACGGCCTGGCCGTGCATGATCATCATCTCAAGCGTCACGCCCAGCGTCGACGGGAAGCCGTGCAGCACCATGCCGACGCTGTCGCCGACGAGAACAATGTCACAATGCTGATCAACGAGCTTTGCGATCGCGTGGTATAGGCCGTCAGGCAGACGAGCGGAGTGCCACCCTTCCGGGAACGAATATCCGGCGGTGTGATCGCCTTGGTGTTAGCAACCGCACTCAACAAGGGCTCCTTCCCCAACGTTACCAACTATGGGTGCCGCGTTTGGCACATTTTTGTGCAGGTGCGAAGAGTAAATTCGCGATTGCGAGAAGATGACGCGCCGACATTCATCGTCAGAACCAATCAAATCGGTTTAGCTGTTTCCGCAGCTATCTCTGCCAACTCCAGGCAGTTCGGGAGCCAAGGTCAACGAGCCAATACGGGTCAGTTCCTCGGCGTCGATGCGACGACGCCGTCACAATCGAAAATGACCAGTTCATGAGATTTCTGCTGCTTCATTGGTCACCCCCGGGAAAGGACCTGCGGGCGAGATTTCAACCACATTCCTGTCGCTGACCTCGAAACGGTGCACGAGCACGCCATCGTCGTCGATCAGCGCGACGTCAAAAGCCGGCGCATCCTCGACAAAGTCTGCGTCCCTGCGCGCGAAGTGCGGAATGATTTGATGCGCAACGCCGCGGATGGCGCTGAAGGGAATGCCGCTCCAGGTGCCGCCAACATCAACGTGCACATGGCCGTGAAAAATGTGCCGGACATTGCCGGCGGCGGCGATCGCCCGCATGAGCTCTTGCCAGTTCTGCATGTTCCAAGGCTCGAAATGCGGCAGGCCGATCGGCTGCAGCGGATGATGGGCGAAGAGATAGGCAGGCGTTTTCTGTTCCTCGGCCAAGCGCGCCAGCAGCCATTCGAGCCGGCCCTGATCCAAAGCACCATGACCGAAGCCTTCCACCAATGTATCGAGAAAAATGAGGCGCCCGGCAGTCCCGTCTTGGACCGACTGAATGAAGCCATTCGCATCGCGTGGCTCTTCAGGAAATGCGCGAATAAAATTCTCGCGCCTGTCGTGATTGCCGAGCAGAAGGCGGGCGGGCACCCGCAGTTCCTGCAGCGCCTCGCGCAACAGGACGTAGGAGGCGAAATCGCCCTCGTCGGTGAGATCGCCAGTCACGACGCAAAGCTCGGCGTCGGCATGATCGCGGCTGATGCGCTCAATGGTCTTGCGAAGCCGTTGGGCAGGATCGAAGCCGAAGAGCATGGCGCGTTACCCAATTGCCCCTCACAGTCGCTTTCGAGCGATTTCGGCTGAGAGCAGAATGAAGGTTGGGCGCCACGTGCGGCTCGACATGGTAGCAGCCGTACGCAGCCAATATGCTCGCCTCCTTGGTCTCCGACGCTATTTTTCTGCCGACGCATGCGCGAGCCTTCCCGCCGGTTCGAGGGGCCGCCGATCACTGCCGCGGGCCGAACGCGCTTGACAAGATAGGGCGCGTTCACGCGGCCTTGAAAGGCACTGCCTCGGCCTGTTCAGCGCCCGTCTCTAAAGAAACTGCATGACGCCGCGCTCCAAGCGTCTTGTGGGTAAATCTCTAGTCGTGACGATCATTGCAGTCGTCCGCGACCTTCGGCCTGTCGTTTACGGCAATTGCGTCGTCACCGCATCGATTAAAATTGTCCGTGCAAGCGAGCGAGCAAGTCACCGGGTTTGGCCTGACTTCACCAGCAAGGTTGTCATTAGCCGGTGAATTTAGCGACGGTTAAAATACGAGTTTTTCGAATTGACGGGCGTTAGTTTTCAAATGCTACCCGTGCTGCATGGACGGTGGTGGTAGAATATGCGCGGCCTGGGTTGGATTAGAAGGATACGGCAGGATGAAGCTCAGCAGATGCGAGATCGTATCGCTCTGTTAGAATGCGAACTGATCATTGCTGCCTCCTCCAGAGGCAAATCCAATTTGCTGAACGCAGGGCATGAGCTTCGTTCGCAGAAGGCTCGGTTGGAGCGCCTCGAACATTGCATAGCCTCGATGTCTAAACGGCCCTAGTGCTGCTCCCGAGGACCGCCTGCTGGTCAAGGACGGCGATGTGGTCGCAATTGGGGGCTATATCGGAAATGGGGCAGACACGCGACCATGCGCTCCCACGGAGCCTTTCCGGTCATAAGCATGGTCAAATTGCGCAACCCTACTCAACCTGAAAGCTGCCAACGCATAATGGAAGAGCAATCTCTTCCGGTTTTGCCGCACATTCAGGCGCGACACGTTGTGCGAACTGTGCGCCGGTCACAATTGCGAGAAATCGTCCCTTTATCGGACACGACCATCTACGAAATGGAGCAACGCGGCGAGTTCCCACGACGCTTCAATCTGACTCCCCGCTGTGTTGTTTGGGATCTAGCAGAGGTCGAGGCCTGGGTTCAGGCAAGGCGAAACGCCTCGTCTGCCGGGACTCTCGAAACCGCCCCAGGTCCAGACGTCCGGTCGCGCAAGACGAGGCCTGTCAAATCGGATCGAGAATGATTGCCGCCCCGGCAGCCGGCTGGAGTACGGGGGTGTGCTTCTTGCCCGCTGCCCAGGCCTCAACCATGTCGGCCCATTCCTGGAGCATATGACGGCGCTGCGGCTCATATTCAGCCTTGTTATAGACACCGCGCGAAGTGCGGCTGTCTTCGTGAGCAAGGCATTTCTCGATCCAGTCGCGATTGAATCCGATCTCGTTTAGGATTGTCGAGCCAGTCCGCCGTAGGTCGTGCACTGTAAAGGGCGCAAGCGGCATTTCTTGTCTTTTTGCGCGGTCGACAATGGCCATTGTGACACGATTGAAGGTGGCGCGCGACATGGGTTCGTCGGCGTCATAGCGAGATGGCAGCACATATCGGGAGTTCGCTGCGCAAGTCTTGAGCGCAATCAGGATATCGAGGGATTGGCGGGACAGGTAGACGTTATGCGGCTTTTTCCGTTTCATTCGCTCTTTGGGAATGCTCCACACAGCGTTCTCAAAATCGACCTCGTCCCAAGTCGCGTCCAGCAGCTCACCCTTCCGAACCATCGTGAGCAGGATCAGCTTTAGGCCCAGCCGTATCGTCGGCAATGTTGGCACATGTTCCAACTCAGTCAGCACGATGCGGATTTCTGCTGGGGACAATGCTCGGTCTTTTGCCTCGAACGTGGCGATCGAAGCCGGTCCTACCTCGTCCGCTGGATTGGCAATCTTCTCGCCGTGCAGAATGGCATGGCCATAGATTTGCTTAACAATATCCCGGACGTGAATGGCTGTTGCCGGCGCGCCACGGTCCCGCACCTTTGCGCAGAGCGCCCGCAAGTCGCCAGCTGTTACTTCTGTGAGGAGCCTTTTGTCCCAGATTGGCAAGATGTCTCGATCGAAGATGGCCTTGCGCATTGAGCGCGTGCTATCCGCCATCTTGGCCTCCTTAAACCAGGCCCGGCCGGCATCGCCGAAGGTGGCCATTGCAGATAGGCGCCGCTTTTTACGCTGCTTTTCATGCGCCGGCGATTGTCCGGTTGCCACCATTTTTCGGGCCGCAATGCAGCGGTCACGCGCCTCTGCTAGCGAGATGCCACCCTCACCATAGCGGCCCAGCGTGACTGTCTCTCGCCTTCCATTCATTCGGTAGTCGTAGCGGAACGAGATCTGCCCGGCCGTGGACACGGTGGCGTACATACCGTCACGATCAGCAACTTTGTATATTTTGTTTTTAGGTTTCAGCTTCTTAAGTGCAATGTCGGTGAGCATGGCGAGGGCAATCCGAGCGCGTGGCCGCATATTCAGCGCCCGATTTTACCGTCATCGATTGTACCGTCAAGGTTTGAAAATTTCTCTTGTAGTTCAATAGCTTACCTAAATTTTAGCTAGCCTTCTAGGAAATCAGGCGGTGACGGTATCGGTCTCGAGCGAGAATGATGAGGAAAGCGATACCGTCAGGTCTACCGCCAAATGATTCCGCTTGCGGGCGATAGTCAGCGATAGGAAAAGAGATGAAAAAGATTACATTTCAACATGTTAAGTGGCTGGCGCCGATAGCCACCAAATGCTGGCGAACGACCGAGCTTTATTCCCACTCGATTGTGCCGGGCGGCTTCGAGGTCACGTCGTAGACGACGCGGTTGATGCCCTTGACCTCATTGATGATGCGGGTGGCGGCCGCACCCAGGAAGTTCATGTCGTAGTGGTAGAAGTCGGCCGTCATACCGTCGACCGAGGTCACGGCGCGTAGCGCGCAGACGAACTCGTAGGTGCGGCCATCGCCCATCACGCCGACGGTCTGTACCGGCAGAAGCACGGCAAAGGCCTGCCAGATGGCGTCGTAGAGGCCTGCCTTGCGGATCTCGTCGAGATAGATGGCGTCGGCCTCGCGCAGGATCTCCAGCTTCTCGCGCGTGATGCCGCCCGGGCAGCGGATGGCAAGCCCCGGGCCTGGGAAGGGATGGCGGCCGATGAAGCTCTCGGGCAGGCCGAGTTCCTTGCCGAGCGCCCTCACCTCGTCCTTGAACAGTTCGCGCAGCGGCTCGACCAGCTTCATGTTCATGCGCTCGGGCAGACCGCCGACATTGTGGTGCGACTTGATCGTCACCGACGGGCCGCCTGAGAAGGAAACGCTTTCGATGACATCGGGATAGAGCGTGCCCTGCGCCAGGAAATCGGCGCCGCCGAGCTTCTTCGCCTCTTCCTCGAACACCTCGATGAACAGGCGGCCGATGGTCTTGCGCTTCTTCTCCGGATCGGCCTCGCCTTCCAGCGCCGAGATGAAGCGGTCGGACGCATCGACCAGGATCAGCGGCAGGTTGTAGTGCTGGCGGAACATCTCCACCACGCTTTGGGCCTCGTCCTTGCGCATCAGGCCGTGGTCGACGAGGATGCAGGTCAACTGGTCGCCGATCGCCTCGTGGATCAGAAGTGCGGCGACCGAGGAGTCGACGCCGCCCGACAGCGCGCAGATGACCTTGCCCTTGCCGACCTGCTTGCGGATCAATTCCACCGCATGCTCGCGATAGGCGCGCATCGTCCAGTCGCCCTCGATGCCGGCGATGTTGTGGACGAAGTTCCTGAGCAGCCTGGCGCCGTCCGGCGTGTGCACCACTTCCGGATGGAACATGATGCCGTACATCTTGCGCTCGATATCGCCGAAGATGGCGAAGGGCGAGCTTTCCGACTTGCCGAGCACTTGGAAGCCCGGCGGCAGTTCGATGACGCGGTCGCCATGGCTCATCCACACCTGGTGGCGCTGGCCGGGCGCCCACAGGCCCTCGAACAGCGGGCTTTCCTTCTCGATCTCGACGAAGGCGCGACCGAATTCGCGGTGGTTGGAGCTTTCGGCGACGCCGCCCATCTGCACGCAAAGCACCATCTGGCCGTAGCAGATGCCGAGCACCGGCACGCCGGCGTCGAAGACGATCTGCGGCGCGCGCGGGCTGCCGATGTCGGTGGTCGAGGCCGGGCCGCCGGACAGGATCACCGCTTTCGGGTTGATGCGCTTGAAGGCCGCTTCGGCCGATTGGAACGGCACGATCTCGGAAAAGACGCCGGCCTCACGGATGCGGCGGGCGATGAGCTGCGTGAACTGGCTGCCGAAATCGATGATCAGCACAGTGTCGGGCAGTACGGTGTCGGGATGATTGGCTGTCGTCATGGCGAGCCTTTAGAGAAAGAAACGAGTCGGCGCAATGGGCTGCGCGCTGCGGCTTTCCGTCCTTTTGCGCCTATGCCAGTCGGATCGAGCCGGATTCGATCGCCTGTTCCAGCAAGCCGATGGCCGCGGCCAGCTTCTCATCGATGATGTGCAGATATTCCGTCCAGTCGTTGACATGCCTGAGATCGGCCGCGCCGTCGGAAATGCCACGGAGCCCGATCAGCGGCACGCCGAAGAGCTGGCAGGCGCGCAGGCAGGCGAAGGTCTCCATGTCGACCATGTCGGCATCGATGGCGTCATAGGCGGCGCCTGTGATGATCGCGCCGCCGGTCGAGAGCGAGGCGGTCTTGATGCCCGGGATGACGAACGGCAGCGGCACCGTCACCGGCAGGTCGAGGAAGGGCGTCGCGCCCTTCTCGAAGCCGAGCGGCGAAGCGTCCATGTCGCGATAGCTGACCGACACGGCCTGGTAGATTTCGGCCTGCTCCAGCTTGCGGCTGCCGGCTGAGCCCAGCGAGACGATCAGGTCCGGAAGCGCTCCCTCGGCTTTCAACGCCGCGAGTTCCGCGCTCAGCCGCACAGCAGCCTCGACCGGACCGACGCCGGTCATCAGCGGCGTGAACAGGTTTTTCAGATGCGGGCCGTATTCGGCCTCCGCCGCCATGACGAAGAGAACGGACTTGCCCGACAGGCGTGACACTTTGACGGTCATGGCGACTCCACCCCTGTTTGTACCACTACGAAAAGGAAAGCGGCAACGTGCCCTCGCCGCCTGCCGGCCCTTCGCTATGGCTCCGGGCGCTCGTCGCTCGAAAAGCCCATTTGGGGGCTTTTCGTCCGCTGCGCGGCCAGCTCGTCACCCCTCGATCCCGTCGCGGCCGACAACCGTCATCATGGTGCCGGTCATGGTGGCGATCAGCTTGGCCTCGCCGTCGGCGGCGAAGGCGTAGGCCTGTCCGTCGGCAACGATGATGGTGCGGCCGGGCTTGGTCACCGAGCCGCGGAACAGGAAGCGCTCGCCCCTGCCCGGCGCCAGAAGGTTCACCTTGAACTCGATGGTCAGCACGCCGGAATTTTCCGGCATCAACGAAAAGGCCGCATAGCCGCAGGCGGAATCCAAGGCGGTGGAGATGACGCCGGCATGCAGGAAACCGTGCTGCTGGGTGAGCGAAGCCGAGTAAGGCATCTCGATCTCGATGATGCCCGGCGTCACCAGGGTCAGCTCGGCGCCGATGGTGGCCATGGCTTTCTGCCGGGCAAAGGACGTCCTCACGCGTTCCTCGAAGTCGGGAGCGGGTACGATCTTGGCTGCCATGGTCTCCGCCTCACGTTTTGCTGGCGAAGCTTATTGCAGAGGCAGGCAGCACAGGCAATCTTTTATGTTGCAGCGCAGCAAAGTCGCGCGGCGCTCAGGCCGCCCTGCGCAAGGCGTGGAAATAAAACCCGTCGGTGCCACTCAGCGCCGGCGACAGCGAGATGCCACCGTTGCCGGCAATGCGCGCGGCTCCTTCATGGCCGGGGAAGCGGCTGTCCCAGAGCTGGCGATGATCGACCGGCGCAAAGCCTTCATGGCGCTCGCGGAACGCCGCGACCTGCTCGCCGTTTTCGGCGTCGAACACCGAGCAGGTGATGTAGACCAGCAAGCCGCCCGGCTTGACGAAGGCCTGGGCCGTATCGAGGATCGCCTGCTGCTCTGCCTTTCGGGCGTCGAGCTGTCGCTCGGTCAATCGCCACTTGGCGTCCGGGCGGCGACGCCAGGTACCGCTGCCGGTGCAGGGCGCGTCGATCAGCACGAGGTCCATATGCCTGGTAAGCGGCGCAAGCTCCGCCGGCTTGCTGACGACCTGGATGTTTCGGTTGTGCGAACGGCGGATGCGTTCGAAGATCGGCGCCAGCCGCACCTTCTCCGCGTCATGGGCAAAGAGCTGGCCCCGATTGTCCATCTCGGCCGACAGCGCCAGCGTCTTGCCGCCGGCGCCGGCGCAATAGTCGAGCACCTGCATGCCGGGCTCGGCGCCCGCGAGCGCTGCGGCAAGCTGCGAGCCCTCGTCCTGCACTTCGAACCAGCCTTTCTGGAAGGCGGGCTCGGCCTGAACGTTGGGGTGCCGCCCATCGCCGTCGATCGGTGGGATGCGGATGCCATGCGGCGCGATCGCCGCGGGCGCTGCACCCGTGCCCTGGAGTTCGGCCAGCACCTTGGCGCGATCGGCCTGGAGCGTGTTGACCCTGAGATCCAGCGGCGGGCGCTGGGCGAGCGCCGCGCCTTCCTCGACCCAAGCGTCGCCATAGGCCCGTTCGAGCAAAGGCGCGCACCAGTCCGGGACATCCGCCCGCACGGCGTCTGGCGCATCGGCAAGCCTGCGCTCGGTCGCCGCCTTCAACTCGCCGGCGCTGAGCAGCGGCGGTGCGAACTTGTCGCCATCGAGCGCATCGTTGAGCGACTGCGCCGTTTGCCCCCACTCCAAGAGAAGCGCGCCGAACCCGATGGCGCGCGGCGTGTCCTCGCCGAACAGCCAGCCGGCCGAGCGTTTGCGGCGCAGCGCGTCATAGACGATGTTGCCGATCGCCGCGCGATCGCCGCCGCCGGCAAAGCGATGCGACAGGCCCCAGTCGCGCAGGGCATCGGCCACCGGCCGGTGGCGCCGGCCGATATCTTCGAGAACCTCTATGGCCGCCGCCAGCCTTCCGCCCAATCGCATCCCGTTTTCCGTAGCTCCTGCAAATCGGTTCCAGCCGCTCTTAAAGCCTTTTCAGGCCAGGATTGAAACAATTCTATTCGGCTTGCCGGTGAAACAGGGTTTCAGCGCGACGCAATTTCCCCGAACGGTTTTTCCTTCGCAAGCGGTGCCGCGGGAAAAACAAGAACAAGCGATCAGAATATGAAAGGTCTCTAATGTCTTTGACTAGCGGGCGCAAGCAAGGCAGCTGGATTAACCTCTCAGCTTTCCAAGTGTTGCCGGCAGGAATACTCTTTCGGCAGTGATTCGCGACGCGGTTAACGCGGTTTCGACGGATCCTATGAGGAGAGGGCAATGAAGACTTATCTGGCAGAAGTTCTCGGCACGTTTTTGTTGGTGTTCATCGGCACGGCCTCTGTGGTCACGGGCGGTTTCGGCGGCGCGCTGCCGCTCGGACAGGAAGGCATCGGCCTGGCGTTCGGCATCGGCCTGATCGCCGCGGCCTATGCGATCGGCCCGATCTCGGGCGCGCATCTCAATCCGGCGGTGACGCTCGGCGTGTTCCTGGCGGGGCGGATGGCGGCCAAGGATGTCGTTCCCTACTGGATCGCGCAGATCGTCGGCGCCATCATCGCCTCGCTGGCGCTGTGGATTATCGTTTCCGGCCAGGCCGGCGGCCATACCGGCGGCTTCGGCGCCAATGGCTGGGATGAAACGAAATGGGGCGTGAGCTCGGCCTTCCTGTGGGAGCTGATCGGCACCTTCACCTTCGTCACCGTCATCCTCGGTGTCACCAATGCCAAGCACACAACCGCCTTCGCCGGCCTGGTCATCGGCCTGACGCTGGCCGGCCTGCACTTCGCCATCATTCCGGTCACCGGCACCTCGCTCAACCCGGCGCGCTCGATCGGCCCGGCGCTGTTTTCCGGGGGTGCTGCGCTCAGCCAACTCTGGCTGTTCATCGTCGCGCCGCTGATCGGCGGGGCGATTGCCGGCGTCGTGGCCAAGGCCGGCATCTTCGAAAAAGACTGACAGCTCCGGAGAGACGCAAAAAAGGCGCGGGCATGACCCGCGCCTTTTTCTTGGGAGGTACGACCTTACTTCGCGATGTCGAAGCGGTCGGCGTTCATCACCTTCGTCCATGCCTTGACGAAGTCCTTGACGAATTTCGCCTTGGCGTCGCTTGAACCATAGACCTCGGAGAGCGCGCGCAGCTGCGCGTGCGAGCCGAAGAGGAGGTCGGCGCGGGTGCCGGTCCACTTCACTTCCCTGGTCTTGCGGTCGCGCGCTTCGTAGACTTCATCGGAACCCGGCTCGGAGCCGGCCGCCGGATCCCAGACGGTCGCCATCGAGAGCAGGTTGACGAAGAAGTCGTTGGTGAGCTGGCCTGGCCTGTCGGTAAGGACGCCGTGCTTCGAGCCGCCGGCATTGGCGCCGAGCACGCGCAAGCCGCCGACCAGCACGGTCATTTCCGGCGCCGTCAGCGTCAGCAGCTGGGCGCGGTCGACCAGCATCGCCTCGACCGACATCGGCAGCCTGCCGCGGGCATAGTTGCGAAAGCCGTCGACCTTCGGCTCCAGCGGCGCGAAGGAGTGGACATCCGTCTGCTCCTGCGAAGCATCCATGCGGCCAGGCCTGAAGGGCACCTTTACTTCGTTGCCACCGTCTTTCGCCGCCTTCTCGACCGCGGCGGCGCCGCCGAGCACGATGAGGTCGGCCAGCGAGACCTTCTTATCGCCGCTCTGAGCCGCATTGAACTCCTTCTGGATCGTTTCGAGCTTGCCGAGCACCTTGGCGAGCTGAGCCGGCTCGTTGACCTCCCAGTCCTTCTGCGGCGCCAGACGGATACGGGCGCCATTGGCGCCGCCGCGCTTGTCGGAGCCGCGGAAGGTCGAGGCCGAGGCCCAGGCGGTCGAGACCAGCTCGGAAACCGAGAGGCCGGAGGCCAGGATCTTGGCCTTGAGCGACGCAATGTCGGCTTCGCTCACCAGCTCGTGGTCGATGGCGGGGATCGGATCCTGCCAGATCAGCTCTTCCTTCGGCACGAGCGGGCCGAGATAGCGCACGACCGGACCCATGTCGCGATGGGTGAGCTTGAACCAGGCGCGGGCGAAGGCGTCTGCGAACTGGTCCGGGTTCTGGTGGAACCGGCGCGATATCTTTTCATAGGCCGGGTCGAAACGCAGCGCGAGGTCGGTGGTGAGCATGGCCGGCGCGTGGCGCTTGGAGGGATTGTGCGCGTCCGGAACCGTGCCGGCGCCGGCGCCACCTTTCGGCGTCCACTGATGGGCGCCGGCCGGGCTCTTCGTCAGCTCCCATTCATAGTTGAACAGGTTGTCGAAGAAGTTGTTGCTCCACTTGGTCGGCGTCGTCGTCCAGGTGACCTCGAGACCGGAGGTAATGGCGTCGCCGGCGATGCCGGATGCATATTTGCTCGACCAGCCGAGGCCCTGCGCCTCGATGCCGGCGCCTTCCGGCTCGGCGCCCACCAACGAGGCGTCGCCCGCGCCATGCGTCTTGCCGAAGGTGTGGCCGCCGGCGATCAGCGCTACAGTCTCTTCGTCGTTCATCGCCATGCGGCCGAAGGTCTCGCGGATGTCACGCGCCGCGGCGACCGGGTCCGGCTTTCCGTTCGGGCCTTCCGGGTTGACGTAGATCAGGCCCATCTGCACGGCACCGAGATGGCCGCGAAGCTCACGATCGCCCGAATAGCGCTCGTCGCCGAGCCACTTCGCTTCGGAGCCCCAGTCTACATCCTGCTCCGGTTCCCAGACATCGGCGCGGCCGCCGGCGAAGCCGAAGGTCTTGAAGCCCATCGATTCCAGCGCGACGTTGCCGGTGAGGATCAGAAGGTCGGCCCAGGAGATCTTGCGGCCGTATTTCTGCTTGACCGGCCACAGCAGCCGGCGCGCCTTGTCGAGATTGGCGTTGTCCGGCCAGCTGTTCAGCGGCGCGAAACGCTGCTGACCGGCACCGGCGCCGCCGCGGCCGTCGCCGATGCGATAGGTGCCGGCGCTGTGCCAGGCCATGCGGATGAAGAGCGGCCCGTAATGGCCGAAGTCGGCCGGCCACCAGTCCTGCGAATCCGTCATGACCTTGTGCAGGTCCTTGATCACCGCATCGAGGTCGAGGCTCGCGAACTCCTTGGCGTAGTCGAAATCTTCACCCATCGGGTCCGACAGATTCGACTGCTGGTGGAGCACGGAAAGGTCGAGCTGGTTCGGCCACCAGTCGCGGTTGGTCCGTGCGGATCCATGCGCCACCGGGCATTTGCCAGCGCTGTTGTCGTCGGTTTTCGCGTCCATCTTGGGTCTCCCGATTCTGCCGAGGTTTTGCCGTGGTTGAATTTTGCCGAGGTTGATTTTCCCGGAATTTCCGGGGGCAGCCATTGGCCGCGCCAACCTGGAATGATTCCAGACTAGGCCGGCCAGCCGATAAAGACAAATTGCCTTTCCTGTTTCATTTGATAGGATTTTCTTATGATTGGCCTCACTGTCCGGCAAATGCAATATTTCGACGCTCTGGCGCAGACGCTGCATTTCGGCCGCGCCGCGAAGCTTGCCGGCGTCAGCCAGCCGGCGCTTTCCGCGCAGATCGCCGAAATGGAAGAGCGGCTGAACTGCCTGTTGTTCGAGCGCGGCGGCAAGACGGTGCGCATGACCGACGAGGCGCTTGCCCTGCAGCCGCGTATCGAGCGCATTCTGGCCGACATACGTGATGTCGAGACGACTGCCCGGCGCGGCCGCCCGAGCATGGAAGGACGTTTCCGGCTGGGCATCATCCCGACCGTCGCGCCCTACCTGCTGCCGCATGTGCTCCCGGAGCTGAAAAGGCACTACCCTTCCCTCCAACTCGAGCTGCGCGAGGCGGTGACCGCGTCGCTGGTCGAGGACGCGACGTCCGGCCGGCTCGACGCCTTCATCGCGGCGTTGCCGCTCGATCAGCCGGCGATCGTCACCGAAGGGCTTTTTCCCGACCGCTTCTTCCTCGCCGTTCCCGCCGGCGATCCGGCCTTCGCCTCGCCGCCGGTACCGCCCGAAAGCCCGGCGCTGGAGCGGCTGATGCTCTTGGAGGAAGGCCACTGCCTGCGCGAGCAGGCCTTGGCCGTCTGCGGCAATGTGCGGCCAGTGGCGATGGCAAGCTATGGCGCGACCAGCCTCACCACGCTCCTGCAGATGGTGGCGCATGGGCTCGGCGTCACCCTGGTGCCGGAAATGGCGGCAAGTGCCGCCGGCGTCATGCCGGATCTGAGGATCGTGCCGTTCCAGGAGCCGATGCCGCAACGCATGATCTGCATGGCCTGGCGGAAGAACAAGGTGCGCCAGGACGAGTGCGTGGAACTGGCGCGGATCATACGCGGGCTGGATCGGGCGGTGCTTGCGGCGTGAGGCACCATTCGAGGTGTCTCCATTCCGCGCCTGAGGGTCGGCGTGACAAATTTCACGGCACGAAGATCAGAAACACATAGGTGAAAAACACCACGATATGGACCATTCCCGTCAGGAATGTCGTTCTTTCGGTGCTGAAGCTGACGCTGCATATGAAAAGGGCCAGGGCCAAAAGCACGGCATCGGAGGCCGGAAGCCCGAGCGTCAGTCCTCTGCCCGTCAGCAGGCTGGCGGCGGCGACGGCCGGTATCGTCAAGCCGATCGTGGCGCAGGCCGAGCCCATCGCGACGTTCAGGCTTCGCTGCAGCTCATTCTTGAACGAGGCGCGGATCGCCGAGATGGCCTCCGGCATCAAAACCAGTGCCGCGATCAACGCCCCCACAATGCTGTCGGCCTGGGTCACCTGATAAGCGGCGAGCGCGTCCTCCACGCTTGCTGCCACCTGCTCGGCGAGCAGGACTATGCCGATGAGCCCGCTCGCCAGCAGCAGGGCGCTGACGGAAATGCTGTCGTGGGAGGCGGTTCGCATCGGCCCGTCGTGCGCCTGTCCCTGAACGAAGTCCTCCCGGTGACGGACGGTCTGGGCGAACACGAAGCTCGCATAGAGCAGCACCGAAAGAACGCTGACGAAACCAAGCTGAGCCGCCGAAAACGTGCCGGGATCCGTGGCTTTTGTGTAGGTCGGCAGAATAAGCGTCATCACGGTCAGCGCGATCAGAACCGACAGGTAAGCGCTGGTGCCTTGCCGAAGGATCGCCTGCTTGCGATAGCGCCAGCCGCCAAGCGTGAGACATATGCCGACGACACCGGTGGAGGTGATCATCACCGTCGAGAAGACGGACTCGCGCGCCAGTGTCGGATTGTTTGCTCCATGCAGCATCATGGAGACGATGATCGACACTTCTATTGCCGTCACCGCAAAGGTCAGCACCAATGTTCCGTATGGCTCCCCTACGCGCCGGGCCACCGCCTCGGCGTGGTCGAGCACGACGAAAATGGTGGTGAACATGATCGCGCTCGAAAGCGCTCCGACGAGTATCCTGACGTTCAGCGACCCTTCGTCAACCGAAAGGCCGCTGGCCCTGACCGCGAGCGCCATCGCCAGCGCGGCCAACGGCATCGTGTAGGACGTCACCGACCGGGTGTAAGCAGTCATCCAAGCCCCCTAAGATCGCGACGCGCTTTAGTCCAGGCGCGCCGTTCAAAACATGATCGGGGACCGGGCACCGTTCCTGGCGTCGACTATGTCGATGGCCTCGCGGACCGCCCCACAGAATCTCTCCAGAAGCTCCGGCTCGTTGCCCAGCTGGCGGCGCAGCGAGAAAGGCACTTCCAGCTGTGCTCCTTTTCCCGTCAGTCCGCGATTGACGATGTTCGAATCCTGGATGCCCGGAAAGGGATGATTGTCCTTTTGCGTCTGGAAGCCGGCCTCATGCAGACGCCAGGCTATCCCCGAAACCAACGCGGCGTCCTTGCCGCCCAGGTAGACCGTCGCGAGATCGTCGCGATCCTGACGGCCGTGGATGGCGACGACGGTGGACTTCGTCCGCAACAGGTCCAGCGCGGTTGCCTCGTCAAAGTTCCTGGACGTTATGTGCAGCTCCCGGTTGCTTTCCGGCATCAGCCCTTCAAAGCAATACATGTCGAGATCGCCGCCGGCTATCGTCTCGGTGATCAGGGAAGTGCGGGGCTCGATCTTGCCGCCATGCGGGGCCATGACGATGGCACCGCCGGTTCGCGCGCCACGCCGGACGACGATGCGATAATCCACGTTTTCGATCTTGGCGGCTTTCAACGCCGCGAAATTTGGAAACTCGTTGTCCATGAATGCCGTTTCAAGCCGTCTTCTGCGCCACCAGCCCCAATTCTTCCACCATCGCCTCGCGCATCAGGAATTTCTGCGGCTTGCCGGTCACCGTCATCGGCAATTCGGTGCGGAAACGGATGTGGCGCGGCACCTTGTAATGCGCGATCTGGCCGGCGCAGAAGGCCTTGATTTCTTCGGCGGTGGCGATCTGGCCGGGCTTCAAGACGATCCAGGCGCAGAGCTCCTCGCCATATTTGTCGTCGGGAATGCCGAAGACCTGCACTTCCTTGATCTTGGGATGGCGGTAGAGGAATTCCTCGACTTCTCGCGGATAGACGTTCTCGCCGCCGCGAATGACCATGTCCTTCACCCGGCCGACGATGTTGCAATAGCCCTCGGCGTCGATGGTGGCGAGGTCGCCGGTGTGCATCCAGCCGTCTGCGTCGATCGCCTCGCGGGTCTTCTCCGCGTCGTCCCAATAGCCCTTCATCACCGAATAGCCGCGCGTGCAAAGCTCGCCTGGCTCGCCGACCGCGACGGTCGCACCGTCCGCGCCGATCGCCTTCACCTCGACATGCGGGTGGATGCGCCCGACCGTGGAGACACGCTTTTCCAGCGGGTCGTCGACGCTGCTCTGGAAGGAGACAGGGCTGGTCTCCGTCATGCCATAGGCGATGGTCACCTGGCTCATATGCATCAGCGACACCACCTTCTTCATCACCTCGATCGGGCACGGCGAGCCGGCCATGATGCCGGTTCGCAGGCTGGAGAGGTCGAAGCTGGCGAAATCCGCATGGTCGAGCATGGCGACGAACATGGTCGGCACGCCGTAGAGGCCGGTGCAGCGCTCCTGCGCGACCGCCTTCAGCGTCGCGCCGGCGTCAAAACCTTCGCCCGGGAAAACCATGGTCGCGCCCTTGGAGACGCAGCCCATCGTGCCCATCGACATGCCGAAGCAATGGTAGAGCGGCACCGGGATGCAGAGCCGGTCGTCGACGGTTAGTTTTATCGCCGAGGTGACGAAATTGCCGTTGTTGACGATGTTCGCGTGAGTGAGCGTCGCGCCCTTGGGCGCGCCGGTCGTGCCGGAGGTGAACTGGATGTTGATGGCATCTGCGGGCTTCAGGCTCTCCGAGATACGGTCGAGACTGTCGTGCTCGTCGCGGCCGCCCATGGCCAGCACATCGCCGAAATTGAACATGCCGGGCGAGTTGTCGTCGCCCATGCGGATGACGATCTTCAGCGCCGGCAGTTTTTTCGCCTTGAGGTTGCCGGACTCCGCCCTGGCGATCTCCGGCGCCAGCGTCTCGATCATGCCGAGATAGTCGGATGTCTTGAACTGGGCCGCCGTGACCAGTGCCTTGCAGCCGACCTTGTTGAGCGCATATTCCAGCTCGGTCAGCCGATAGGCCGGGTTGATGTTGACCAGGATCAGGCCGATGCGGGCGGTGGCGAACTGCGTCACCAGCCATTCCCAGCGGTTCGGCGACCAGATGCCGACGCGGTCGCCCTTTTCCAGCCCGAGCGCCAGGAAACCGGCGGCCAAAGCGTCGACCGCATCCGAGAGCTCGCTCCAGGTGAAGCGCTTGTCCTGACCGACGAAGACGGCGGCGTCGAGCGTGGCGTATCTGCTCACCGTATCGGAGAACAGCTCCGGAATGGTCTTGTCGAGCAAAGGCACCGAGCGATCGCCCGACACATGCGCCTTGCCATCGACCGGAGCAATCAAGCTGTTGCCGGTCTTGCGCAGATTGCTGGCGTTCATAAGCTCGTCGAGTTTGATCGCCATCGCCGTTCCTCCCCGGGATGATTGAGACTATCAGCCTGCAAGGGCGGTGGAAACCCGCCGAAGGTACTGACCCTCGCCCAGCCTCCGCTTCGCTCGGCTGACCTCTTCCCGATGGGAGAGGAGACTGTCGGCGCCGGCGCTTACCTCTTCTCCCCGTCGGGGAGAAGGTGGCCGCGAAGCGGTCGGATGAGGGGAGCGCCGACGCTACTCCGTTATCGCTGACATCTTCGCGGCGATATCGCGCACCTGCTCTTCATCCACCGCATCACGCTGCTTCCTGGACGCGACCAGACAGGCCTGAGACTTGAGGATCACCCCGTCGCCCAGCACCTTGAGGTGGTTGGCGCGCAGCGTCGAGCCGGTGGTGGTGATGTCGACAATGACGTCCGCGAGCCCTGCCGCCGGCGCGCCTTCGGTGGCGCCGAGGCTTTCGACGATACGATAGACCTGGATGCCGTGCTTGAGCGAAAAGAACTGCTGCGTCAGCCGCCAGTATTTGGTGGCGATCCTGAGCCGCCTGCCGTGGCGCTGGCGGAAATCGGCGGCGACGTCATCGAGGTCGGCCATGGTATCGACATCGAGCCAGATGTCGGGCACCGCGACCACGACGTCGGCATGGCCGAAGCCGAGGCGCGCGACGATCTCGGCGCGTGTTTCCCAATCGGCGAGGTTCTCGCGCAGCAGATCCTCGCCGGTGATGCCGAGATCGACCGATCCTTGCCCGATCTCGCCGGCGATCTCGGAAGCCGAGAGAAAGGCCACTTCGACATTGTCGAGCCCGTCGATGCGGGCGCGGTATTTGCGGTTGTCCTCCGGCAGGGTGACGGCAAGGCCAGCCTTGGCCAGCACTTCGAGAGACTGTTCCTTGAGACGGCCTTTTGACGGGATCGCCAGCGTGATCATTGCGCTGCCTCCCGCAAGGCTTCGATGCGGTCGAGCCAGACCGAGAAGCCGACGCCGGGGATGGGCTTTTTTGCTCCGAGCAGCGTCAGCAACCGATCGTAACGGCCGCCGCCGGCCAGCGGGCGATCGCCTCCCTGGACAGCGATCTCGAAGACGAGGCCGGTATAATAGTCGAGCGGACGGCCGAAGGCGGCGTCGTAACGGATCTGCGCCGCAGGCAGGCCATGCGCCTCGATCGCCTTGGCGCGGGCGGCGAAATTCTCCAGCGCCGGTCCTAGCGACAGGCCGGCACCGGCGGCGAATTTTTCCAGCGCCGCGGTCGCGCCGCTGAGCGCGACGTCGATCTCGAGAAAACCCTTCAGCGCCGAAAAGGCGTCATCGGACAGGCGCACGCTGCGCAACTGCGCCTTCTCGATCAGCCTGCGCGCAATGTCGGCGGGCGCGCGGCCGCCGGAAGCCGACAGACCGGCCTCCTCCATGCCTTCGGCAATGTGCGCGGCGAGGCCTTCCGCATCGCCGTCGAGTACCAGCAAGGCAACCGGACCGGACAGCTGGCTGTTGCGCGGCGGATAGGCGAGATCGGCAAGGGCCGCTTCCAGCATCGGCGCCGAGCCGAAGGCACGGGCGAGGCGCATGCGCCAGCCGCGCGGCAGGCCGAGCGCCGCCAGCACCGCCTCGAACAGGGTCTGGTCGCCAAGCGTGATGGCGAGCGCCTTTCCGGGCAGCACCAGAGACAGCAGCGCATGCGCGTCGGCCAGCGAGCGGGCATCGGCGGCGGCCGTGTCAAGGTCGCCGAGGTCCTCGATACCGGCCTGGAAGAACTCGTTGCCGCCTTCGCGACGCTGGCGGAACACTTCGCCGAGATAGGAATAGCGACGCGGCGTACCCGCCTGGCTGGCGATGTGGTCAAGGCAGACCGGAATGGTGAATTCGGGCCGCAGGCACAGTGTCTTGCCGGTCTCGCTCTCGGTCAGGAAGATGCGGCGGCGCAGGTCTTCGCCCGCCATGTCGAGAAACGGATCGGCCGGCTGCAGCACGGCGACCTCGACGCGATGCGTGTCGCGGGTGGCGAAGAGTTTTGCAATGTCGGCGGCGATGGCGGGGCGGGTGGTCATGGATAGGTTGGGCGCGAGGCCCCCCTCTCTGTCGTGCCGGACATCTCCCCCTCAAAGGGGGAGATTTGCAGTTTGAGCGCCGCGCCTCCTCCTGCAACGTTGAAAATTGGCGAAAGCCGTCGCGACATCCAATCTCCCCCCTTGAGGGGGAGATGGCCGGCAGGCCAGAGAGGGGGGCTCAAGCGCCACCCTTTGTGCGGTCGGCCGCCTGTGCAGCGAGTATCTTCTTCACCTCAGCCACCAGGTCACCCTCCGCCACCGTGACCTGCGCCGGCCTTGCGGCGCGCCATTCGGCATTGTCGGTGATCTCGGCCGACATGCGCGCGCCTTCGATGAGGTCCTTGATCTGCACCTCGCCCTTGGCGCGCTCGTCGCCGCCCTGGATGATCGCCACCGGGCTGCCGCGGCGGTCGGCATATTTGAGCTGCGCCTTCATGCCGGCGCCGCCGAGATACATTTCGGAGCGGATGCCGGCGGCGCGCAGGTCGGCGACCATTTTCTGGTAGCGGCCGAGGCTTTCCGTGTCCTTGTCCATGACCAGCACGACGACCGGGGCGATGACGTCGGAGGTATCGATCTTGCCGAGGTTCTTCAGCGCCGTCATCAGCCGCGAGACGCCGATGGAGAAGCCGGTCGCCGGCACCGGCTCGCCGCGGAAGCGCGAGACCAGCCCGTCATAGCGACCGCCGCCGCCGACCGAACCGAAGCGCACGATCTGGCCTTCGTCATTGGGGATTTCGGCCAGTAGCTCGGCCTCGAAGACCGGGCCGGTGTAGTATTCGAGGCCGCGCACGACGGAGCGGTCCATCACGATGCGGTCTTCGCCGTAGCCCGCGGCTCTAACCAGGGCCTCGATCGTTGCGAGTTCGCCGACGCCTTCCTGATAGACGGCGTTGGCATTGACGCTGGCGTCCCGGGCGGCCTGCCCGTTCCTGGCCGTTGCCAGGAGAACCGCCTCGGCTTGCGTATCATTCAATCCAGCGCCCTTGGCGAAGTCGCCCTCGCCTTCCTTGCCGCCATCCCAGCGTCCGGGACCAAGCAGGAGCCTGACGCCTTCCGGGCCAAGCTTGTCCAGCTTGTCGATGGCGCGCAGCACGGTCAGCCTCCGTCCGGCATTTTCCTCGCCGCCAAGCCCGATCGCCTCCAGCACGCCGTCGAGCACCTTGCGGTTGTTGACGCGAATGACATAGTCGCCGCGCTTGATGCCGAGCGCTTCCATGACGTCGGCCATCATCATCGCCATCTCGGCGTCGGCCGCGACGCCCGGCGTGCCGATCGTGTCGGCATCGAACTGCATGAACTGGCGGAAGCGGCCGGGACCCGGCTTCTCGTTGCGGAACACCCAGCCGGAACGGTAGCTACGATAAGGCTTTGGCAGCTTGTCGAAATTTTCCGCCACGAAACGCGCCGTCGGCGCGGTCAGGTCGTAGCGCAGCGACAGCCACTGGTCGTCGTCGTCCTGGAAGGAAAACACGCCTTCGTTCGGCCGGTCCTGGTCGGGCAGGAATTTGCCCAGAGCATCGGTGTATTCGATCATCGGCTGGTCGACCGGCTCGAAGCCATAGAGCTCATAGACCGAGCGGATGGTCGCCATCATCTTCTCGACGGCGCGGATGTCTTCGGCGCTGCGGTCGGCAAAACCGCGCGGCAGCCGCGCTTTCGTCTTCTCGGATTTGTCGGCCATGGGATCGGTACTCAGTGTTTCGTGGCTCGCCATGGATAGGAAATTTCCTATTTCTAAGGCGCGCGTGTCCTAACCGATGCTGCTTGGTGCGGCAAGGGTTTGCAGCCTAAGTCGCAAGCGCCGCGCCGCCCCTCATCCGCCCTTCGGGCACCTTCTCCCCGTGGAACGGGGAGAAGGAGGAGCCTCGGCGCTGGCGCGACAGCTCCGGCGCGGGTGATTGGCGAAAACCACGGCGGCAGCTGTCCAGCGGATAGATGGGTAACACTTTGAACCGGATACATAGGTAACAGTTTTCTCCCCCTATGATGCGGTCGCCGCAGCGCCGAGCGGCGAAGATTAGCGTCGGTCTTGGTTTCGGGTATTTTGAGGTTCCAGCCCACCTTTCGAAACAAACCACACCAAAAACGAAACAATTCCGCCACCAGCGCGGCATGCTGCCGACACAATCGACGACCATAAAGCGCGCCGAAACAAGGGGTTCGGGGCCATGACGACGGCTGAAGACATCATCGAGAACGAGACCGCAAGGCTGAGGCCTGCCGGGGTTTCGGCGCTCAAGCCGGCGCAGCAGCCGGCCGGGCCGTTCGAGGTTGCGGCGGCCAAGCCGAGCGCGCGCGACGCGCTGGTGACCGGGCTTTTGGTGATCTACCCGGCTTTCGCGGCGGTGGCGGCGATCCTCGCTGGGTTGTTTTTGGCAGGTGCCAGCAGGGTTTGAGCTGAGGTCTATTGGGAATCTCGAAGGTCGCCGCTGCCCCTCATCCGCCCTTCGGGCACCTTCTCCCCGTGAAGGGGGAGAAGGGAAAACCCTTCATTTCGGCCGCTTAAGTTTCTTGCGCTCTTGCTCCACCTCCGCCCTGCAGTAGCAGCCCTCGAGATGGTCGTTGACCAGGCCCATCGCCTGCATGAAGGCGTAGACCGTCGTCGGGCCGACAAAGCTCCAGCCGCGCTTCTTCAACTCCTTCGAGATCCTGACCGACACGGCCGTCGTCGGATTGGCGCGCAGATGCGCGAGGTCGACGATTTCCGGACGCTCGTCCGGGCCCGGTTCAAACTTCCAGAACCAGGCGGCTAAAGAGCCGAACTCGTCGACCATCTCGCGGGCGCGTTTGGCGTTGTTGATGGTCGAGACGATCTTGCCGCGATGGCGGATGATGCCGGCATTGCCGAGCAGGCGCTCGACGTCCGCGTCGGTGAATGCGGCCACCTTGTCGAAGTCGAAGCCGGCGAAAGCCTCGCGGAAATTCTCGCGCTTGCGCAGGATGGTGAGCCACGAGAGGCCGGATTGGAATCCCTCGAGGCAGATCTTTTCGAACAGCCGGCGATCATCCGTAACCGGGCGGCCCCATTCATGGTCGTGGTAATGGAGATAGTCCGGCAAATTGCCATGCCAGAAGCAGCGCGCCTTCCCGTCAGGGCCGTCGAGAATGCCGGCATTTTCAGTCGCCATCGCTACCAAATCCATTCGTTAATGCGCTTCCGCGCTGGTTTTACCGTGGCTTTACCAGATTCCTGAACCGGCCGGTAACCACACCAAAAGGTTTACTGACAAAGCGGCATTTTACGCATTCCGATTCATGTTTTGCTTGCCGCTACGCGCCAAGGATCGCGCAACCGAAGGGCCCTCCGCTCTCGGCACGAGTTCGACGATCAAGGTGCGTTCCGATGAAGACAGCGTTCTGTTCCCTGCTTGGTGCCGCGGCGATCCTTGCCGCCGGCGCCACGACTACCCTTGCCAATGACCGCTATGCCGATATGCCGCCGGTGACGGTGAGCCCCGACCTTTCGGCGCCCTGGGTGCTGCAGCTTGGCCATGCGCCGGGCATCGTGCGGCCGGCCCGGCAGGCGATGCAGCAGCCGCTGCTGCGCCTTTTCCAGGCGCAGCCCGACCGGCAGCGCACGGCGGCCGTGCAGCAGCCGGCCAGGCGCATGGTGATGCGGCCGCAGATCAACCCGATCTATCTGCCGCAGGAAGTTGCCTATGACGGGCCGGCGAAGCCGGGCACCATCGTCATCGATACGCACCAGAATTTCCTCTATCTGGTCGAGAAGAACGGCAAGGCGCGGCGTTATGGCGTCGGCACCGGCAAGCCCGGCTTCGAATGGTCGGGCACGCACAAGATCACCGACAAGAAGGTTTGGCCTGACTGGCGGCCGCCGGCGGAGATGATCAAGCGCGAGGCCGCCAAGGGCCGTTACCTGCCGACGTATCTCGCCGGCGGCATCGAGAACCCGCTCGGCGCGCGCGCGCTCTATCTCGGCACCACCGAATACCGCATCCACGGCACCAACCAGCCCTGGACGATCGGCGGCGCGGTGTCTTCCGGCTGCATCCGCATGCGCAATGAGGATGTCGTCGACCTTTACGAGCGCGTGAATGTCGGAACCACCGTCGAGGTGATATAGCCGCAGCGAATCGGCCGGTTAGACGGCGCAGCACTTTTTAGTTCGATGCTGTTGCCGACAAGTCATAGTGCGATCCTTCGGGATGTGCTTAAACCGGCGGCAGAGTTTACGGGGGACGGGCCGTGTGGGGATACGGCCGGTCACGAAAGGGCAGCGCGGGCAACTGCGCTGCCCTTTTCGTTTTTGCGTCTTCTTTGACGCATGGCGCGCTAGAGCATGTCTCCCGAAAGTGGGAACCGGTTTCGGGATAAAGACATGCGTAAAACTAAAAACCTAAAGCGCATGGAGCGAATCTGAAAGATCGCGACGCGCTTTAGGTCGCCCCAAAAGCAGGCGGTTTCGCTTTCGGGGCTGATTTCGCGGCGCTCCTCTGCTATTGCAGTGCACAAATCCTGATAGTCACGCAATTCCGGTCGCAACGCCGCTTACGCGCTTTTCCTTGAATTGCTTCAGAAGGCAGAGGTGCCAGCCATGACCCGGACCGACAACAGCCGCTATTTGAAAGGCGGCCCGGTCGCCCAGCGCATCATCGCTTCGGTGCGCGAGGACGCCGCGATTGCAGCAGCCGAAGGCTTTCCGCCGAAGCTGGTGTCGATCACTGTCGGCGATACCGAAGCGGTCGACGTCTATGTGCGCAATCAGCGCGCCAAGGCCGCTCTTGCCGGCATCGGCTTCGAGGAGCGTCGCTTCGCCGCCGACATCACCGCCGGCGAGTTGGAAGCGGCGATCCATGGCCTCAACGCCGATCCGCGCGTCACCGGCATCATCATCCAGCGGCCGGTTCCGGCGCATATCCCGATCAAGACGCTGCAGGCGGCGGTGCATCCGCTGAAGGACGTCGAGGGCATGCACCCGGCCTCGATCGGCAACATCGTCTACAACCAGCTCGATCTGGCGCCCTGCACGGCGGCGGCCTCGGTCGAACTGCTGAAGGAGACCGGCCTCGAGCTCAAGGGACTTGAAGTGGTCGTCGTCGGCCATTCCGAGATCGTCGGCAAGCCGATCGCCTTCCTGCTGATGAGCGAAGGCGCGACGGTGACGGTGTGCCACCACATGACGCGATCGGTGGCGGCGCATGCACGGCGTGCCGACGCGCTGTTCGTCGCGGTCGGCAAGCCCAGGCTGATCAAGGCCGACATGGTGAAGCCGGGGGCTTGCGTCATCGACATCGGCATCAACTCGGAGGTCGGACCCGACGGCGAAACCCGCATCGTCGGCGATGTCGACACTGACAGCGTCAAGGAAGTGGCGTCGTGGATCACGCCGGTGCCGGGCGGCGTCGGCCCGCTCACCGTGGCGATCCTGTTGCGCAACACCATGGTGGCGCTCAACCGCCAGCGCGCGCTCTACCGCGCGACCTACGGCGTGGCGGACCAGCTCGCGGCGGAGTAGCACGGGCCCTCACCCGGCCTCCGCTTCGCTCGGCCGACCTCTCCCGGTGGGGGAAAGGAGATTGTCGACGCAAGCGCCAACCTCTTCTCCCCTCGGGGAGAAGGTGGCCGCAAAGCGGCCAGATGAGGGGGGAGCTGGCGACGAGGATCACTCTGCTGCCGCAAGCCCTCCCTCAGAAACACCCTCAGGCTTCGGACCGCCATAGGCCCAGTCGAGCAGTTTGATCGTGTGCACCACCGGCAGCCTGGCGGCGGACGCGATCTGGGTGATGCAGCCGATATTGCCGGTGGCGACGATCTCGGCGCCGGTCGCCTCGATGTTTCTCACCTTGCGGTCGCGCAATTTGGCGGAAATGTCGGGCTGCAGGATGTTGTAGGTGCCGGCGGAGCCGCAGCATAAATGCCCCTCGCGCGGCTCGCGCACGACGAAGCCCGCCTTGGCGAGCAACTCCTTCGGCTGGCGCGTGATCCTCTGGCCGTGCTGCATCGAGCAGGCGGAATGGTACGCGACGATCATGCCCGGCTTGCGCACCGGCTCGGGCAGGTCGAGCGTGGCGAGATATTCCGTGACGTCCTTGGCCAGCGCCGAGACGCGCGCGGCCTTGTCCGCATAGGCCGGATCAAGGCGCAGCATGAAACCGTAATCCTTGATGGTCGTGCCGCAGCCCGACGCGGTGATGATGATGGCGTCGAGCCCGCCTTGCTCGATGGCGCGGGTCCAGGCGTCGACATTCCGTCTGGCCGAGGCAAGAGCCTGATCCTCGCGGCCCATGTGATGGACGAGCGCGCCGCAGCAGCCCTCGCCTTCCGGCACCACGACCTCGACGCCCAGCCTGGTCAGCAGCGAGATGGTGGCGTCGTTGATGGCGGGATCGAGCACCGATTGCGCGCAGCCGGTAAGGATGGCGACGCGGCCGCGCTTTGTTCCCTGCCCGGCATGCACACCAGGCGAGGCCTTTGGCGACACAGGCGGAAGTGACGATGGGGCGAGCTTCAGCATGGCGGCGACCGGCTTCAAGGCCGGCAGTTTTTCGAACAGGCCGATGAAAGGCCGGCCGAGCCCGGCCAGTTTCAGCGCCGCGCGGAAGCGGCTGGGATAAGGCAGCACGAAGGCCAGCATGGCCCGGGTCAGCCGGTCGAGCAGCGGCCGCTTGTAGGTCTCCTGGATATGGGCGCGGGCGTGGTCGACCAGATGCATGTAGTTCACGCCCGACGGACATGTCGTCATACAGGCAAGGCAGGACAGGCAGCGGTCGATATGGGTGACGATCTCCTTGTCCGCCGGGCGGGCGTTCTCCAGCATGTCCTTGATGAGGTAGATGCGGCCGCGCGGCGAATCCAGCTCGTTGCCAAGCGTCACATAGGTCGGGCAGGTGGCGGTGCAGAAGCCGCAATGCACGCATTTGCGCAGGATTTTCTCCGATTCCGCGACATGCGGATCGGCGAGCTGGGCAAGGGAGAAATTGGTCTGCACGCAGAAATCCTTACTGTCCCAGAAGCCAGCTTTGCGGGTTCCTTACGGGCTCGCCGCGCTGCAGCGCCTGGATGCCGAGAATGCAGCGGGCGATGAACCAGACGGCGACGGCCAACATCAGCACGAAGCCGATCACAAGCATCATCAGCACCACCGAGATCAGCGCGTAGAGAACGCCGATCCAGAACGTCCTGATCAGGAACGTATAGTGGCTTTCGACGAAGCCGCCGGCCTTGCCGCGGTTGATGTAGGCAAGCACGATGCCGACAATGCCGGTGATGCCGATGACGAGGCCGGCGAGGTAGAGGATGTAGATGACCAGCGCGTTGGTCTGGCCCGGCTCCAGCCAGCGATCAGTCTGGCGCGGCGCGCTGCTCGGTCCTGGATCGGTATTGCTCATGATGCTGCTCCCTCCGTTGATTGGACGAGAGTAGCAGAGCCGGCGCCTGGCGCCATGCGGCCGGGGTTGAGTATATTCTTCGGGTCGAATTCGGCCTTGAGCCGCGCCGAGAGCGCCGCCAGATGTGGCGGCTGCGGTTCGAAGACCGGCAGCGCGGCGCGATGCGGGGCGGAGGCGCGCACCAGCGTCGCATGGCCGCCGCCATGCTTGCGGATCAAGCCGCGCAGAAGCTCGGCCTCCGGATCGTCCTCGCGCATGGAGAGCCACACCAGGCCACCCTGCCAGTCGTAGAATGCGTCGACCGCCACCTGCATGCGCAGCGCCATCACCATGTGGTGCGCCGCGGACGGCGCCATCGAGACGCGCCAGACCGCTCGCGCGCCGCCGTCGGCGAAGGGCCGGCAGTCGCGGATGTCGCGCCAGATCGTTTTCGACGCTTCGCCGGCGATCTCTTCCAGCGGCCCGGCCTTGCCGAGCAGCTGCTTGAGCGCTTCGATGCGATAGACGACCGAGGGGCCAAACCCCTCGACGCGCAGCAGCGTGGCGGCGTCGCTGCCGTGCTTGCCGCCGGCGACACGTGCGGCGATGCGTTCCGGCAGATGCGCCGCGCTCGACACCTCGGCGCTGGAGCCCAGCGCCATCGCCATGGCGACGACGGCGGCCTCGTCGAGCAGGCCGCGAATGGCCAGAGTCACTTCCGTTTCCGCTGCCGGCAAGACCTTGAACGTGACATCGGTGAGCACGGCGAGCGTGCCCCAGCTGTTCGCCATCAGCTTGGAAAGGTCGTAGCCGGTGACGTTCTTGACGACGCGTCCGCCCGACTTGAAGGCCTCGCCACGGCCGGAGACCGCGGCGACGCCAAGGATATGGTCGCGCGCGGCGCCTGCCTTCAGCCGCCGAGGGCCGGACAGGTTCGTGGCGAGCACGCCGCCGATGGTGCCTCTGCCTGGCTCGCCGCCGAGCAGCGGAGCGTAGTCCATCGGCTCGAAGGCAAATTGCTGGCCGTTTTCCGCAAGCAGTCTTTCGATCTCGGCGAGCGGCGTGCCGGCCTTGGCGGAGAGGACCAATTCGGCCGGCTCGTAGAGGGTGACGCCGGTGAGCGTGGAGAGGTCGAGCGTGTGCTCGGTCTGCAGCGGACGGCCGATGCCGCGCTTGGAGCCGTGGCCGAGGATTTCCAGCGGCGTTTCTTCGCCGGCCGCCCATTGGATGGTGGCGAGGACTTCGGCGGAAGAGGATGGGGTGAAGGTGGTCATGGGCGGGCGCCTTTCCTCGCCCCCGCAAGGCCAGGGCAATCGCATACGGCGGCGCTGCCCCCTCTCTGTCCGCCATGCGGACACCTCTCCCCCATTTCATGGGGGCGAGGAAACGCCAACCGCCGATGTCGCGACCTTGAAAAGCTTGGGTTCCTCGCCCCCGCAAAGCGGGGGAGAGGTGGCTCGGGCGAAGCCCGAGACGGAGAGGGGGCCATCATAGAGCGCTGTCTCCCGTCTTCCTGGCTGCGAAAACAAACCTGAGGTCGGCAGCAACGACGTCTTCAACAAGCCGCCCTTCCAGCGCTGCGAGGATCGTCTCGCAAACGCTCCTCCTGTTCTTCAAAACATCGAAGCTCCAAAACCGCAAAACCGAGAAGCCCTCGCCCCGCATGAATTCATCCCGCCGCCTGTCGTATGAACTGTCCGCGTGCTGGCTGCCATCTAGCTCCACGATCAGCTTTTGGCTCCTGCAGGCGAAATCCGCGAAATACGGACCGATGGGCATCTGGCCAACGAATTTATATCCGCCGAGCTTTCTTGCCTTCAGTTCGCTCCAGAGGATTGCTTCCGCCTGATTATCACCGTGACGCAGCTCGCGGGCTCGGGCGAGCTTTTCGGGCGAGCGGCGGCTTGGCTGATAGGGCGTCCCCCTCTCCGTCTCGGGCTTCGCCCGAGCCACCTCTCCCCCGCTTTGCGGGGGCGAGGAACTTTGATCCCGCGCCCCCATCAAAACCTCGGAATATCCGGAAACGCCACTTGCCCGCGATGCACATGCATCCTTCCCAGCTCCGCGCACCGGCGCAGTTGCGGAAACACTTTCCCCGGGTTGAGCAGATGGTTGGGGTCGAAGGCGCATTTGACGCGCATCTGCTGGTCGAGGTCGATCTGGTTGAACATTTCCGGCATCAGGTCGCGCTTCTCGACACCGACGCCGTGCTCGCCGGTCAGCACGCCGCCGACCTCGACGCAAAGCCGCAAAATGTCGGCGCCGAAGCTTTCGGCCTTGTCGAGCTCGCCCGGCACATTGGCGTCGTAGAGGATCAGCGGGTGCAGATTGCCGTCGCCGGCATGGAAGACATTGGCGACGCCAAGCCCGTATTTCTCGGAAAGTTCGCGCATGCCGGCCAGCACCCTCGGCAATTCCTTGCGCGGAATGGTGCCGTCCATGCAGTAATAGTCCGGCGAGATGCGGCCAACGGCCGGGAAAGCCGCCTTGCGCCCGGCCCAGAAGCTCAGCCGCTCCTGCTCGGACTGCGAGATGCGGCAGGTGGTCGAGCCGTTCCTATAGGCGATCGCCTCGACGAGACCGATCAGATGGTCGACCTCGACGCTCGGCCCGTCCAGCTCGACGATGAGCAGCGCCTCGACGTCGAGCGGGTAACCGGCATGGACGAAATCCTCCGCCGCATGGATCGCCGGGCGGTCCATCATCTCCATGCCGCCCGGAATGATGCCGGCGCCGATGATGTCGGCGACGCATTGGCCGCCCTCTTCGCTGGTCGGAAAGCCGATCAGCAGCGCGCGCGCCGTCTCCGGCTTTTTCAGGATCCGCACCGTCACCTCGGTGACAACGCCGAGCAAGCCTTCAGAGCCGGTCATCACGCCGAGCAGGTCGTAGCCTTCCTGATCGAGGTGACTGCCGCCGAGCCTGACCACCTCGCCATTCATCAGCACCATCTCGATGCCCAGCACATTGTTGGCGGTAAGCCCGTATTTCAGGCAGTGCACGCCGCCGGAATTTTCCGCGACATTGCCGCCGATCGAGCAGGCGATCTGGGAGGATGGATCGGGGGCATAGTAGAAGCCCTCCTGCTCGACGGCGGTGGTGATGCCGAGATTGGTGACGCCCGGCTGAGCGACCACGATGCGGTTGGGGTAGTCGATTTGAAGGATGCGGTTGAAACGGCTCATCACCAGCAGCACCGCATCTTCCAGCGGCAGCGCGCCGCCGGAGAGCGAAGTGCCGGAGCCGCGCGGCACGACGCGGATGTTGCGCTCGTTGCAGTATTTGAGAACCCGCGAGACCTGAGCCACCGTTTCCGGCAACACGACGACCAGCGGCAATTGCCGGTAGGCGGTCAGGCCGTCGCTTTCGAAGGCGCGCATTTCATTGGCCGTGTCGACGACGCCCTCGCCCGGCACGATGATGCGCATGTCGGCTACGATCTCGGCGCGCCGGCGCAGCGTCTCGGCATCTGGCTTGGGCATGGCTAGGCCGGACATCGGTCATCTCGCTTGACTGGTCAAAATCTTTTACCAGCCTGATCGTTTTGTTGCAAACGCTGCTTTGGTCGCATCGGGCGGCGAGCGTCGTGCCCAGCTTCCGCAGCGGCAATCTGCCGCTGGCGCTCCACCCTCCCCTTTGTGGGGAGGGTCGCGAACGAAGTGAGCGGGGCGGGGGCCGCGTTGGCGAGGCGCTTTACGAGCCCCCTCCCCGATCCGCTGCGCGGATCGACCCTCCCCACAAGGGGGAGGGTAAAGAGGTGCCTACTCGCCCGGATGCTTCGCCGGCTCGGAATGCATTTTGCGCACCCGGCGCACGCCCCACCAGACGAGCAGGATGGCGACCGGCACGGAGGCGGCGGTGACGACCTCGGGCGCGAAGGCATGGCCGAAGACCGAGGCGCCCTTGGCGACATAGCCGATGAGACCGACGACGTAGTACGACACGGCGGCCACGGACAGGCCTTCGACCGTCTGCTGCAGGCGCAGTTGCAGCCGGGCCCGGTTGTTCATCGATGCCAGCAGGTCACGGTTCTGCTTCTCGACTTCGACATCGACCCAGGTGCGCAGAAGCGTGGTCGCGCGGGTGAGCTTTCGCGAGAGGTTGGCCTGGCGCTCCTCGACCGAGCGGCAGGTGCGCATGGCCGGTGCCATGCGCCGCAGCAGGAAGCCCGCCCAGGTGTCGAAACCCTGCACCGGCTCTTCATCCAGCGCCTCCAGCCTTTCGGTAACGATGCCGTCATAGGCGCGGCTGGCGCCGAAGCGGTAAAGGCTGGAGGCGGCGTCGGCCTCGAGCTCGGCGGCGAGCTCGGTGAGGTCTGCGAGAAGCGTCTGGCTGTCGCGGGTCTCGACGGCCTTCATTTCCAGCGTGGTCTGGGCCAGGCGGTCCTCGATACGGCGGGCACGGCCGGACAGCGTCAACGCCAGCGGCAGGCCGAACATGGCGAGCGTGCGGTAGGTCTCGATGTCGATCAGCCGCTGCGACAAGGCGCCGGTGCTGGCCGGCGTCAAGCCGCGGTCGAGCACCAGCATGCGGGTCAGGCCGTCGCCGTCCTGGCGGAAATCGGTGATGATGGCGGCGGCGCCACGCTCGACCAGCGAATAGCACAGGCTGGTCGGATCGAAGCCGGCGATCAGCCTTTCGCTCGCCTGCGTCCATTTGCGGATTTCGAGGCGGATGCCGGAAATCACCGTGCCAGGCGGCGAGAAGCCGTTGCCGAAGGGCGAATCCTCCTGCCCCCGGCCGTTCTCGGCCAATGGCCCCTCCCACAGATAAGTCGAGAATTCCGTATGCCGCTCCCAACGCAGCGAGCCCTTGCCCCATTTCATGGCGTGGTGGCGCGCGTTGCGCTCCGGCGCGGCGATGCCCAGCCGCCGCGAAAGCTCCGAGAGCACGGCATGGTCGACCGCGGCGCCGGCCTCGGTCATGAAAGAAAGCTGGATCAGCACGCGCGGCTTTTCTATCAGCGGGTGCGGACGGGCATGGACCTCGCCAATCGCGCCGGGCCGCCCCTCATGCGCCGGCAAGCCCAGGACGCTGCCTTGGGCACGCGGCTGGAATTCGAGACTGGACATCTCGTCGGACACGGCTGGTCCCCCTGTTTTCGACCCTTCGTGCAACCCGGTCGTCTTGCGGCAATCGGCGGGACGCGTAAACAGCAAATATTAGCATCCGGCGATGGCGGCGCGCGGCAGCGGATCCGACCAGATCGAGCAAATTGGATAAATAATTTGACCAGTTGGCGACAGACGCATTAATCTGGGCGACATCCATTCCGTTCTCCAGGCGCCCCTTTGAGCGACATTTTCTCCAGGATCGAGCATTCGCGCACCGCCGACGAGGTGGTTCAGCAGATCGAGAGCCTGATCCTCGAAGGCGTTCTGCGCACCGGTGACCGGCTGCCCGGCGAACGCGAGCTGGCGCGCCAGTTCGACGTGTCGCGACCGATCCTGCGCGATGCGCTGAAGGCGCTGGAGGGGCGCGGACTGCTGACGACGCGACCCGGCGGCGGCACGTATATCGCCGACGTCATCGGCCAGCTCTTCACCAAGCCGGTGACGGACCTCATCTCCACGCACCGCAAGGCGGTGACCGACTATCTGGAGTACCGGCGCGAGATCGAGGCGGTGGCGGCCGAATATGCGGCGCGGCGGGCAACGCCGGAGGATCTTAAGCTGCTCGACCGCATCATGGCGCGCATGGACGAGGCGCACCGGACCGGCGACTTCGACGACGAGGCGGAGATCGACGTCGAGTTCCATCACGCGGTGTGCGAATGCGCGCACAACATCATCCTGCTGCACACACTGCGCTCCTGCTACCGGCTGTTGTCGGAAGGCGTTTTCCAGAACCGGCTTCTGGTGTTCGGCGTGCCCGGCGCGCGCGAGGCGCTGCTCGAGCAGCACCGGGCGATCCATGGCGCGATCAAGGCCGGCGATCCGATCGCCGCGCGCAAGGCTGCGATGGATCACATCAGTTATGTCGAGCGCTCGATGGCGGAAGCCGAGCGCAGCGGCGACTGGCAGCGCGTCTCCCGGCTGCGGCTGAGACAGCGCTCGGATGCCGGCGATATCGAACCCACACGCAAACGCTCCTAACCACAGATTTAGCGGGGACCACCATGAGCGAAATCCTCACCATCGCCGACCTCAAGGACCTGGCGCGCCGCAGGGTGCCGAAGATGTTCTTCGACTATGCCGATTCCGGCGCATGGACCGAGAGCACCTACCGCGCCAACGAAGAAGACTTCGGCAAGATAAAATTCCGCCAGCGCGTGCTGGTCGACATGAGCAACCGCTCGCTGGAATCGACCATGATCGGCCAGAAGGTGGCGATGCCGGTGGCGCTCGCGCCAACCGGGCTGACCGGCATGCAGCATGCCGACGGCGAGATGCTGGCGGCACAGGCGGCGGAAGCGTTCGGGGTGCCGTTCACGCTCTCCACCATGAGCATCTGCTCGATCGAGGATGTCGCCTCGGCGACGAAGAAGCCGTTCTGGTTCCAGCTCTATGTGCTGCGCGATAAGGATTTCGTGCTCAACCTGATCGACCGCGCCAAGGCGGCAAAGTGCTCGGCGCTGGTGCTGACGCTCGATCTGCAGATCCTGGGACAGCGCCACAAGGACGTGCGCAACGGGCTTTCGGCGCCGCCCAAAATGACGCTTGCCAACATCATCGACCTTGCGCTGAAGCCGCGCTGGTGCCTGGGCATCGCTGGCACGCCGCGCCGCACCTTCCGCAACATCGTCGGCCACGCCAAGGGGGTCGGCGACGTGTCTTCGCTGTCGTCCTGGACGAATGAGCAGTTCGATCCGCACCTGTCGTGGAAGGATGTCGCCTGGATCAAGGAGCGCTGGGGCGGCAAGCTGATCTTGAAAGGCATTCTCGACAAGGAGGACGCGCTGATGGCGGCCGAGACCGGCGCCGATGCGATCGTGGTCTCCAACCATGGCGGGCGGCAGCTCGACGGCGCGCCGTCCTCGATCTCGGTGCTGGAAGAAATCGCCGATGCGGTCGGCGACAGGATCGAAGTCCATATGGACGGCGGCATCCGCTCCGGCCAGGACGTGCTCAAGGCGCTCTGCCTCGGCGCCAAGGGCACCTATATCGGCCGGCCGTTTCTATACGGCCTCGGCGCGATGGGCAAGGACGGCGTCACCAAGGCGCTCGAGATCATCCGCAAGGAGATGGACGTCACGATGGCGCTGTGCGGCAAGCGCCTCGTGGCCGACATGGGCAAGGAGCAGTTGCGGCGCTAGGGCGTTGTTCATCGATCGGCACTAGGCTTGGCCCCAACTGTCCCCTGGGAACATGTCCACCTTGACCGAAACGAGCATCCACTATCTCGACGCGCGCGGGCCTGACGGCATGCGGCTCTACGCCATTGGCGATGTGCACGGGCGCCACGACCTTCTCGTCGCCATGCACCGGCGCATCGAAAGCCAACTGGAACATGCACCCCCCTCCGACTGGCGCATCATCCATCTCGGCGACTATGTCGACCGCGGGCCGGACTCCAAAAGCGTCATCGACTTCCTGATCGAGGCGCGCAAGCGCGATCCGCGCAACATCATGCTCGCCGGCAACCACGATATCGGCATGCTCGAATTCCTGGCCGATGCCGAGCCGGACGGCCTGTTCATGAATTACGGCGGCGTGCAGACCGCGCAGTCCTATGGAGTCGATCTTCTGCGCGACGCCCATTGGTACGGCAAGGCGGAGGCCGTCGCGCGCGGACACGCTGCGCTGGTGAAAGCGGTGCCGCGCAACCATGTCGATTTCCTGCAGTCGCTGACGTTTTCGGTCAGTTTCGGCGACTTCTTCTTCTGCCATGCCGGGATAAGGCCGGGCGTGCCGCTCGACAATCAGAACCAGCAGGACCTGATCTGGATCCGCGATGCCTTCCACGATCACCAGGAGCTTTTTTCGAAGGTGATCGTGCACGGGCACACGCCAGTGCCCGAGGCCGAGGTGAAGGCCAACCGGGTCAATGTCGATACGCTCGCCTGGAAATCGGGGACGCTGAGCGCGCTCGCCGTCAACGGCGGCGACAAGCAGATTATCGACGTGCAAGGCAAGGCGCTCTAAGGCGTGCTGATATTCAGGTGAGGCTGGCCTGACCTGAATCTCAACACGCCTTCGGCGCGATCCCGGGCGCGGGCGTGCTTGCGATTTTTGTCGAGGCTTAGTTCAGCGAGGCGGTGACGCCGTAGCCGTCGACGGCCCGGTGGTTGGTCGCTGCGTCGGCGGCATAAATGCCCAGGCCGCAGAGCACGATTGCAGACAGCATGACAAAAGACAGGAGAGCTGCTTTCACGGACGTCATCTCTGGTTAAGCTTTCTGCATCTGGGCACGAGGCGGTTACCAATGCGTTGAAACGATAAAATGCGTCTCAATGTTTCGACGATTTCGCGCTTCTAAGCAGATTCTGTTTCGCCGGTGTGTCGGCTGGATCACACAAAAGGTTCATGGCGGTTGCACCGGCGATACAAAGCGCGCCCTCTTAGGGGAGCGGCCGGACACAAACCAAGGAAGAAGAGCGTTATCCCCAGGCGCAGGCGCCGAGGCGTGCCAATTATGCCACGCTTCGGCCGACGAGGGATTGGATGCTTAGATGGTAGCCACCCAGGCGCGGGCAATCGCCAGCCCGGCGGCATCGGCTTCGGGGCCATTACCTGCCAACTCATTGTCGAGCCGGTCGTTCCAGTCGGGGTGACGCTCGGCGATCGTTGCCGCGAAGGACGTGCTCCAGTCGCGCACCATCGGCGTGTCCGCCTCGAAATGGAACTGGAAGCCATAGACGGCGCGGCCGAGGCGGAAGGCCTGGTTCTCGGCCACCGGACTGCCCGCAAGCCGCACGGCATTCTCAGGCAGTGCAAAAGTGTCGTCGTGCCATTCGAAGATCGGGAATTGTTCGGGCAGCGCCGCCAGCACCGGGTCCAACTTCGCGGCGGGCGTCAGCGAGACCTTGTGCCAGCCGAACTCGGTGGCGCCGCCGATGTGGTTGTCGCCACCAAACGCGCGGGCAAGGAGCTGGCTGCCGAGGCAGATGCCGAGCACCGAGCGATCCTTCTCGGCGAAATCGCGCGTCAGCTCAAGGAGCGCCGGGAAATAGGGATATTCCTCGTCTGCCAGCGCATTCTGCCCGCCGCCCAGCACGACCATCGCGTCATGCTCGCCTGCATCCTGCGGCAACGGATCGCCCTGGTATGGACGCCGCAGGTCGAGATCGGCGCCCGCCTCGGCCAGAGCGGCACCGACCTGGCCGAGGCCGGTATTGTCGTAGTTCTGGACCACCAGCACGCGCATCTAGAATCCTGCTGACATGAAAATGCTGGGGCGAGCGATATCATGCGGCCCGTGTTTCAGCCAAGATGCGGATCGAGAGACAAAACTATGCCACTGCAGAACCGGGTCGATCCCTTCGGCGCCATCCATGCCGTGGCGGAGCGCGGCCTGCTCACCGGCAATCGCGGCATCATCCACGACCCCGAGACGAAAACGCTGTTGAAGAAGCGCTGGGCTTTGCAGGCCTGGATCATCTGCGTGTGCCAGTTCCGAAATGTGCGGCGCGAACCGATGGGCCGTAATCGCCAAAACAATGGTGACTTGGGAGCAAAGGCCGGCTGGACCGAACTGTTCTTCCTCGACGAGGTGACGGCATTGGCTGCAGGCCACAGGCCCTGTTTCTTCTGCCGGCGCGAACGGGCGACCGATTTCGTCGGCCGCTTCGGCAGGGCCTTCGGGGTCGACGAGCCACGCGCGCCGATGGTCGACAAAAGGCTGCACAAGGAAAGGCTGGCTTCAGGCGGACGGCCACCTCTCGTAACCGTGCCGGAGCTTGGCGGCTTGCCTGATGGCGCGATGATCGCGGATGGCGACAGTGCCTATGCGCTGCGTTCCGGCAAGGCATTTAAATGGTCTTTCGCGGGTTACGCCAGTCCAACCGGCTTCGATCGCTTCACCGGCCGGTCGCTGCGCCTGCTAACGCCGGCGACCACCGTCGCGGTGCTGCGGCAAGGCTATGCGCCGGCCTGGCATCCCACCGCCGACACTTGACGATATCCACCGCCTCGCCCATTGCTCGCCAGATATTCGCGGGGTGGCCCGCAAATATCTGCCTAGATTCCCTTGTTTTTCGCAGGTTCTGATCGCAAAACCGCGAGGACACTTTTGCGGAACCTGCTCGGCCATGCGCGCCAACTACAAAATGCAGCGGCTGTTCGTGCCGGACGATCTTGGGCCCGGCCTCGAATTCGATGCCGGACAGCAGCAGAGCCATTATCTCGCCCATGTGCTGCGGCTCGGCGAAGGCGCCGAGGTTCTCTTGTTCAACGGCCGCGACGGCGAATGGTCAGCCGCGATCGTCGCCCGATCCAAGAAGGCGGTCCGGCTGAAAGTGCTGGAACTGCAGCGGCCGCAGCCGCCGCTGCCCGATCTCGTCTATTGCTTCGCGCCGCTGAAACAGGGCCGGCTCGACTATCTGGTGCAGAAGGCCGTCGAGATGGGCGCCGGCATCCTTCAACCGGTCATCACCCAGCACACGCAAGTGGCGAAGCCCGGCATCGAGCGGCTGCGCGCCAATGTCGTCGAAGCGGCCGAGCAATGCGGCATACTGGCGGTGCCGGAGGTGCGCGAAGCGGAGAAGCTGGAACGGCTGCTTGCCGGCTGGGACAGGGAGCGGCGGCTGATCTTCTGCGATGAGGACGCCTCGACCAACAATCCGCTGCCGGCCTTGCAAGCGGTCAAAGAGAAGAAACTTGCGCTTCTGGTCGGTCCGGAAGGCGGATTTTCCGAGGACGAGCGCAAGATGCTGAGAGCCCTGCCTTTCGTCACCGCAATTCCGCTCGGGCCGCGCATCCTGCGCGCCGACACGGCGGCGGTGGCGGCACTAGCCGCGATCCAGGCGACGATCGGCGACTGGTAGCATCTTCGCTTCTCCCCCAGGGGCCTACGAGGGGAGAGGGAAAGGCCGAGCCATACAGATCAAATCCAGTTGAGCCGTGGCTCAGGATTTTTCGCTTGATCGGCTACTGACATTTCGTCCATCTAGCGCCCGGCGGCCAACTGACCGCTGCGGAGGGCTTTCTCATGGCGCGCGACACAACCGATACACAGCCCATCGAAGGGATCGACGAACTGGTCGGCTATCTGGCCGCCGGCAACAAGCCGCGCGACAAATGGCGGATCGGCACCGAGCACGAGAAATTCCCCTTCTATGTCGACGGCAACGCGCCGGTGCCCTATGGCGGCGAGCGCGGCATCCGCGCCATTCTCGAAGGCATGCAGCAAAAGCTTGGCTGGGACCCGATCATGGATGCGGGCCGCATCATCGGCCTTGTCGAGCCGACGGGACAGGGCGCGATCTCGCTGGAGCCAGGCGGCCAGTTCGAGCTTTCCGGCGCGCCGCTGGAATCGATCCACCAGACCTGCCGCGAAGGCAACGCGCATCTGGCGCAGGTGCGCGAGATCGCCGAGCCGCTCGGCATCCGCTTCCTCGGCCTCGGCGGCAGCCCGAAATGGTCGCTGGCCGACACGCCGAAAATGCCGAAGTCGCGCTACGAGATCATGACGCGCTACATGCCGAAGGTCGGCACCAAGGGCCTCGACATGATGTACCGCACCTGCACGATCCAGGTGAATCTCGACTTCGAGAGCGAGGCCGACATGCGCCGCAAGATGCAGGTGTCGCTGAAGCTGCAGCCGCTGTCGACGGCGCTGTTCGCCAACTCGCCCTTCACCGAAAGCCGGCCGAACGGGCTGCAGAGCTGGCGCGGCGACATCTGGCGCGACACCGACAACCAGCGCTCCGGCATGCTCGAATTCTGCTTCTCGCCCGATTTCGGCTTCGCCGACTATGTCGAATGGGCGCTCGACGTGCCGATGTATTTCGTCATCCGCGACGGCCAGTATCACGACATGACGCGCTACACCTTCCGCCAGTTCATGGCGGGCTCGGCGCGCAATGAAATCCCCGACGGCCTGCCGACCATGGGCGACTGGGCAAATCACCTCTCGACCCTGTTCCCCGACGTGCGCCTGAAGCGCTTCCTCGAAATGCGCGGCGCCGACGGCGGCCCGTGGCGGCGCATCTGCGCCCTGCCCGCCTTCTGGGTCGGGCTGCTTTACGATGAGCAGGCGCTGGACGCCGCCGAGACGCTGACCGCAAGCTGGACCTATGAAGAGGCGCTGGCGATGCGCAACGCCGTGCCGGAGCTGGGCATAGCCGCGCCGTTCCGCAACGCCACCTTGCGCGACGTCGCCCGCGACGTGCTCGCCATCTCGCGCGCGGGCCTGAAGAACCGCGGCAAGAAGAACCGTGACGGCTACGACGAGACGTCGTTCCTCAACACGCTGGACGAGGTCGTGTCGCGCGGCACGACCAGCGCCGAGGAGATGCTGTCGGCCTACCACACGCGCTGGGGCGGCTCGATCGAGCCGGTGTTCATGGAATATGCCTATTAACCGTCCGCTACCCGCTACGCGGTTGGTTGGCAAAAGCCGCTTCAATCAGTGATCGAAACGAACTAGTCTTTTCCGGCGAGGACACTGCCGGAGGAGACCCCATGCCTTTCCTGTTCGACATCTTTGCCCAAGCCCAGAATGGCGCCGGCATGCAGGCGCTGGCCCAGCAATACGGGCTTTCGATGCAGCAGACGCAGGCCGCGGTGCAGGCGCTGCTGCCCGCCTTCTCGCAGGGGCTCCAGCGCAACACCGCCGATCCCTACGGGATGGGCGCCTTCATGACGGCGATGGCGAGCGGCCAGCACGTCAAATATTTCGAGGACGCGACCAGAGCCTTTTCGCCGCAAGGCATCGATGAGGGCAATGGGATTCTCGGCCATCTGTTCGGCTCGAAGGACCTGTCGCGCGCCGTGGCGAACCAGGCCGCGCAGGCGACGGGGCTCAGCCAGCAGGTGCTGCAACAGATGCTGCCGGCCATGGCCTCGATGATGATGGGCGGGCTGTTCAAGCAGACCAACAATCAGTTGACCGGGGGGCAGATGCAGGCCTTCGGCGGCAGTGGCAATCCGCTGGGCGAGATCATCGAGCAGATGATGCGGCAGGGCGGCCTCGCGCCGGCGCCGCAAACGCGGCAGGCGCCGGCGCCCAATCCTTATGGCGAGAACCCGCTCGGCAAGGTGCTGCAGGATATGTTCGGCGGCGGCGCGCAGTCGCAAGGCCAGCCCCAGCAGACGCAAAGCCCCTATGGCGACAATCCGCTCGGCAAGATCTTCGAGGAGATGCTGCGCCAGGGCGGCGGCGGCTTCGGCGTGCCCGGCGGGCAGCCGGCGCCGCAGCCGCAACAGCGCCAACCGCAGCAGAGCGCGCCGCAACCACAGACCAACCCGAGCGGGCGTCCGCGAAACCCGTTCGACGACATCTTCGGCAAAATGTTCGAGACCGGCGCGCAGCAGCGCGACGAATATGAAAAGAGCGTCGGGACGATCTTCGACCAGTTCAAGCGTGACATGGACCGGCGGTGAGTATCGCGCCGACGGCGAGGTCGTCATCCACGGGCGGAGCGACGCGAAGCGGAGCGCAGACCCGAGGATCCATGCCGTTACCTTCGCCGAAGGGTGCAGCGGAGCAGAATTCTGCACAGTTGCAGCACGTCAACGTCACGGCATGGATTCTAGGGTCTGCGCGCGTCGCTTCGCTCCTTGCTCCGCCCTAGAATGACGAACTAAAAGAAAAATGCCCGGTCCTGGAGGGGGAACCGGGCAATGTGCAGGCTGGCCGGCGGGGAACCGGCAGGGAGTGTGGGAGCCTGCATGAAGCTTGGTCGCGCAGAACGGCGAAAAGGTTCAGCGCAACCGGATCCAGGGAAACGCCGCCCCTCAGCCTACCTGACGAGCAAGGTCCTCGATCGTGTCGGCGCGCTCGCTTGCGATCGCGCGCAGCTTCGCCGTCGGATCGCGGCCGAAGGGCACGGCGACGGCAACGTGAAGGTCGGCGCGGGTCAGACCGATATCGGCAAGCTCGGCGTCCGACATCTCGCCAAGGCGATAGAAGGCGCGACGGTTTTTCCAGGCGCGGTAGCTGTTGGCAATGGCATTGACCACAAGCGTCGCAACGGCCGGACGCGTGGTGATGCGCGGGGTCTCGGAGGCGAATTCAATCGTGGTCATTTCAGTCTCTCCTTCCAGGAGTCGAGCGGACGAAACCAGGCAAGCGGCGCCTTGGGAGAAGCGCCGTTCCGGTTTCCATTCACATGCCTTCATGTGGACAATGCCAATTTGCCATCGCGCGATTGATTAATCCAACGAATGTTTTTAATCTGTAGCATCAACATCAATGATAGGTTGGACCGATGAAAGCGCCGCTTGACCTCGATCAGTTGCAAACCTTCATCTCGATCGCCGACACCGGCAGCTTCACCCGCGCGGCCGAGGAGGTGCACCGGACGCAGTCGGCGGTGTCGATGCAGATGCGGCGGCTGGAGGAGCGGATCGGCAAGCCGCTGTTCGAAAAGGACGGCCGCACCAACAAGCTGACCGAGGAGGGCGACAGGCTGCTTTCCTATGCGCGGCGGCTGATCTACCTCAACCGCGAGACGCTCGCCGCCTTCGACGACCAGCGGCTCGAAGGCACGATCCGCATCGGCACGCCGGACGACTATGCCGACCGCTTCCTGCCCGAGATCATGGCGCGTTTCTCGCGCTCCAATCCTCGTGTCGAGCTGACCGTCGTCTGCGAGCCTACGCCGGGGCTGGTCGAACACATCAAGCGCGGCAATCTCGACCTCGCGCTAGTGACGCATAACGACACGCGCGGGCAGTCGGAAGTGGTGCGGCGCGAGCCGCTTTTATGGGTGACCTCGGCCAACCACGCCACGCATGAACAGGAAACCCTGCCGATGGCGTTCGGCCGTCCGAACTGCATCTGGCGGCGCGCCGCGGTCGACGTGCTCGACCGGCAGAACCGCGACTATCGCGTGCTGTTCTCCAGCTTCTCGGCCACGGTGATCACCGCGGCCGTGCTCTCCGGCCTGGCGGTCTCGGTGCTGCCGGAATGCGCGCTGAGGCCCGGCATGCGCGTGCTCGGCGAGGCCGACGGCTTCGGCCAGTTGCCGGACTGCCGCATCGGCATCATGCGCGGCCAGACCTCGCAGCCGGAGATCGTCGACGCTTTGGCCCGTCACATCGCCGAAAGCCTCGACAATATTTCCGTGCCGGTGAGCGAAGAGGCGGGAAGCTTCGACTTCGCGGCGCTCGCCTTTGCCAAGATGAAGCGGGTCAAGGCAAACCAGATCATGCCTGGCTGGTAGACGTCAGGCACGAACGGCGGAACGTTCCTGGTCGGCGGCCGAAAGCCCCGGCAGCGCAAGCAGCTGGCCGGGCTCCAGCGGCGGCGACAGCAGATAGCCCTGCATCTGGTGACAACCCATGCCGACCAGCAAGGCCTTTTGCGCGTCGGTCTCGACGCCTTCGGCGGTCACCTCGACCCTCAGGGTCCGCGCCAGGTCGATCAGCGTCTTGGCGATCGCGCGGGCGCTTTCGTCCTCGTCGAGCAGACGCACGAAGGAGCGGTCGATCTTCAACTTATCGATCGCCTGGCGGCGCAGATAGCTGAGGGAAGAGTAGCCGGTGCCGAAATCGTCGAGCACGATGCGCACGCCTGACTGGCGCAGCGCGGCAATCACGGTGCCGATCATGTCATTGTGCTCGAGCAGAACGCTCTCGGTGGTCTCGAGCTGCAAGCGGGATGGGGCGAGCCCGGTTTCCTTCAGGATCGCGGCGACCTGTTCGGCAAAGCCGACATCGCGCAGCTGCATCGGCGAGATGTTGACCGCGATCCAGGGCAGTTCGGTCCTGGCGGCAAAGCGGCAGGCTTCGCTCAGCGCCCATTTGCCCAGCTCACCGATGAGGCCGCGCTCCTCGGCGATCGCGATGAATTGCGCCGCGGGCAAGGCGCCGTGCACCTCATGCCCCCAGCGGATCAGCGCTTCGGCTCCCAGAATCCGGCGGCCGTCGGCCGCGAAAACCGGCTGATAGGCGAGCTTTATGCCGCCGTCGCCATCCAAGGCCTTGCGGAGTTCCGACTCGACCTTGCGCTTGCGCAACAAGAGATCGTCCATGTCGCCGGCGAACACCTCGTAGCGGCCGCGACCGTTCTTCTTGGCCTCGTAAAGAGCGATATCGGCCTTGCGCAGCAGGTCGTCGGCATCCGTCTCCGATCCGGACGAGAGCGCGATGCCGATGCTCGCGCCGACGAAGACCTGGTCGCCGATCAGCCTGAATGGCTCACGCAGCTTCATAAGCAGCCTTTCGGCGATATCTTCAACGCTTCCGGCGTCGGGAATGTCGAGCAGGATCACAGCGAACTCGTCGCCGCCCAGCCGCGCGACGGTGTCGACTTCGCGGATCGTGTGCCTGAGCCGCGCCGCCGTCTGGCGCACGAGCTCGTCGCCGGCCGGATGGCCGAGCGTGTCGTTGATGTGCTTGAAGCGATCGAGGTCGAGGTAAAGCAGCGCCACGCGCGTTCCGTCCCGGCTGGCGAACAGCAGCATGCGCCGCAGCCGGTCCTCGAACAGCGCCCGGTTGGGCAGGCCGGTGAGCGTGTCATGGAAGGCGAGATATTGCGCCTGGTCCTGGCTGGTCTGCAGCGCGGCCGAGGCGCGGCGCAATCGGCGCAGCAGGAACACCAGAACGCCGCCCGCCACAAGCAGCGCTATCGCCAAGGCCGGAGCGATCTTGCGCACCAAGGTGAGGCCGGGCCGCAACTGGTCCCAGCCGATGTAACCGAGGATGACGCCGCGCGAATCGACCAGCGGCACGGCGGCCGGGCCAACCGGCTCGGACAAGGGCACCAGGCGCGCGCCATCGAGCATGTATTTGGCCGCGATCTTGCCGATGACGGCATCGTTGATGAACTCGGCCGAGATGTGCAGATATTCTGTGCCAGGCTCTTGGCTGACGCGATTCGTGCTCGGCACCAGCGGCATGACGCTCAGGATCGCGGGCTTTCCCTGGAGCGAGACAAGGTCCTGCGCGACCATCTTGGCCGGCTGGCTGGAGGCGTCGGCCTTTGGCGGCTCTGCCAACATGTGGCGCAGCTTGTCGATGGTCGGCCGCAGTTCCGGCTCATCCTCGCCGAAAGCCGACGCCGTGACGAACTTGCCTTCCCGCATGGCGTGGATCGCATGGTTGGCGGCGTCGAGGATGTAGATCCGGTTGTGACCGTAGTAGGTGTACATCCAGGTGCTGAGGTTTTCCTCGATCCAGGCCTGATTGCCCGCCCTCACATTGGTTACCGAGTCATCCCAGACCGTCACGCTTTCCTGCTCGCGCTGGACCGTGGCAATCTGGTCGTTCAGCCCATCGGCGATGAAAATCTTCTGCCGTTCGAGCGAAGCCTCGTCGGCCTGATTGGCGGCGTAGAAGCCGAAGCCGACGACAATCGCCAATGTGAAAGCGGCGAGCGTCAGCACGGTCAGCGTGACCTGGTGCGTCAACGGGCTGCTGTTGTGGCGTGCGCTCATGCGTTCCCGGCCGGCTCTCTGCCGTCAGTCAAAGCAAATCGGGCTTAAAATCACGTTATAATATTAGCGAGGTTTCTCGGTGCTTGACGCCGGCCGATAAGCGTTCCCCAATCGCACAATGAGTGAAACAGCAACCGAATCACGCAGCAACGCCACCGAATACACGGTGAGCGAGATTTCCGGCGCGTTGAAACGCACTGTCGAGGATGCCTTCGGCAATGTGCGGGTTCGCGGTGAGATTTCCGGCTATCGCGGCCCGCATTCGTCCGGCCATGCTTACTTCGCGCTGAAGGACGACCGGGCGCGGATCGATGCCGTGGTCTGGAAGACCACCATGGCGCGCCTGAAATTCCGCCCTGAGGAAGGCATGGAGGTGATCGCCAGCGGCCGGCTGACGACCTATCCCGGCAAATCCAACTACCAGATCGTCATCGACAATCTGGAGCCGGCAGGCGCCGGCGCGCTGATGGCGCTGCTCGAAGAGCGCAAGCGCCGGCTGCAGGCCGAAGGTCTGTTCGATGCAAGCCGCAAGCGGCGGCTGCCGTTCATGCCCAAAGTCATCGGCGTCGTCACCTCGCCGACCGGCTCCGTGATCCGCGACATCATCCATCGCATCAAGGACCGGTTTCCGCTGCATGTGCTGGTCTGGCCGGTGCGGGTGCAGGGCGAGACGACGGCCAGGGAAGTGACCGCGGCCGTCAACGGCTTCAACGCGCTGACTTGGGACGGGGCCATCCGCCAGCCCGATCTGTTGATCGTGGCGCGCGGCGGCGGCAGCCTCGAAGACCTGTGGGGTTTCAACGACGAAGGGCTGGCGCGGGCCGTCGCGGCATCCGCCATCCCAGTGATATCGGCCGTCGGGCACGAGACCGATACAACTCTGATCGACTTTGTTGCTGACATGCGGGCGCCGACGCCGACGGGCGCGGCCGAGATCGCCGTGCCGGTCAAGGCGGACCTGGAGGCGACGCTCGCCAGCCTCGGCGCGCGGCTCAACGCCTGCGCCTCCCGGCATCTGGAGCGCAAGCGCCAGGCGGTGCGCGCGGCGGCACGCGCGCTCCCCTCGCCCGACCAGTTGCTGGCACTGCCGCGCCGCCGTTTCGACGATGCGACCAGCCGCCTCGGCCGCGGGCTGACGGTGAATATCGAGCGCAAGCGGGCGACGCTGGAGCGGCAAAGGCTGACGCCGGCGACCCTGTCGCGGCGCTTGAACGAAGCGCGCACGCTGACCGGCCGGGATATCGCGCGTGCCCGCGCTGCGTTCTTCGCCATCGTGCGCGAGCGGCGCGGGCGCTTCCAGCGCAATTCGACGCGCCTGTCGCCGGCCCCGATCGTCCGGCGGCAGAAGCTGCAGGCCGACGCATTGGCCGGACTGTCGCGCAGGCAGGACCAGGCGATGGCGCGGCGGCTCGACCGGCTGCGCGCGGCGCTGACACAGGCCGACCGGCTGCTTGCGACGCTGTCGCACAAAGCCGTGCTGGCGCGGGGCTTCGCGCTGGTCAAGGATGCCGACGGCGCCGTCATCAAGCGGGTCGAAGACGTGGCGCCGGGCGCAGCCTTGCAGCTGGAATTCGCCGACGGCACTGCCGAGGCCATCGCCACCAGCGGCGGCGCGCGGCCGAAGCTGGCCGCGAAGCCGCCCGCCAAGGCCAAGGAGCCGGGCAATCAGGGCTCGTTGTTCTGAGGACCGCATGAGCAGCCACGATCCGCATCTTCGCACGCCTTCCGGCAAGCCGCGCCTGCGCTCCTTCGGCATCGCGCTCGACGGCACGCCAGGCCGTTTCAACGCCATCACCGACGTTCCAGGCGTGTCGGTGGGCTATACGACGCTGATTTCCGGCGACGGTCCGCTGAAAGTCGGCATCGGCCCGGTCCGCACCGGCGTCACCGCTATCCTGCCGAGGCCGGTTCAGGAACTCGCAACGCCGGTCTTCGCCGGCGTGTTCAGCCAGAACGGCAATGGTGAGCTGACGGGCACGCATATCATCGAGGAGACCGGCGCCTTCAACTTCCCGGTCACCATCACCAACACGCATTCCTGCGGCGTCACCCGCGACGCTACCTTACGCTGGATGCACAAGGTGCTGCCGGCCGCGCTCGACACGGGCTGGGGCCTGCCGGTGGCGGCCGAGACCTATGACGGCTTCCTCAACGACATCAACGGCCATCATGTCAGCGTCGAGCATGTCGCGGCGGCGCTCGACAATGCTACCGGCGGCGCCATCGAGGAAGGCAGCGTCGGCGGCGGCACCGGGATGATCACCTTCGGCTTCAAGGCCGGATCCGGTACCGCCTCGCGCATCGTCGAATGGCAGGACAGGCGCTACACGCTGGGCGTGTTCGTGCAGGCGAATTTCGGCCAGCGGCGCAATTTCACCATTCGTGGCCGGCGCATCGGGCAGGAGCTTGTCGACCCGGCGATCCGCGAGGCGACGGCACGCGCCGAAAAGGGTTCGATCATCGCCGTCGTCGCCACCGACGCGCCGTTCCTGCCGCATCAGATGAAGCGGCTCGCCCGGCGCGTGCCGCTCGGCATCGCCATGACCGGCGGCTATGGCTATCAAAGCTCGGGCGACATTTTTCTCGCCTTCTCGACCGCCAATCCCGAGGCCGCGCTGGCTCCGTCAGGCCGGACCGGACATGTCGAGTTCATCCCGGACGTCGACATCGACCCGTTCTTCGACGCGGTCGTGCAAGGTGTCGAGGAGGCGATCTTCAACGCGCTGGTCACCAATGAGGATATGACGGGACGCGACGGCAATTTCGTGCCGGCGCTGCCGAAAGACTGGCTGAGGGAAAAATTCGGCGAGAGATGACGCCACCGCCGGGCTTTGGCGGGCGGGTATTTACTCCGCGGGCTTGTCCGGCTTCGGTTCGCCGCTGCCTTCTTCGGCGGCTTCCTCGAGGCGCGATGCTATCAGTTCCTGGATGTCGCCGACCTCTTCCTGGATGTCCTCCAGGAGAATGCCAGCCTCGGCGGCCTTGGCGCAGCACTCCTTGGCGAGAGTCTCGGCCTGCTGGTCGATCTCGATCGGCGAATGCGGGCATTGGACTTTCTCGCCAATCCATCCGCGCAAGAACTCGATCGCATGTTCACTCATACTGCTTCTTCCCTGGCGGCAACGCCGGTTGGTAGCCATGAACGTTCGCACCCCGCAAAGGATGCATGTCCCATTCGAACCGAGTCGCCCCCGACCGGCAAGACATCTTGCGCATAGGGCAAGAGAGCTTGTCCATGGGACGCAGAGCCGCAGGAGTGGAAGGGTTCGAGGTGCACGTTCAGATCATTGAGAATGATGGAAGGGTTGGCCGGGATCGGCAGAAGGCCGCCGTTATTGTTTTTGCTTGCCTTTTTCTAACTTCGACAGCGCATTTACATTACAAACCGTATCGCAGCTTCCCGGTCAACGCTGCTCCGGCCCGAGCCGGGGCAGGCGCTATATAGTGACATCCTCATGCAATGTCGACTCGGGGCTCCGTCATCCGGGTGGCTACCTCCCCGGAAGGTCGCGCTCGAAGGTTCTCAAATGCGTCTCGATCGAGCGCGAAGCGTTCGCAACGCTCGCCGTCGGACGCATCAATGAAGCTCTCTACATGTTTGAAGCCGAACTTCGCCAGTATCCGCAGCGACGCCAGGTTGCGCACCGCCGCCTCGGCCGTCACCTGCTGAAGCGCCAGAGTTTCAAAGGCGTAGCGGAGGACTTCGCGCACCGCCTCACTGCCCAGCCCGCGGCCCCAATTCGCACGCGCCAGCACAAATCCCAACGCGGCCACCTTGGGATCGGTTGCGCTGAAGGACAGGGTTATCGTCCCGATCGCGTCGGATACTCCTGCCTGGTCCATGGACCATTGAATCGCCTCACCGTCAGCGAACCGCCGATGCGAGCGGGCGAACCATCGCTCGCCTGCGCTCATGTCATCGGGAACGGGATCGCCGGCAAGGGAGGCGGATTCGACATCCGTCGCGCGTGCAAACCATGCCGGGATATCCTGTTCGCTCGGCGCCCGAAGCACTAGCCTCGGTGTCGTGAGCTTGGGGAATCGGTCTGCTTCCATGGAGAAGCATTGTCGACCTGGGGCGGCGCCGATGCAACGGCGCCGGCAGGCCGCGTCCGCCAATCCGGTGGACCACCGGAGACCGAGAAGGAAATCGGAGGATTATTTTGACGTGAACGGCCCGGAAAGATGATGCTTGCGCAGCAAGGTGGAGAGCCGGTTCGCCGCCTCGGCGAAAACTTCCCCTTCCGAAAGAAGCAGCGCCTCCCGCTCTTGCGCGGACGCAGCCAGGAGACGCTCCCAGAATCCGGCCATGACAGCACCCGCACCGGCCATGTCGGCGGCAACCGCCTGGTCCGCGGCGAGCACTGCCAGGTGCCGAGGCGTGATGCCGCCGATGCCGGGAGGGACTTTCGCTCCCATGTCGACGAAACCCGGAGGCAGCGATCCTTTCAGATTGGAGACGCGACGCTCGGTGATGGCCGCATGGATCTGATCGACCGCCTGCTTGGCGCCGGCGACGCGAGAGGGATGATCGGTGTCGGCTGCCGCATGGGGGAGAAGTTCCAGACGCTTGCCATAGGCCTCGACCAGTTTAAGATAGGGCAGCATCGGGCCTGAAAGCGTGCCGCCGTCCCTGAACAGGTCCGCGTCGATCGCCGCGTGGGAAATGCGTCCTGACGCCAGCGCACGCTCCAGCGCTGCAACATCGACCAGCTCGCCGCGATCATAGTTGATAAGCACGGCGCCGTGGTTGAGGAGGGAGAGAACTTCATCTCCGATCAATCCGGCATTGGCGTATCGTTGCGCGTCGGGATCGAAAGCACCCAGCCCGAGGTGGACCGAAAGCGCGTCGGCGCCGCGCGCCGCGTCTTCCATGGTTGCGGCGTAGTCGAAGCCTTCCAGCTCGATCCATTTCTGGTGACGGGGCCGCGCATGAATGGCGACCCGCATGCCGAAGGCCTGGCCGAGCCTGGCGAATTCCCGGCCGATATTGCCATAGCCGATCACCGCCAGCCTTTTGCCTTCGAGCTTCTCGGTCGGGTAATGGCGCAGGTCCTTGCCCGTATCGAACTGCCCACCGGCGACCAGCGCGTTGAGCCTGTCCACGGGAAGATCCGGCCTGACTTTCAGCAGCGCCTTCATGGCCATTTGCGCGGTGGCGCGGCTGTTGATGCCGGGCGTATTCATCAAAGGCGCTTCGCCGCCTTCGCCGCTGCCTCCGCCCCAGGATGCCGACCCCATATTGCCGGTGCCGGCACCGATGCGCACGCCGCCGAGACGGAACCTGGTCTCGGCCGGAATGAAGGTCGCGGCGGCGATCACGGCGTCGTAGCGGCCGTCGCCGGCCTCGGCCAGCAATTCGTCGCGCGTGCTCAATTGCGGCTGGTAGAAGAAATGCAGCTTGCCAGGGTCAAGCGCGCCGGCCTTGGCGATGCCTGTCTGATGGAACACGCCACCCTTGGCCTCGATGTAGGCCTGGACCTCGCTGTGGTCGGGATTGCCGTCGGCGCCAAAGCGGAGGCCGACAAAATCGCAGATCAGAATATTGGCCGATGTCATGAGGCGTCGTTTCCCTGCAGCTGTCTCCGCCTACTCCAATCCGTCATCCGATGGAGCGACGTGAAGCGGCATATCCGGGTCGCAAGCGAGAGATTTGCCGCAGGGATCTAGAAATCTGTCGGCTCAGAACGGCGACAGGTCGAGTATCGGTTTAGTCGGCCGGAAAAGCCGGCCAGACTCCAGGTTCGATAGTCTCGAAGAATGGCCACTCTTCGACCGATGAAAGATTGCAATCTTTGGGTAGTTGGAGCGGTGCGCCTTCCACCAGAACCGGCCACCCGCTCCAAGTCTTCCTTCGTTCCGCCAGACCCTAGGCGTGCCGGATTTCCGTCCCGAGCACTTTCAGGCATTCCCGGATGAAGGCGGCGAGAGCCGTCCAGCCTTTGGCCGAAACCATCGTGCCGTCGACATATGCCTCCGTCGGAGACAGGTCGATATAGGTGCCGCCGGCGAGCGTTACTTCCGGCTCGCAGGCCGCCAGCGCGCCTACTTTCTTGCCGCGTACGACGCCATCGACCGCAATCAGGATCTGCACGCCGTGGCAGATGGTGAAGATCGGTTTCTTCATTTCGTGGAAATGGCGCACCATCGCCTGAATGCGCTTGTCGGTGCGGATGTACTCGGGTCCGCGGCCGCCGGCGCAATAGACGGCGTCATACTGGTCGAGCTGCTTCTCCGCGTCGGCGAACGTCTTGTTGATCAGAGCATAGTGGCCGAGCTTCTCGGTATAGGTCTGGTCGCCCTCGAAATCGTGCAGCGAGGTCTTGATCACGTCGCCCGCATTCTTGTCGGGGCAAACGACATGGACGGTGTGACCGACGGCCTCCATCGCCTGCTGATAGACAAAGATTTCATATTCCTCGGTGAACTCACCGGTCAGCATCAATATCTTCTTGGCTGGCATGACTTGTCCTTTCGGTTACTCGAAGGCGGGCAGGAGGCGGTCCCGCGAATTCTCAATGTGCACTTGCATCGCCTTCTCGGCGGCATGCGCGTCGCCGGCAGCGAAAGCAGCGAGGATCGCTTCGTGCTCATCCAGCGCTTCTTCGGTGACGCGCGAGTGATACATCAGGCGGAAGATGTGGAAGTGCGTATGCTGGTGGTTCAGCGTCTCGCGGATTAGCTCGTTCTGTGCGAACTCCATGATCTTGTCGTGGAAGATCGCGTCCTGCCGCGCGAAATTGGAGTAGCGCAGGCGTTCGTCCTTCCCCACCCGCCGCGCCATCACGCCTGCCGCTTCCTGCAACACCGCAAGGCGCTCTTCATCCAGGGTTGCCGTAGCCTTGGCAGCGGCAGCAGGCTCCAACAGAAGGCGCAGTTCGTAAAGTTCATCGAACCGACGCCGGGTGATTTGCGGGGCCGCGCTATAGCCGATCAGGTGGGTCTTGACCACCAGGCCCTCGCCCTCCAACCGCCCGAGCGCTTCGCGGATAGGCGTGTGTGAAACGTCGAATTCCCTGACGAGGTTGTCGACAGTGATGCGCGCTCCCGGCGGAATCTTAAGCGACATCAATTGCGCAAAGATTGCTTCGTAAACATCGCCCGCCAAGCCGTTGGCGCGCTGGATGCGACCGCTTGAGCGAGCTTCGGTTTCAACCGTCAGGTCGGGATTTTCCATCGGTTACCTCTTGACAGGAACGAGCCCTAACATGATGCTCCGGCCAATTCAATAGGATATCCTATACGATTTTATAGAGGATACGAACGGATGGGGCCAGGAACCGTATCGCCGCATTCAACGATGCGGGCACGAAAGCCGACAAAGCACCGGCCTGCGAACCAGAGGCCACTCAACCGATGCACAGCGTTTTCGCACCAGTCCCTTTCGAAAGATCTCAGTTCATGACCCTTTTTGCAGCCGCGCGCCTGCCGCGCGAAATCCTTTTCGGCAAAGGCCAGCGCCATGCGCTGCCCGCCATTGCCGGGCGACATGGCCGGCGCGCCTTCATCTGCACCGACGAACGGCTCGCCAGAACGTCCGAGTTCATCGAGATGCTCGAGGGGCTGCAGGCTGCCGGGATCGACACGCTCGTCTACGACCGCACCTTGCCGGATGTGCCGCGCGACAGCGTCGGCGCCTGTATCGCGGAGGCGAAGGGATTCGAGCCGGACATGGTGATCGGCGTCGGCGGCGGTAGTTGCCTTGACATGGCGAAATGCGCTGGGCTGCTCATCAGCCATGGCGGCAGGCTCCAGGACTATTATGGTGAGTTCAAGGTGCCGGGCCCTACCCTTCCCCTTATTGCGGTGCCGACCACGGCCGGCACCGGTTCCGAAGTCACTCCCGTCGCGGTCATCTCCGACCCGGAGCGGACGCTCAAGGTCGGCATCTCTAGCCCGCATCTCATCGCCGCGGTTGCGCTGTGCGATCCGGACCTGACGGCGAGTTGTCCGCCATCACTGACCGCCATCGCCGGCGCCGACGCGCTGACGCATGCGATCGAGGCCTTCACCGCGGCAAGACGCGGCGCCGATGCCGATCTGGCACAACGCCATGTCTTTGTCGGCAAGAGCGCGCTGACCGATCATTTCGCGCTTTTGGCGATCAGGCTCCTGGGCCGCAGCCTCGAAGCAGCCTATCGCGACGGGTCGAACGAGAATGCACGAGCCGATGTCATGATGGGAGCGTTGGTCGCCGGCTGCGCCTTCGGCACGGCGGGAACCGCCGCCGCCCATGCGGTGCAGTATCCAGTCGGCGCGCTCACCCACACGCCGCATGGGTTGGGCGTCGCGACGATGCTTCCTTATGTGATGCGCTACAACCTGCCGGCGGCAACCGCGGAGATCGCGGAAATCGGCATTGCGCTTGGCCTGCCGCGCCAGGATCGAAATGCAGATCAGCTGGCCGACGCCACGATCACGGAAGTCGCGCGACTGTTCAACTCCATCGGCATCACACGAACGCTGGCAGATCTCGGTCTTGCCGAGGACAGGATCGACTGGACGGCGGAACAGGCCCTCGGCATCGACCGGCTGATCAAGAACAATCCCCGTCCTTTCGACCTGCCCGCGATGCAGCGCCTGGTCGGGGCCGCTTATCGCGGCGATATGTCCGCCGTGACGATGTGAGGGACGGAGCCCAAGTCCATGATGAACATTTCGATAGACCTATTCGACCAGGACACCGACATGTCTGAGTATGCCGCGTTTTCGCATGGACTCTATATCGGCGGCAAATGGCGCCCCTCATCCGACGGCCGCGTCATCGAAGTGGTCGACCCGTCGACCGAGGCCGTGATCGCCGCGGTTCCGGACGCAACGCTCGCCGATGCCGCGGCTGCGGTCGAGGCGGCGGCACAGGCAGCTGCCGGCTGGCGCGAGACCCCGCCGCGCAAGCGGTCCGAGATCCTGAGGCGCTGCTTCGAGTTGATGACCGAACGCGCCGAGACCTTGGCCGTATTGATCTCCCTGGAGAACGGCAAGGCCCTGCGCGACGCGCGCGGCGAAGTTGCCTACGCGGCCGAGTTCTTCCGCTGGAACGCGGAGGAAGCGGTTCGCATCAGCGGCGAGTTCGGCCTTGCGCCGTCCGGCGCGAACCGGATCGTGGTCGACTACCAGCCGATCGGCATTTGCGTGCTGATAACACCGTGGAACTTCCCGGCGGCGATGGCCACACGCAAGATCGCGCCGGCCCTTGCCGCCGGCTGCACCGTCATCCTGAAGCCGGCCAGCGAGACGCCGCTGACGGCCTACGCGCTTGCTGCCCTCTACGAGGAGGCCGGGGTGCCGCCGGGCGTCGTCAACGTCATCACCACTTCGAATCCGGGGTCCGTGACTGCGGCCATGCTGGCCGACGCGCGGGTGCGGAAGCTCTCCTTCACCGGCTCGACCGGCATCGGCCGCGTGCTTCTCGCCGAGGCGGCGAAACACGTCATTTCCTGTTCGATGGAACTTGGCGGCAATGCGCCGTTCATCGTGCTCGACGACGCCGACCTCGAGGCGGCGCTCGACGGCGCGATGATCGCCAAGATGCGCAATGCCGGCGAGGCGTGCACGGCGGCCAACAGGCTCTACGTCCAGGCGGGTATCCATGACGCGTTCGCCGAAGGCCTGCGCAAGCGCATGGCGGCGCTCGCCATCGGCCCAGGCACGGATTCGGAAACCGAATGCGGACCGATGATCACCAGGAAGGCCGTGGACAAGATCGATCGGCTCGTCCAGGACGCGGTCGTGCGCGGCGCGAAGGTTCTGTGCGGCGGCGCGATCGCCGAGGGCCGAGGATTTTTCTATCCGCCCACGGTGCTGAGCGATGTGCCGGCCGACGCCGCCATGGCTCACGAGGAGATATTTGGTCCAGTGGCGCCAATCAGCCGCTTCGAATACGAGGCGGAGGTCATCGCCAAGGCGAACGATACCGAGTACGGCCTTGCCGCCTATATCTACACGCGCGACCTTGCAAAGGGCATGCGCATGGCGTCGAAGATCGAGTCCGGCATGATCGCGCTCAATCGCGGCCTGATGTCGGACCCTGCCGCGCCCTTCGGCGGCGTCAAGCAAAGCGGGCTTGGGCGCGAGGGCGGGCAGAAGCACGGCATCGCCGAGTTCATGGAGGCGAAATACATCGCCGTGACGATCTGATGAGACAGATGGCGAAAGATCCATTCCGCATTCGCGACCATGTCCCCGAGTTCGACGACATCGTCGCCGAGATCGTCCGGCGCAGCGCCGCGACCAGGGCGAGAGTTCCGATGGCCACCGACGTGCCTTACGGACCGGACGGCACGGAAACCGTCGACCTGTTCTTCCCGCAGGGCAAACGCGATCGTCTGCCGGTGCACATGTTCATTCATGGCGGCTACTGGCGCATGTTCTCCAAGCGCGACTATTCCTACGTGGCGGACACCGTCACCAACGCCGGGGCGATTGCCGTCATCGTCGACTACGCACTGATACCGAGCGTGAGAATGGCGACGATCGTCGATCAAATACGCCGCGCCAGGCAATGGATACATGACCACATCGCGAGCTATGGCGGCGATCCCGGCCAACTGACGGTAAGCGGCCATTCCGCCGGGGCGCATCTCGCGACGATGCTCTTTGACGACAACACCCGGCCTTCGGGCATCAAAGGCGCGCTCCTGCTCGGCGGCATCTACGACCTGGGACCGTTGCAGGAGTCGTTTCTCGCTGCCGAGATCGCGATCACCGACCAAGAGGTTCAGCGGTTCTCGCCGATCGATCACAGCTTCGATCCGGGCGTCGCGGTCGCGGTATCCGTCGGCGCCGAGGAAACGCCGCCTTTCCACAGCCAGGCCGCCGCTTTTGCAGAGAATCTCGAACGGCAAGGGCTGGTCGTTTCCCTCACGAGCCTCGCAGGGGCCAACCACATGAGCAGCGTCCGCGATCTTGGCTTGGCCGACACACCAGCCTCGGCGTTGTTGGCCCGTCTGTTGACCGTGTGAAAGGGCACAAAGGCCGGCTCGCCCAATTCAGCTCTTCAAGTCCGAACGCACGGTGACGACCAACACGCGGACCGTGCTTCGTGGGTCAGCGACGCGAGCGTTACAACTCGACCCCCTCCTCCAGCCCATCCACGATGGGCTTGGCCCTTGACCTTTCCAAACATTCTCAAGGACCATGCACCGAAATTGGCGCCTCGACGGGTTCATTCGCGCGGCTCGTTATCTGTATAAAGGAGCGCCGCCAACGAGGCGCCGCCAACAGCCAACCTGTTCACGCCCACCAGGAAACATTGAATGCCGGAATTTTCGTTTTCCTCGTCCAGTTCCGGCGCCTGGCGTGATGCGCCTTGGCACCGCGCCTGGCTCACCAAGCAGGCAAATATCCTGTTCGACCTTTTCGATCCGGTCACCATCAACCCGCGGGGCGGGTTCTTCGATCTCGATGCGACTGGCAAGCCCCTGCCCGGAAAGGCCGTCAGGCCAATCCACACCACCGCCCGGGCCGTCCATTGCTACGTCATCGCCAGTCTGCTTGGGCGGCCTGGAAGTGACCGGATGATCGATCATGGAATGCAGTATCTCTGGCACTGCCATCGTGATGCAAAGCATGGCGGCTACATGTGGTCGCTCGACGACGACGGGCCCAAGGACGCCAGCAAACAGGGTTATGGCCACGCCTTTGTGCTGCTTGCGGCATCAAGCGCGAAGCTGGTGGGCCACCCTTTGGCCGACGGGATGCTGGCAGACGTCACGACGATCCTGAACGACCGGTTCTGGGAAGAGCAGCACGGCGCCATCGCCGAGGAGTTCGAGCGCGACTGGACGCCGTTGCGCGGCTATCGCGGCCAGAATTCCAACATGCACCTGACCGAGGCATTGATGGCCGCCTATGAGGCGACCGCCGATCAGGAATACCTGCGCGAGGCGGAGCGCATTGCGGACCTGATCATCAACCGCCGTGCCCGCGAGTGCGACTTTCGCGTCGCCGAGCATTTCGACGAGCAGTGGGCGATCGACCGCTCCTACAGGGCGGTCAACGAGATGTTCCGTCCGTCGGGGACGACGCCGGGTCATTGGCTCGAATGGGCGAGGCTGGCCCTGCAGCTGTGGGTGCTTGGCGGCAAAAAGCACGACTGGATGCCGGCAGCCGCGGAGATGCTGTTTCGGCGCTCCGTGGAACTGGCATGGGATGGAACCAAAGGCGGCTTTTTCTACACCCTCGACTGGGCCGACAAGCCGGCGTTCCGCTTCAAACCCTGGTGGCCGATCGCCGAGGCCGCGGGCGCTGCCTCATTCCTGGCCGAGCATCGTCCAAGCGCCTTCCATGAAGAATGGTATCGGCGCATCTGGAATACCATCGCCGAGGCCTATATCGACCGCGAGCATGGCGGATGGTTCGAAGAACTCGATGAGGACCTGCGGCCGGCGCATTCGCTGTTTGTCGGCAAAGCCGACTTGTACCACGCCCTGCAGGCCTGCCTGATACCGCTCTATCCGGCGCAAGGGAGCCTGACGAACGTTATTCGTCAACGTTATGACGCTTCCTCGACCAGACTTCCATAGACCGGGACGCGACCTGCCGCGCAGTCGAATTTCGCTGCGATATGCTTCCTTAAGCCAATTTCGGATTCCAGGCATCCGAACAAGGGCTCGCTCGCGCCGTTTCTTAGGCTAAGATTGTTCGAACTGGCGGGAGGTCCTCCTTGCGAGAAGAGCAACGCAGGCTTGCGGCGATCTTGGCCGCCGACGTGGCAGGTTACTCGCGGCTGATGGCAGCCGACGAGTCAGGAACGCTGGGACGGCTGAGGCGGCTCCGAGCTGAGGTATTCGAGCCCAAAATCGCGCGGTTCCACGGACGCATCGTCGGCTCGGCCGGGGATAGCCTGCTGATCGAGTTTGGGAGCGCGGTTAACGCCGTGCAGTGTGCGATCGAACTGCAGCGCGAACTGGGCGGCGAGAACGCGGGCCTCCCCGAAAACCGGCGTATGGCGTTCCGTATGGGCGTAAATCTCGGCGACGTGATCGTCGAAGACGACACGATATACGGAGACGGTGTGAACATCGCGGCACGGCTTGAAAAGTTAGCGGAGCCTGGCGGCGTCTGCATCGGGCGCGCCATTTACGATCAAGTAAAAGGCAAACTCGAATACGTCTATACGGATATCGGCGAACAACGGGTTCACAACATTGCGGAGCCGGTACGCGCTTACCGTGTCATGTCCATTGAGCTATCCCCCACCAGCTCGTCCGTGCCGTCGGTCAAGGATGCGCTTCCGTTACGCAATCGACCATCGATCGCCGTGCTGCCTTTCACCAACATGAGCGGCGACCCAGAGCAGGAATACTTCTCTGACGGCATTACCGAGGACATCATTACGGACCTCAGCAAGGTCGGGGCGCTGGCAGTCACGGCGCGCAACACGACCTTTGCCCTCAAAGGCAAGTCGATGGACGTCAGCGAAGCGGCCCGGCAATTGCGCGTTTCGCATGTGCTGGAAGGCAGCGTGCGCAAGGCGGGTGGTCGCGTTCGCATCACCGCGCAGCTGATCGACGGGACGAGTGGGCACCATGTGTGGGCCGAACGCTACGACCGTGATCTTGACGACATATTTGCGCTCCAAGACGAGATCGCGCGGGCCATCGTCGATGCCCTAAAGATCCGACTGATGCCGGCCGAGTATGCTGCCATCGGCAAACGCACCACGGAGAACGTAGAAGCCTATCAATATTACCTCATGGGACGGCAGCATTTCTTGCGCCTGGGCCGTCGCAATCACCTTTCCGCCCGACGGCTCTACCAGCGGGCGCTGGAGATCGATCCCGAATACGCTCTGGCGCGGGCCGGGCTGGCGCTAGCTGAGGGCATGTTGCTGAGATCCGGAGATCCGAGCGCAAAGCTTGTCACCTTGAGCGCCGAGGCTGAGCGCGCGCTGGCCTTGGACTCGACGCTCGCGGAAGCTCACGTGGCCCACGCGATGGCGCATTTCCAGAAGGAGCAAATCGAGCTCGCAAGCGCCGCCTGCCGGCGAGCAATCGCGCTCGATCCCGATCTCTACGAGGCACACAGGACCTTGGGCGACGTGCTGCGCATGGAGCGCAAGTTTGCAGAGGCCGCGGCCGCCTATGAGAAGGCGGCGGAGGTTGACCGCAACAGCTATGGCGCGATGTGCATGCTGTGGGATTGCCGCAAGACGCTGGGCGACGAGGAGGAAGCCCATCGGCTCTCAAGGGAGTTGCTTACCCGCATCGAGAAAGCCATGCAGCTCTATCCGGACGATGGCGCAGCCTATGCCTATGGTTGTTACGTCCTCCACAATTTCTGCCTGGATGAACGCGCCTTCGAGTGGGCCGAGCGCGCGATCACCATCGACCCGGAAGACTATAACAGCCATTACAATGTCGCGTGTTTCCTGGCGGCGATCGGCGCCGTGGAAAAGGCGGTCGACACGCTGGAGCACTGCGTGCCGCAGCTTGGATTGCAGCAGGTGCACTGGATGGCGCAGGACGTGGATATGAATTCTCTGCGCGATCATCCGCGCTATCGGGCGCTGATCGAGCGCCTGGAGATCAGTTTTGCGGAGGCAGAAGGCCAATCAGGAAGCGGAATCGAAGGAAGGCCTTCCGGAGCTTAGAGCCATTTTCTCTCGGGACTGCGAGACAGCTGCAGATCCTGACTCCTTCCTGGGATAGTTCTGCTCCTGTCACCTCAGAGGGCCTGTTGAGTCATCAGGTTCTCGAGGCGGGTATAGAAGAAGCCCCTTACAGCCAGCGCCTCGTTGTTAAAGCAGGTCTTTCGACCGGCGCTGGCAGCAGTGCGTAGGATTGTTGACACGATGGAACACGGTGGCATTGCCACGAGTGGAACTACGGCCCTACAAACGCCTGCCGGCGAACTCTCAGCATAGGGAAGGCGCTACTATGAGTGGGTGGTTGCATACTCTTCCACTGGCTTGGATGGCTCTCGTCGTGTTCGGGGCCACCTATATCGTCGCGTTCATCTTGCACCAGGGCATCGCCGCTCTTGCTGCGGGTTCCACGGCGCGGTCATTCAAGGCGCTTTCGCCTGGCATGTTGCCGCCGCTCGGTATCATCTTCGGCTTATTCGTGGCGTTCACCGCGGCTCAGGTCTGGAGCGACAGCGACCACGCCAGTGCGGCAGTCAATCGCGAGGCCAGCGCGTTGCGGTCGGTCATGGTTCTGGCGGGCAGCTTTCCCGGGGAACCCGAGGCGCGCTTACGGACGCTGCTGCGCAGCTATATCGAGGAAACGACGAGCCAGGAGTGGCCGCTGATGGCCGAGGGAGCGGCGACCCTCACCATAGTCCCGCCGGCGCTTAACGAGGCGCTGCGGACGACGCTGGCTTTGACGCCAACCAATCCCGGCCAGGAGATCGCGCAGCGCGAGATGACGAGATGGCTTGAAGACGCCCTGGAGGCGCGTCGCCAACGGATTCTCGTCAGCTCCGCGCAGGTCAATCCCACGAAGTGGGCCTGCCTGATCCTGCAAGCCTTCTGTGCTCTTCTCGCGATTGCGGTCGTTCATAGTGACAACCGAACGGCATCGGCGATCGCTCTTGGAAGTTTTGCGACCGGCGTGGCGGCATCCGTTCTCCTGATTCTCGCCCACGATCGGCCCTTCACGGGAGAGATCGCAGTATCGCCGCAGCCGTTGCTGCAAGTTATGCCCGAAGCCAAAGCGGGCGGCGGATGATACAGATAGGCGTGCAAAGACGGATCTGTCGCTGGCCACGTCTGCTTTCATGCAGAGGCTAAGCCAATCTCCACCGCCGAAATGACCGAAGCGGACATGCCGCCGTCGCGTTGTGAGACACTGACAAGCAAAACAGTGTCCCCTACGACTCGTCCCTCTCATCGCGCAAATTAGACACGACGCGGCGATTCTGCGACCTGCAGGCGGTGTCGGGGCAGTCGCGGACGAGCCGGTCCTTGCCGTAGCCCTTGGCCCACATGCGGTTGCGGTCTATGCCGCCGGCGGCGAGGTAGTCCATCACCGCATCGGCGCGCCGCTGCGACAGAGCCGTTTCGTTTGCGCCAGGATCGTCGGCGAAACCCTGCAGCTTGAGCATCCAGCGCGGATACTTTGCTAACCAGGCGATCTGGGTGTCGAGGGTGGTCTTGGCGACAGAATCGAGCTCGGCCGAACCTTTCGTGAAATAGGTGCGGCGGCCGACATTGAGGATAAAATCCTCCTCGCTGCCCGGCTGCACGTTCTGGAAGCCGGCAATCTCGGCGTTGGTGACGTCGGGCGTGGGAGGGGCCAGCGTGTTGGTGGTCGAGCAGGATGCGGCCAGCAACAACAGGCCGGCGGCGAGCAGCCGGCGCGTGTTTTCAATCATGCGGTTCATGAGGCGCCATCATTCGACAGAGGTGGAAGCGGGCGCCTGGTCGGCGATGTGCGGCAGGACCTCCACCGCGGTGCCGATCGGGCACCGCTGGTAGAGGTCGATGATGTCTTCAGGGAACATGCGGATGCAGCCGCTGGAAGCGTCGGTACCGATGCTCCATGGCTCCAGCGTGCCATGCAGGCGGTAGCCGATGTCGACGCCGTCACGGTACAGATAGAGCGCACGTGGCCCGAGCGGATTGTTGGATGCGCCGCCTGCGATCATGTCAGGTAGCTCCGGTCTGCGCTTGCGCATTTCTGGGGGCGGAACCCATTGCGGCCAGAGCGCGCGGCGGTCGATCGTCGCGCGGCCGTACCATTTGAAGCCTTCCTTGCCGACGCCGACGCCGTAGCGGATGGCGGTCTTGTTCTCCATGATGAGGTAGAGGAAGTGGTGGCGGGTATCGACCACGACGGTGCCGACCGGCTCGCTGCTGAAATACTTAACGATCTGGCGATGCCATCTCTTGTCGATCTTGGCGAAGTTGGTCTTGCGATAGACGAAATTGTTGTCGATGGCGGTACCGGCGAAAAAGGATTTTGCCGCCGCGGCTTGAACATTGCCGGTTGCACCGACCGCAACCAGCGCCAGGCCACCGATCACGACACCCCTGCGTGACAGAACCATCGGCAATCCCCATGCCTTAAGCCTAGGGAACCATAGTTGAGAATTATTTCGCCTCAAAGTGGAAAATGCTGCGGTTTGCCGGAAGCCGTCAGTGCGCTTTTGCGGGCGAAGCGCGACAAGCCGCCATTAAAATCTCAACACCCAGGCTTCCACTTTTCCCTTGCCTTTGACTTCGATAGCGCCGCGAGGCTCGAAGACAAATTGGTCCTTGAGCTGTTCGTAGACAGGGCGCGTCACCTGAACAGAGTCGGGAACTCCGCCAGACTCCATGCGGCTCGCCAGATTCACTGTGTCACCCCATAGATCATAGATGTACTTACTCTTCCCGATGACGCCGGCGACCACTGGCCCGCTGTTGACGCCAACCCTGAGCTTCATCGAGATATTGTGTTCCATCGCGTGCTCGCGAGTAATATGGACCATGCGAATGGCCATCCGGACCATGCGCTCGGCGTGGTTGGCCACCGGCACGGGTAGGCCGCACACCGCCATATAGGCGTCGCCCACCGTCTTGATCTTCTCGATGCCGAGATCATGGGCGGCAACGTCGAAGCGCGTGAAGAGTCCGTTGAGAAACATCACGACATCGTGCGGCGGCATTTCCGATGTCAGCGTCGTGAAGCCGACCAGGTCTGCGAAGGCGACCGTGACCTCGGCGAAGCCGTCGGCGATCCTCTCCTCGCCAGCGCGCAGCCGATTGGCGATCGGTGCCGGCAGGACGTTGAGCAGCAGCAGCTCGTTCTCGCGGATTTTGTTCTCGATCACGACATTCTTCTGGTGCAGATCCTCAACCATGCCGTTGAAGGCTGTGCAGAGCTCGCCAATCTCGTCGCGCGTGCGGACCGGCACGCTGGTCGCATAGTCGCCAGCAGAGAAGCGTTTCACGCCGGCAGTCAGATCGCGGAGCGGTCCGAGCAGCGCGCGCGAAAGCCAGGCGGCGGTGGCGGCGACTACGAGCATCGCCAGTCCTCCGACGAGCAACAGATCCCGGCGGAGCTCGGCGATCGGTGCGAAGGCCTCGGCGCTGTCGATCTTGGCGACGAGCGCCCATTTGACATCGGAAATCGCGAGCGGTCCCCATGAAGCGAGCGTCGGGACGCCACGGTATCCGATGATCTCGCCTGTGCCCTCGACACCGGCGAGCGCGGCATGGGAAGCCTTGGTGTCGATGCGCTGATGCAGCACAGGTGTCCCGTAACGCTGAATGGCGGCGATCTCCTCTTCGGAGGTGCCGACGGATTTCAGGTCGGCGAAGAAGTTATCCCGGCTCTCGTAGAACGCCCGCGGCCCAGAGCGCGCCAGATAATCGGGTCCGACGAGATAGGCCCCACCTGTGTCGCCGAACCCTTCCTGCCGCCAGCGGCGATTGCCGGTGACAACATTGTCGATCTCATCATTCGACAGTTTCGCGACGAGCACGCCGATGACGACGCCCTGGGCAATCACCGGTGCTGCCATGAAGGCGATCGGTGCGCCGCCTGATGGCGCATAAGAGGCGAAATCTTCCAGGCAGCTGGCTGATGGGTCCGCGATCTGCGAGCAGCGGGCGACGGCGGCCGCGACGTTGGCGCTGCGGTACGGTCCCAACTGAAGAGACGTGGTGAAATCCACCTCCTTCTCGACCGTATAGATCAGGCGACCTGATTTTGGATCGGCAATCATGAGATCGAAAAAGCCGACCTTGCTAGCCGCCGCGCGCATCAATGGATGGTATATGGCATGCAGCCTGGAGTATTCGCTTCCGTCGCCGGGGTCGTCGAGAAGCTTGCGCCGCTCTGCGGGGTTGGGATTGTCGACAATGTAGTGATACTGCAGATAGTAGGGAGCCCCACTGACCGGCAGGTAGTCCGACAGGGCTGGCTCCTTGCCCAGAATGCGCGTCATGCCCGGCATGAAGTTCTCAGCGTACCAATCGCCGACCTTCTGCCGCAGTTGGAGCGGCGCGCCTGCCTGGTCGAGCTGGTCGACCGCGGTCCGGAACTCGCGTGTCGCATCGACCACCATCTTGGAAGTGGCAAGCAGGCTCAGCTCCGCCTGGATCGTGCGGAAGTAGGTTTCGACCTGGCGCGTCTTGGCCTGACGAGAGGCCGTGAGTTGGTCGAAGACTGTTTTTTCGAGAGCGTCGCGGGCGCGGAAGTAACCGAGCGCCCCGGTGACAAGGACCGCGATCGCACCAAGAAGGACGAGGGTTGTAAACAGCTTTGCGGCCAAGCCCCAGCGCGCCGGGCGGGATGAGCTGGTCACGTATAGAGAAGACAAAAGATCCGACATTGCTTTTGCATCACGTCGTCGCGAACAGGAGCGTCGGCGTCAAGTCGGACAGCAAGCCAAGATTGTGTTCCATGCGTTACCCTCTCGCGTAGGCATGCCAACTTTCCACGCGATCATCTTAGCCAAGAATGGCTCGGGCCGCATGGTCCTTGACCACCTCCACGCCACCCGGCGCTCGTAGGGATAGCGCAGCAGAGGGTGAGCCTGCACCACGTGTCAATCTTCGGACGTGACATCGAACACCCTCGAAGCGAGGACGAGCCTGACGAGCTTCGGCGATAGCAATGTCGTCAGCGGAAAGCTGGGGTTCAGCATGCGCCCGCACGTGCTTCGTCTTGCGTGCATCCCCCTGTGTGAGAAGCCAGATCCGGACTCGACAGCTGTCGTCCGAAATTGACAAGACGAGCGTGGGGCTGATGTCACGCGGCTTGCGGACGATCGTGCCCGGCCTTGATAGGTATCCGCCGAAACAGCTCGAATGAGACTGACGCAAAATCGCGGGCAGAAGCGAAGCCTACGATCGAACCGTCCAGCTAAAATCAAAAAATCAGCTATTTACGCGAGAAGGCGATGGTACCGTTGGCTGGGCTCGAACCAGCGACCCCCAGATCCACAATCTGGTGCTCTAACCAACTGAGCTACAACGGCACGCCCTGCATGAACTGGATCAAGGTGAAAGCTTCCTCTCCGTGATCCGCTCTGTCTTTCGGCGATGCGTCCAATACGGGCTATCGGATTCTAATTCAAGGCCCTTGATAAGGCAAAGGACCGGTTTCCTCGCCCTCCTGCATCCAGGCAAAAGAAAAGGCCGGCGGGAGGAGGTGCCGGCCTTTTCCTGTTACGAGCCAGCGGGAGGAGATGCTGGCTGGTCACCCCGGAAACAGAGGGAGGAGGTTCCGCTTCCGGGTATCTGGTTACTCAACTCTATCGCATAACTATTTGTCTGACGAAATGCGACGTTTTGATGCATCGCACAGTTGTGCGCGAAAATTAGGCAGCCTTGACGTCCTTGATCGCCTTCTCGAAGGCGCTCTTGACCGGCTTGGAGACATCCTCGACCGCCTTGGTGGCAACGGCCTGGAACTCCTTGGCCTGCTCCACCGCCAATTCGGCGCGCTTGCGCAGGAAAGCGGTCTGCAGCTCGACGACTTCCGAAAGGGTCTTGGCGCCGACCAGGGCTTCAAGGTGCGAGAAGCCGGCTTCGGCATTGGCGCGCAGCGCGGCGATCGCCTTGAGCGAGACGTCGCTGGAAACGGCCTTGGCGGTCTCGTAGGTCGACTCCAGAACCTTCTGGGTCTCCTCGGCGCCGGTCTTCAGCTTGGCATAGGCCTCTTTCGACTGCTCGACGCCCTTCTCGGCGAAGGCGCGGATCTGGTCGGTGGCCTTGGAAGCGTCGAAGCTCGGGAATTCAACGTTTTCGATGGTCTCGGCAGCGGTCTTAGCGGTGGTCTTGGACATTTTCCAACCTTTCAAGATAGCGGCTTTGACAGAAAGCCGTCTCGTTCATGTATGGTGGCAATATAGAGGTTTTTTTGTGCGTTGCAACATCTTTGTTGCACTGCACCATAAGAATCTTCCCTCACGGCAACCGTAGCGTCAGCCGCCGGGCCGTTAACCAAGAGCCCAGAGATTTCGACCTATGCAAGCCAGGGCTTGTGGACCTTCGGACCGTGGGCTTTTATTAACAAAGCGTTAACTGAAATGCCCGCTCCGGAGGGTTGCCCAGCGCATGCCGCCTGAAAACTACTCCTTCCTTGACGTCGCCGTGCTCGACGCGGTGCGCCAGCGCTTTGCCGCCGGCGATGCCCTGGCCATCTTGTCGGCCGACCTCGAACAGGTGATCTGGGCGAACGGACCGGGGGCGTCGGTGTTCGGCTATCCGGATATCGAGGCCATAATCGGCGCATCGGCGCGGCTGCCGCTGATCGCCAGGCGGCAGATCATGGCGACCAGCGGTTTTCCCGAGATTGGCAACGACCGCGCCATCACGGTGAGGCTGGCCACGGGCATGGTGAGCCGTGCCGTGGGTTTCCTGGCCAGCGCCGTGACGATGCCGGACGGCGAGAAGGCAATCATGCTGGCGGTGCCGGCGGCGCAGACCAGCTCCCGCAGCGCCGGCGAGATCGCCAGCCGCGCCATCGGCGGTTTCACCGAGGCAGGGCATTTCATCGCCTTCGTCGACGCGCAGGGCGATGTCGAGGCGGCTTCGGACGGCTTCGCGGCGCTCGGCATCGAGCCGCGGACCCTGGCTGCGCTGGTCGCGGATGTGACAAGCAGCGGCGACCGTGTCGTCAAGCGCCTCGTGCCTGGCAGCGGCACTTCCTACCCGGCCGGTTTCGCGCGGCTCACCGACACGCGGCATCTGCTGGTGGTGATCGATGAGGACCAGCTCGACGGCGACCTAGGCGAACAGCCGGCCGCCGGCCAGGACGATCGGCCCGATGGTGAGCAATTCGCGGCGCCAGGCACCGTGGCGGCCACGCTGTCGGGTGAAAGCCTGACCGCCGAGCCCGAACCCCAGCCGGTCCAGGACAACAGCCTCGCACCGGCCGTGACGGCTGGCGAACAGGCCGGGCTGGTCCCGGAGCCCGCTGAGGGCGATGCACGGACTGACGCCGGAAGCCGGATGATGGCCGGCCAGCCGCCCGCCCCGACCGATCATCACGCGAATGCCGCCGAGCCCGGCCAACAGGCTGCGGACGCCGGCGCCAGCCAGCATGACCATTGGTATTTCAACGCCGGCGAAGAGAACGCCAGGCCGGCTCAACCGGCAGCGCCGGCGAAGGATGAGCAGAAGGAAGCTGTCGCGGCCGAAGGCCTGCAGCCGGGTATTGGCGAGACGGCCGCGCGCGAAACCGTCATGCCGTCGCAGCCTGCCCTGCCCTCCCGCTACATCGACCGCTCGGCGCCACCTTTGCGCTTCGTCTGGCGCACCGACGCCGAAGGCAAATTCAGCGCTTTGTCGCCCGAATTCGCAGACATCGTCGGCCAGCCCGCCGCCGATGTGATCGGCCGCCGTTTCAAGGACGTCGCCACCACTTTCGGCCTCGACGCCTCGGGCGAGATCGCCGGTCTGCTCGAACGGCGCGACACCTGGTCGGGCCGATCGGTGCTGTGGCCGGTGGCCGGAACCGATCTGAAGATACCGGTCGATCTGGCGGCGCTGCCGGTCTATGGCCGCAGCCGTGCCTTCGAGGGTTTTCGCGGCTTCGGCGTCGCGCGCAGCGCCGACGCCGTGATCGATCCGGAGGCGCTCGGCATGGCGCTGGTGCCTAATGCCGCGCCTGCCGGGAACGAGCCGTCGGTCGAGCAGTCGGCCGCGGAGCAGGCCAAGCCGGAACAGCCAAAGCCCGAAGATCCGTTCCAGGGCGAAGTGCCGGCGTTGAGCATCGTGCCGAAGCCGGAGCGGCGCTTCGCCGACAAGGTGATAAGGCTGGCCGAGCACCGCCAGCCGGCCAACGACAAGCAGCCGGGAAGCGACACGCCCGCAAGTCAGAGGAGCCTGTCGATCCTCGAGCGCAGCGCGTTCCGCGAGATCGGCGAGCGGCTGCGCAAGGACAATTCCCTGCCTGCCGAGCCGGGCGCCGCCGAAGCCGGCAATGAGGCCGATGCGGCTGTTGCCAGCAAGGACGAGGCAACAGCGAAAGAGCCCGACGTCGAAACGAAGGCCGAGGCAAACCAGCCAACGACGCTTGAAACGGCCGGGCATGAGAACCCTGCGCTGGGAGCGACGCCGCCAGCCCCGGAAACCGCGGACGCGAAGGCTGATGCCGAGACCGCGGAAGCACAGACCGAGGCGGAAGACCAGAAAGACCTGGCGAGGCTCGACGGTATCGATGACGCCGCCGCGACGGACGACGCCGGCGAGACCGTGACGCCGGCCGCTTCCGGCTCGCTGCTCAGCTACGCCGATGGTGAGAAATCCGGGCAAGAAGCGGGCGTCGAACCTGCTTCCGAGGACAGCCAGGTAGCGGCCACCCAGCAGGCGGCCGAGCATGCCTACTCCGAGGCGCGGCAGCCGGCCGAACGGCCAGCGACCGAGCCGGTCGCCGAAAAGCCGGCGCGCGATGCGACGGCGAACGACGACAGCATGACCGCCGACGATTTCCGCGATGCGCAAGACAGCGAGGATTGGGCCGGCTCCGACGCCGACGCTGCGACGGCCGCGGAAGAACCGGAAACGGTAACGCCGGCGCGGCCGCGCCTGGACGCGCCGCCACTCAAACTCGCAGGCTTTGTGCCGTCCGCTTTTTCGACTGGAGAGGAAACCAAGGCGCCCGATACGTCCATCCTCGCCAGACTGCCGGTGCCGTTGCTGATCCATTCGGGCGACGAGCTCCATTACGCCAACGACGCCTTCCTCGAGCTCACCGGCTACGATGCGTTGGAAGACCTAGCGGATGCGGGGGGCCTGGGCGCGCTGTTTGCCGATCCCTATGCCGAGGATGCCGCCGCGGACGAAAGCGACCACTCGCTGAAGCTCAAGAGCCGCCAGGGCCAGGAATTTCCGATCGAAGCCCTGCTTCGCTCGGTGCCGTGGCGGAGCGGCAAGGCGCTGATGCTGGTGGTGCGGCGCTCCGGCGAGGACGATGCCGCGCATTTCATCGCCGCGAATGACGAACCGGCGCTGCAGCCGGACGTGCCGGAATTGAAATCGCGCATCGCCGAGATGCGCACCATCATCGACACCGCCACGGACGGCGTCGTGCTGATCGGCCGCGACGGCAATATCCGCTCGATCAGCCGGCCGGCGGAAGCCCTTTTCGGGTTCGACAGCGACGAGGTCGCCGGCAAGCCCTTTGCCTCGCTGTTCGCCATCGAAAGCCAGCGCGCGGCGCGCGACTATCTCGCTGGCCTCTCGGAGCCGGGCGTGGCGAGCGTCTTGAATGACGGCCGAGAGGTCATCGGCCGCGAGGCGCAGGGGCGTTTCATCCCGCTGTTCATGACCATCGGCCGGCTTCCCAACGACAGCGGCTTCTGCGCCGTGGTGCGCGACATCACGCAATGGAAGCGGGCCGAGGAAGACCTGACGCAGGCACGCGCCGTGGCCGAGCGCGCCTCTTCGCAGAAGACGGATTTCCTGGCCCGCATCAGCCATGAGATCCGCACGCCGCTCAACGCCATCATCGGCTTTTCCGAGCTGATGGTGGACGAGAAATTCGGTCCGATCGCCAACGACCGCTATCGCGACTACCTGCGCGACATCAACCGGTCAGGCAATCATGTGCTCGATCTCGTCAACGACCTGCTCGACATCTCCAAGATCGAGGCCGGCCAGCAGGAGATGGATTACGAGGCGGTGTCGCTGAACGACACGCTGGCCGAGACGGTGGCGATGATGCAGCCGCAGGCCAATCGCGAGCGCGTCATCATTCGCTCCAGCTTCGCCTCGCGGCTGCCGGAAGTGGTGGCGGATTTGCGAAGCGTGCGCCAGATCGCCCTCAACATCCTGTCCAACGCCATCCGCTACACCCAGGCCGGCGGCCAGGTGATCGTCTCGACCGCTTACGAAGCCTCAGGCGATGTCGTCATGCGCGTGCGCGATACCGGCATCGGCATGACCCCGGCCGAGATCGAGCAGGCGCTGAAGCCGTTCAAGCAGATCAATGCGCTGAAGCGCGGACGCGGCGATGGCACCGGCCTCGGCCTGCCGCTCACCAAGGCCATGGTGGAGGCGAACCGCGCCCGCTTCGCCATTACCTCGACGCCAGGCGAAGGAACCCTGGTCGAGGTCGCCTTCCCCTCGACTCGCGTGCTAGCCGAATAATCGTCCTGGATCAGTTTCGGCCAAAGAAAAAGGCGTCCGGGAGGACGCCTTGAGAAATGGGATGCTGTCACAACGGGGGCTTGAGCTGAACCTCAGGGGACGAGGAACGGGATTTCTCCCTCAAGTTACACGCGACTATCGGGGTCCTCCCTTAACAAGTCCTTACCGGGCGGCAGAAAAATTTACGAATGTGTACCACCCGTGAAATCTAGGTAAATTCGGCAGATAGATTTCGTTAACCATGCCATCTGTCAGCCTGCCAGTTGCGGCAGGTCGCGGAACAGCTCCAGCGCTTCCGGATTGGCAAGCGCTTCCTTGTTCTTCACGGCGCGGCCGTGAACCACGTCGCGCACCGCAAGTTCGGTGATCTTGCCGGACTTGGTGCGCGGGATGTCGGTGACGGCGACGATCTTGGCCGGCACATGGCGCGGACTGGCGCCGGTGCGGATCCTGGCGCGGATGCGCTTTTCCAACTCCTCGCTGAGGCTCACGCCGGCGGCCAGCCGCACGAACAGCACGACGCGCACATCATTGTCGAAGTCCTGGCCGATGCAGAGCGCCTCGAGGATTTCCGGCATCTGCTCGACCTGGTTGTAGATTTCGGCCGTGCCGATCCGGACCCCGCCCGGATTGAGCGTCGCATCCGAGCGGCCATGGATGACCATGCCGCCATGCGCCGTCCATTCGGCGAAGTCGCCATGGCACCAGACATTGTCGAAACGCTCGAAATAGGCGGCGTGATACTTCTTGCCTTCAGGATCGTTCCAGAAGCCGATCGGCATCGACGGGAAGGCCTTGGTGCAGACAAGCTCGCCCTTCTCCTGCCGGATCGGCTTGCCGTCGTCGTCCCAGACGTCGACAGCCAGGCCAAGGCCGGGACCCTGGATCTCGCCGCTCCAGACGGGCTCGGTCGGCACGCCGAGCACAAAGCAGGAGACGATGTCGGTGCCACCCGAGATCGAGGCCAGATGCACGTCCTTCTTGATGCCGTCATAGACGAAGCGGAAATCTTCCGGCGACAGCGGCGAGCCGGTGGAGGAGATGGTGCGCACGCTCGACAGGTCGTGGCTGGCGATCGGCTTCAGACCGGCTTTGCGAACCGAATCGATGAACTTGGCCGAGGTGCCGAAATAGGTCATCTGCTCGGCATCGGCGAAATCGAACAGCACATTGCCGTCGGGGTAGAAAGGCGAGCCATCATAAAGCAAAAGCGTCGCGCCCGAGGCGAGGCCCGAGACCAGCCAGTTCCACATCATCCAGCCGCAGGTGGTGAAATAGAACAGGCGATCGCCGTCGAGCAGGCCGGCATGCAGGCGATGCTCCTTGACGTGCTGGATGAGCGTGCCGCCGGCCGAGTGCACAATGCATTTCGGGATGCCGGTCGTGCCCGAGGAAAACAGGATGTAGAGCGGATGCGCGAAGGGCAGCCGCTCGAAGCTGACCGTCCTGGCGGCGAATGGCGAGAGCGCTTCTTCGAGCGCGGTCGCCTTGTCGATGGTGGCGGCGACGTCGGCCGAGGTGCCGAGATAGTCGACGATCAGCACCTTGCGGACGGTCGCCAGCTTCGCCGCGACCGCGCGGACCTTGTCGGCCACTTCGATCGCCTTGCCGTTGTACCAATAACCGTCCGGCGCGATGAAGACGACCGGCTCGATCTGGCCGAAGCGGTCGAGCACGCCCTGCTCGCCGAAATCGGGAGAGCATGACGACCAGACTGCGCCGATCGAGCTTGCCGCCAGCATCGCCGCGATCGTCTCGGGCATGTTCGGCATCATGGCGGCGATGCGGTCGCCGGCCTTGACGCCGAGCGACAGGAAGAGCTGCTGCAGCCGCGAGGTCAGCGCGTGAAGCTCGTTCCAGGACAGCCGGCGCTCGACCTTGTCCTCGCCGCGAAAGACGATCGCCTCCCCGGCGCCGGTCTTCTGCAAGAGGTTCTCGGCGAAATTGAGCCTGGCGTCGGGGAAGAAGCTGGCGCCGGGCATGCGTTCGCCGTCGATGAGGTTCCGCTCACCCTTTTCGCCGACAAGATTGCAGAAATCCCAGACCAGGCTCCAGAAGGCGCCGCGATCCTCGATCGACCAGCGGTGAAGTTCCGCGTAGCTGGAGAAAGCCTCCCCGGCCCTCGCTGCCGCGGCCTTCATGAACGCGGTTAGCGGCGCTGCATCGATCCGCTCCTGCGTCGGGGTCCACAAAGGTGTATCGGCGGCCATGATCGCTCCTCCCAAGCGCGTCGCGTTCGAGCCAGTTAAGCTCAACGTCGCCTATGCCATCGTTCCAAAAACGGCGCGCAACCGTGGACCGGGGTCGTACGGTTCGCTTATGCATATTGCAGCGCAGCAGAGCAAGATTTTGTTCGGGCGATCCATGGTTGCCGGTGCGCAAATGCCATCGCGGGGCCATAAAGACTTGAAAAGCGTCGGCGCTCGGTTACACCCGTCGGGCGATTTTGTCGGCAATAGAAGCATACGGGGCGAAATGCCATCATCATTGATCCGGCGCGGGGTGTGGGCGATCGGCGTTGTCGTGCTCGTCATCGCGCTTGCGGTCGCGGCACTGCCGCTGATTGCCTCGACACGCATTGTGCGCGACCGCATCGCCTGGGAATTGAGCGCCTGGAGCGGCTTTAGGGTCACGATCGACGGCTCGCCGCGCATCGAGGTCTGGCCGAAGTTCCGGGCCATCCTCAGCGACGTGACGCTGTCGCAATGGACAGAGACCGACGCGCCGCCGGTGGTCGAGGCCGATCGCGTGGAAGTCGATCTCTCGGCCATGGCCGCCCTGCAGGGCGACGTCGCCTTCTCGACCGCAAGGCTGGTGCGCCCGACGATCAGGGTCCAGCGCATGGCGAGCGGCTTCTATCTGCCACCGCTTCCGACCGGCGGGCGTATCACGCGCTCGATCGATACCGCGCGCGGCGTGGTCACCGCCAACCCGCAGAAGCCCGACCTCGGCAGATTGCCTTCCGATCCGTTCGGCACGGTCGAGTTTCGCGATGGCCGCGTCGTGACAACGGCCGACGGCAAGGACACCGAGATCCTGAGCAGCCTGAGCGGCCAGGTGAACTGGGAGGCGATGAACAGCGATGCATCGCTGACCGCGACCGGAATCTGGCGCGGCGAGACCGTGCAGCTCGATTTCTCCTCCGCGAAACCGCTGGTGCTGTTTGCCGGAGGCGCGGCCCCCGTCACCCTCTCCTTCAAGGCGGCGCCCGCAACGTTCTCCTTCGACGGAACGGCCTCGATGTCGGACAATGCCTATCTGGACGGCCAGGCCAAGTTCGCCGCGCCGTCGCTGCGGCGCGTGCTGGAGTGGTCGCAGGCCGGCCTCGCGCCGGGTGCCGCGATCGGTGCCGTCTCGGTCACCAGCAAGGTGAACGCCTCGGCGGGGCGCGCGAAATTCGAGAACACGACCGTCACGCTGAACAACAATCCGGGCATGGGCGCGCTGGATTTCTCCTTCGCCGAAGGGCGCCCGGTGATCGCCGGCACGCTCGCCTTCGATACGCTGGATCTGAGATCGTTCCTGTCGGCCTTCACGCCCGTCGCGCCCACCGGCGAGGCCGGCCCAGGCGACATCGACACCAGCTTCGCCGACCGCATCAACCTCGATCTCAGGCTGTCGGCGGCGCATGCGACGGCGGGACCGGTGCAGCTCGCCGACGTCGCGGCGACCGCGCAGGTCAAGAACGGCCTTGCCGTCTTCGACATATCCGACGCGTCGGCCTTCAACGGCACCGTTCAGAGCAGCCTGCGCCTCGATCGCAAGCCCGAGGGCACACAGGTCGAGATGCGGCTCCTGGCATCGGATGTGGACACGGGCGCCTTTGGCACGGCGGCGGGAATGACGCGGCTGGTGCCGGCCGGCACCGGGACGGTGTCGGTCATCCTCAAGGGACCGGGCAAGGCGTGGAACTCGATTTTCGAGAATGCCGATGGGTCGTTCTCGGCGACGTTCGGGCCGGGCACGCTCAACGGGCTCGACCTGCCGGCCTTCCTGAAGCGTAATCAGCAAGGCGGCTTCTTCGCGCTCGACGACGTCTCCAAGGGTTCGCTGCCGATCGACGGCGCCGAGATCAAGGCAAGCATCTCGAAGGGCGTGGCGCGCCTCGACAAGGCCGAGATCAATGCGCAGAAATACAAGATCTGGCTGTCGGGCATCGCCTCCTATGCCGGACGGGGACTGGCGCTCTCGGGCGGCGTCGTGCCGACCGGACAGCCGGCGCAGCAGCCTCAGCAGGCCAACGGCCAGGCGGCCAGTCCGCCTCCCGCTCAGCCGAACCAGTCGCTGTTCTTCGTCGGTGGCAATTGGAGCGCGCCGTTCATCTCGCCGATCGCTCCCGGCGTCTCGGGCCAGTAACTTAGAGCAATTCCAGGAAAAGTGTGGGCGGTTTTCCGTCCGGAATTGGGTAGCAACAAAAGGAAGAGCGGTTCGCCGTTTCCATGAGACGGTGAACCGCTCTAGAGGACGCAAAAGCGCCCCGCCACTTAACCGCGCTGCGCGGCCTGCTCGTCGAGCTGGCGCTGGATTTCGCGACGCTTATTGGCGATCGAGGCGATGATGACGCCGACCGCCACGACCGCGATCAGGATGGTGCACGCAGCGTTGATTTCCGGCGTCACGCCGAGACGCACCTGGCTGTAGATCTTCATCGGCAGCGTGGTGGCGCCCGGCCCCGAGGAGAAGCTCGCGATGACCAGATCGTCGAGCGAGAGGGTGAAGGCCAGCATCCAGCCGGAGATGATTGCCGGCAGGATGACCGGCAAGGTGATCTGGAAGAAGGTCTTCACCGGTGGCGCGCCGAGATCCATCGCGGCCTCCTCGAGCGAGCGGTCGAACGAGACCAGCCGCGACTGCACGACGACGGCGACGAAGCACATGGTGAAGGTGATGTGGGCGAGCGTCACCGTGAAGAAGCCGCGGTCGAGCCCAACGGCGACGAAGAGCAAGAGCAACGAGAGGCCGGTGATCACCTCCGGCATGACCAGCGGCGCGAAGACCATGCCCGAGAACAGCACCCGCCCCCGGAAGCGCGTGTAGCGCGTCAGCGTGATGGCGGCGAGCGTGCCGAGCACGGTCGCCACCGTCGCCGAGATGACGCCGACGCGCGCCGTCACCCAGGTGGCGTCCATCAGGCCCTGATTGTGGAACAGCGACACGTACCATTTGGTCGAGAAGCCGCCCCAGACGGTGACGAGCTTCGATTCGTTGAAGGAAAAGACGATCAGAAGCACGATCGGCAGATAGAGGAAGGCAAAGCCCAGCACGATCGAGGTGATGTTGAAGCGGCTCCAGGTCGAGTTCATCTGCCCTGCTCCTGTGCCTTTGCCTGCGCCTGCTGGAAGAACATGATCGGGATGGTCAGAACCAGAAGCAGGATGACGGCCACCGCCGAGGAGACCGGCCAGTCGCGGTTGGAGAAGAATTCGTTCCACAGCGTCTTGCCGATCATCAGCGTCTGCGAGCCGCCGAGAAGGTCGGGGATGACGAACTCGCCGACGGCCGGGATGAACACCAGCAGGCAGCCGGCGACGACGCCGGGCAGCGACAGCGGGAAGGTGATCTTCCAGAAGGCGCCGATCGGCGGGCAGCCGAGATCCTCCGCGGCTTCGACCAGCGAATAGTCCATCTTCTCAAGCGACGAATAGAGCGGCAGAACCATGAAGGGCAGGTAAGAATAGACGATGCCGATGAAGATCGCCGTGTAGGTATTGAGGATCACCAGCGGCTGGCTGATCAGGCCCGTGGCGAGCAGGACCTGGTTGAGCAGACCCTCCGGCTTCAGGATGCCGATCCAGGCATAGACGCGGATCAGGAAGGAGGTCCAGAAGGGTAGGATCACCAGCATCAGCAAGGTCGGACGGATCGTCGCCGGCGCACGCGCCATGCCATAGGCGATCGGATAGCCGACGATCAGGGTGAGTATCGTCGATATCGCCGCGATGACCAGGCTCGTCACATAGGCGTTGAAATAGAGCGCATCCTGGGTGAGCCAGGTGTAGTTGTCGAAGTTGAGCTCGCGGAAGCCGGCGAGGAATCCCGAGATGCCGTCGCTGAAGTCAAGCACCGGCGTATAGGGCGGCATCGAGATCGCCGTCTGCGACAGCGAGATCTTGAAGACGATGATGAAGGGAACGAGGAAGAAGAACAGCAGCCAGAGATAGGGGACGATGATGACGAGGCGGTTGACGAAGCCCTTCGCCAGCCTAGCCGGCAGTGTTGTGGTTTGCGTCGATGGGGCGGCAGTCGCTGCGATATCGGCCATCTCAGCCTCCCTACCTGGTCAACACGACGCCGGCATCGGGCCGGAAGGAGACCCAGGCGCGGTCATTCCAGGTCAGCGGATCCTCCGTGACGCGCGAGGCGTTCAAGGCGCTTGCCCGCACGATCTGCCCGTCGTCGAGCCTGATGTGAAAGACGGTCATGTCGCCAAGATAGGCGACGTCATAGACCTCGCCTTCCAGCGCATTGACGGCATCGGCGGGCTTTTTCGAGGAGACCTTGATCTTCTCCGGCCGGATCGCGAAGACGATGTCGGAGCCGGCAGCGGCGTTGCTGCCATTGTCGACGACGATCTGGGCGCCGGTCGCGCCGGTGATGCGCGTCGCGTTTGCCGTGTGCTCGGCAACCCTGCCCTCGAACATGTTCACGTTGCCGACGAAATGCGCCACGAAACGCGAGGTCGGCGCCTCGTAGATCTCGGCTGGCGTGGCGACCTGCATGACCTCGCCCTTGTCCATGATGGCGATGCGATCGGCCATGGTCATGGCTTCTTCCTGGTCGTGGGTGACGACGACGAAGGTGAGGCCGAGCTCCTGCTGCAGGTCCATCAGCTCGAACTGCGTTTCCTCGCGCAGCTTCTTGTCCAAAGCGCCGAGCGGTTCGTCGAGCAGCAGAACCTTGGGCCGCTTGGCGACCGAGCGGGCAAGCGCCACGCGCTGGCGCTGACCGCCCGAGAGCTGATGCGGCTTGCGCTTGGCGAACTGCTCGAGCTTGACCAGCTTCAGCATCTCGGCGACGCGCTTTTCGATATCGGGTCCCGGCATGCCTTCCTGCTTGAGGCCGAAGGCGATGTTCTTCTCCACAGTCATATGCGGGAACAGCGCGTAGGACTGAAACATCATGTTGACCGGCCGCTTGTAGGGCGGGATGCCGCGCAGGTCCTGCCCGTCAAGCAGGATGCGGCCCGCCGTCGGTTCCTCGAAGCCGGCGAGCATCCTGAGCAGGGTCGACTTGCCGCAACCGGAGGCGCCGAGCAGCGCGAAGAATTCGCGCTCGAAAATGGTCAGCGACAGATTGTTGACGGCGGTGAATTCACCGAACTTCTTGGTGACCTTGTCGAACTGGATATATGGCTTGGCGTTCGGGTCGTTCCATGGCGCGAAATCCCTGCGGATGCTGCCAAGCGATTTCATGATCCCCACTCCGTTACTTTTTTGATTTCCCCAAAAGAAAGCGACCCCGGCAGCTGGCTGCCGGGGTCGTGTCTCAATGCTTACTGACCGGTGACGATCTTGGTCCAAGTGCGCGTGATGACGCGCTGTGTCTTTGGATCGTATGGCTTAACGGTATAGAGCTTCTTGATCGTCTCGGCATCTGGATAGACCGAAGTATCTTCCAGGATCGCCTTGTCGACGAACTGCTGCGAAGCCTTGTTGCCGTTGGCATAGAGCACGTAGTTCGACGACTTGGCGATGACTTCGGGCGTCATCATGTAGTTGATGAACTCGAGCGCTTCGGCGACATGCGGCGCGTCAGCCGGGATCGCCATCTGGTCGAACCACATCTGCGCGCCTTCCTTCGGCACCGAATAGCCGATCTCGACGCCCTGCTTGGCTTCCTCGGCGCGGTTGCGCGCCTGGAAGACGTCGCCCGACCAGCCAATCGCCAGGCAGATGTCGCCATTGGCCAAGGCGTTGATGTATTCGGACGAATGGAACTTGCGGATATAGGGGCGGACCTTGAGCAACGCTTCCTCGGCCTTGGCAATATCATCCGGCGAGGTGCTGTTGGGATCGAGGCCGAGATATTTCAGCGCCGCCGGAATGATGTCGGCGGGAGAATCCAGCACATAGACGCCGCAATCCTTCAGCTTGGCCAGCTTGTCCGGATTGAAGAAGACATCCCAGCTGTCGATCTTGTCGGTACCGAGCGCGGCCGTCACCTTCTTGACGTTATAGCCGAGGCCGACCGTGCCCCACATATAGTTGACGGAGTATTCGTTGCCCGGATCGTATTTGGCGGTGCGTTCGGAGATGACATCCCACATGTTGGAGATGTTCGGCAGCTTCGACTTGTCGAGCTTCTGGAACACGCCCGCCTGGATCTGGCGCGCCAGGAAGTTGGCGCTGGGCACGACGACGTCATAGCCGCTGCCGCCGGCAAGCAGCTTGGTCTCCAAGATCTCGTTGGAATCGAAGGTGTCGTAGACGACCTTGATGCCGGTCTTCTTGGTGAAGTCGTCGATGATCGAGCTGTCGATATAGTCCGACCAGTTGTAGACATTGACGACGCGGTCCTCGGCATGGCCGCCTGCCGTGAAAAGCGTCAGAAATATCGACGTCGCCGAAAGCCAGAGCGCTTTGCGGATCATGATGTTCTCCTTTGGTGAGTGTTCCCTTGCCGGCTCGTCGCGATATGGCGGCGCGGCGTTGATTTCAGACTATTGGGCTTTCCGGAGGGCAACAAGCGCGGCATGTCGGCGCTGCGCCGGGTTGCCGGTCGGTGGTCGAAGACCGTCCGCGGGGCGCCCCTGTAAGGTACCTGGGCGGCGTCAACGGCGTTCGCCGCGGCGTGGGCAGAGATACGACGATGTGGTCCGGCCTTGGTCAGGCCGGCAGAGACACGTGGCAAGATACGCCTGTCTTGTTGTTGCCGTGGTCGCAGCCTGCCCGCCCGGCAGCGGGGTTGTCAATGGGGAAGGCTGCCTAAAGCGCGTCGCGCTGAAAGGGAATCAGGCGACATGCTTTAGCAGGCTGCGGAAAAACCGGAGCCGTGGGGCCGTTTTGCGTTTGGTTGATGCGAGATCGGCTTATGCGAGGGTCATTTTAGCGGCTCTTTCGGCTGGTTTTGCCGCGATCGGCCGGTTTGAGGTGGAT
>NZ_SADP02000256.1:0-383 GCF_004010375.2 Mesorhizobium sp. M2E.F.Ca.ET.209.01.1.1 | reverse complement strand
GTCCCCAGGCATAGCCGATCTGTCCGCCAATATACCCACCGCTCCAGTCATAGGTTGAGGCGACCGGGAGTTCGTTCACGACATCCGCCGCCATGGCGGAGGTAAGAGTGGCGCCCAGCATCGCCGCTGCCAGAATGTATCTCATTGCGAGTCCCCGCTATCCAAATTGGCCAGAAGATAGCAGAAGAGTTGCCAAAGGGGTTCTCGTCGAAACGCTAGGTTGCATGTTTTCCTGCGAAGTTGCACTTCGGCAACACATCGCTCGACTGGCGCGCGGCGCTCAGCGCAAGAGCCGGAAACCCGCGTCAAAGCAAGCTCCGCAAGTCGAATTTTCCGGTTGATCCCGTAAGGGAATGGCGCGAGTGACGGGGCTCGAACCCGCG
>NZ_SADP02000255.1:0-413 GCF_004010375.2 Mesorhizobium sp. M2E.F.Ca.ET.209.01.1.1 | reverse complement strand
TAGAGAACGAATTTCTTGACGAGGACGATGATGCCTAAGAGGGGAGTCTCGGGAGCTCAGCCGACTGAGGTGGACGCGCGACCTGAGCGGAGGTTTACGCGAGTAACCGCCCTTGTTGTCGCGATCGAGAACTATCGAAAGCCGCCCAAGGGCGAGCCGTTGCCATCCGTCGATTTCGCACATGCCGACGGGGACGCCTTCGCTGACGTTATCAAGAGAATCTATGCCGATCTACCGGACGAGGACGTGTCGGTACATGTCCTTAAGGACACCGATGCCAGTCTGACGGCTTTGCGAGACGATCTGAAGTACACGATCAAGACTCTCGCTGATGATGAGTTCTTCATCTTCTACTATGCTGGACATTGGTTTCACGGTGCTGGCGGCAACCGCCTCAGTACCTACGATACCAA
>NZ_SADP02000254.1:0-413 GCF_004010375.2 Mesorhizobium sp. M2E.F.Ca.ET.209.01.1.1 | reverse complement strand
GTCGGCGCGCACAAATGCGCCTGGCGGATTTCTTACCCGGTTTTGCAGAAGCCTGTGGGATATCCGGTTCCAAACACTGTTGCCGATATATTTTTCGCTGGCCAGTATCGTGCCTACGCACTCTCCGGTCCAAGGCCGGCCAAACTCGGTGACCAGGCCGCGCGCGTTTAGAGCAGCCGCAATTTCGACTGCCGTTTTTCTCCTTTTCACAAACTGGTTGAATATCCATCGGACGGTTGAAACCTCATTTTCAGGCCCGGGAACGAGAACGACGCGGTCGCTGGCCAGGCCTTTTCGCTCATCGTGATGGAGGATTCCCTTCGGATTTCCAGAGCCGTCGACAAGAAGGCGCCTCAACCCATAGCCCGCGGGGCCACCGCCGCTGAAACCGAGTTTGACTATGCGGCTTTGGC
>NZ_SADP02000253.1:0-384 GCF_004010375.2 Mesorhizobium sp. M2E.F.Ca.ET.209.01.1.1 | reverse complement strand
GGAATACGGATCTTGTTGTGATCATGGGCGGCAATGCTGCGGAAGCGCATCCTTGCGGCTTCAAATGGGTCACGGAAGCGAAGGCCAACCGCGGCGCCAAGCTCATCGTCATCTACCCGCGCTTTACGCGCTCGGCTTCGGTGTCGGATCTTTACGCACCGATCCGCCAGGGAACGGACATCGCCTTCCTGCTCGGCCTGATCAACTACTGTATCCAGCACGACAAGGTGCAGTGGGACTATGTGAAGGCCTTCACCAACGCGACCTATGTCGTCAAGGAGGGCTTCACATATAAGGACGGCCTCTTCTCCGGCTATGACGAGGCGAAGCGGGATTACGACAAGTCCACTTGGGACTATGACATAGGTCCGGACGGCTTTGCCG
>NZ_SADP02000252.1:0-414 GCF_004010375.2 Mesorhizobium sp. M2E.F.Ca.ET.209.01.1.1 | reverse complement strand
GCTGAGGTCCTCGCCGAAGAGGTCGATGTCTTCCCGAAGCGCCTGTAGCCGGCCCTTGAGCTTGGCCAGCTCTCGCCGCTGTTCCGTGTTCATCCCGCTGATCCCCTCGCCCGACCCTTGGTCGGTCATCGCACAGGGGCGTTAACGGATGGTTTGCTCAGACCACCGCGTGCCACACGTACGAGATGACCTATCCAAATGACTTGTACACCGCCAACAGGATTGGCCGACCCGACCGCGACGTCAACCAGACAGCCGGCGACGGACTGATGCACAGCAGATAGGGAAACGGACAGGAAGGCGAAAGGGCGCAGCGCCCCCGCGCACACCGCTCCTACCACGAATTGCTGCACAAGCCGCCGCATTCTGCGCAGCTCGCTCGCGAAGTCCATGCCCGCTCTCCCAATCGCCGCC
>NZ_SADP02000251.1:0-415 GCF_004010375.2 Mesorhizobium sp. M2E.F.Ca.ET.209.01.1.1 | reverse complement strand
ACCAGATCATCCGCGACGCGCTGCACCGCTCGCCACTGTACAGCGGCCAGATCGAAGGCATCGGTCCGCGCTACTGCCCGTCCATCGAGGACAAGGTGGTGCGCTTCGCCGAGAAGGCCAGCCACCAGATCTTCGTCGAACCCGAAGGCCTGGGCATCGTCGAGATCTACCCCAACGGCATCTCCACCTCGCTGCCGTTCGACGTGCAGCTGGAGATGGTGCGCAGCATCCGCGGCTTCGAGAACGCACACATCACCCGCCCGGGCTACGCGATCGAGTACGACTTCTTCGATCCGCGCGGGCTGAAGGCCTCGCTGGAAACCAAGCTGGTCAACGGCCTGTTCTTCGCCGGCCAGATCAACGGCACCACCGGCTACGAAGAGGCCGCTGCGCAGGGCCTGCTGGCCGGTCTCAA
>NZ_SADP02000250.1:0-416 GCF_004010375.2 Mesorhizobium sp. M2E.F.Ca.ET.209.01.1.1 | reverse complement strand
GCGCCGTCAGGCTGGCGGATTTCAAAGGACGCGTCGACCACGCCGAGCCCGATCGCGCTGAACATGGTCCAGGAGCGAAGCCATGCCGATTGCACCCCGAAGACATGCTCCGCGACCGGGCCGGCGATCATGAAGCCGGCGATGGCGATGAAGGCGAGCAACCGCAAGCGGCCCGCCGAGACGGCAGGCTCCGCACCGCTTCGTATTGAGACGACATCCGCCACCCGCGTACCCCCGCCCGCGACTATAGACCGGCTCAACGCCCGGTCTTCGACCATCCCAGAAAAAGTCAGGGGCTGGGCGGATGTCAGAAATGCAAACAAGCAGGCGACATGGACCGCCTTATTGGGTCAAGCGACCTTGGCCCGTCGCAGCGGCCTGTGGTCCGCGCAACGGGCCAAGTGGCCTGCCTTTTG
>NZ_SADP02000249.1:0-416 GCF_004010375.2 Mesorhizobium sp. M2E.F.Ca.ET.209.01.1.1 | reverse complement strand
GGGCGCCGCGCATCCCTTCCACCTCGTCCTTGCGCCGGAAAATGCGCTGCGGGCTGCGGCCGGCGCTCTGCACGACGCGGATCGCCTCGTCGCCGTCGATATTGTCCATGATGCCGGGATCGAACTGCGCCATCTGCATGGCGGTGGTCACCACTTGGATGGTGTCGCGCGCCTCGGCCGAGCGGCGCAGCACGTCGAGCGGGCCGGTGAAGGTCGGCCGCACCGCCTTGCCGGCGAGACTTTCCGGCGGGCGGAAGCGGCTGTCCTGGTCGTAGAGGCCCTTGTCCTCGAGGATCGACAGCTCGCGGTCGAGATTGGCGGCAAAGCCGGCCTGGATGATCGAGCCCGAAGGCCCGAGCAGCGCGCCCTTCTCCTCCTGGCGGATCAGCGCCTCGGTGGCGGTCATCTGCGGGTTC
>NZ_SADP02000248.1:0-416 GCF_004010375.2 Mesorhizobium sp. M2E.F.Ca.ET.209.01.1.1 | reverse complement strand
CGGAAATCCGGTGTGGATGCTTGGTACGCCTGAATATTGGGCGGTTTCGGGCTGGACGACAAACGACTCTTTGTGCAGGATTTGTGAGCAACGCTCACAGGTCGAACCCATGCCGCGCAGATTGCCGCCCCTCACCGCCTTGCCCGCCTTCGACGCGGCCGCCAGGCATTTGAGCTTCTCCAAGGCGGCGGAAGAGCTCAACCTCACCCATGGCGCCGTCAGCCGCGCCATCCGCAACATCGAGGACAGGCTGGGCATCCAGCTCTTGGCACGCGCTCCGTGCGCCTGACCGCTGTCGGCGCGGCCTATGCGGCGGAGGTCGGCAAGGCGCTCGACCAGATCGCCGCCGCCACCATCGCCGCCACGCCCGACCGCTCGACGCGCATCCTGAACGTCAGCACGTCGGACGGCTTTGC
>NZ_SADP02000247.1:0-416 GCF_004010375.2 Mesorhizobium sp. M2E.F.Ca.ET.209.01.1.1 | reverse complement strand
GGGTCTGAAGGGGACCGAGGAGTTCCTCTGCGACCGCGAATACCGAGCCGACAAGCGGCAGCAGGGTCATCTCCTTGAGTGTATAGAAGGCAGCTGTCTCGGCGTCGTCACTGGCCACGGCCTCGCCACCGGCATAGGCGGCGCCGAAGACCGTGAGCAGATAGTCGACTGGGTGGCTGTCGTCCCTGCCGTCGATGTGGATTTCCCGAAGAGGCCGCAAGCCGGTGGCGCGCAAGCCGGTCTCTTCCACCAGTTCACGCCGTGCCGCATCCTCCAGCGTCTCGTCGCCTTCGACCTTGCCGCCGGGAAAGGCGTAGAGCCCTTGCGAAGGCGGCCTTGCCCGTTTCACGAGGAGTATGCTGTCCCCCCGCACGACGGCGACCGAGACGGCGGGAAGTGTCTTTCGTGCTTCGTTC
>NZ_SADP02000024.1:0-85050 GCF_004010375.2 Mesorhizobium sp. M2E.F.Ca.ET.209.01.1.1 | reverse complement strand
CAGTATGGGCTGTTGGCCTTGGCCCACGAGCGGCGAGGTGCCATCCGGATATCCTCCACAAGACGAAGGAACCCGACATGATGCGAGATTGCACTACTTCAAATATGTGCAGGGACCGGGCGGTTACTACGACCGAGGACCGATGGCAAGATAAAAGGCAGCACATTGTGCTTTGGGCGGTGGGTTGTTTTTGCTGGATTTTTCGGGGTCTCCCGCACATTGCGGCATCCCGGTGAAATGTGTGGTTTAAAACCAAGCGATTGATGTTATTTAGGAGTTAGCACGTTGCGGGGTACTAGCTGCTCGGGCTCGTAATTCGCGGTGCCGGAGTGTTGATGCCACGACGCATCCCTGCCAGGTTCGCCCCGACCTCCTGGAACGACTGTATTGGGGCCTGCAAGAGACGGGGAGCATCGGTCTACGAATCTTCAAAAGCGGACCTTCAGGTGGCGTGGGCATTGTCATGATGTCATCGCCCTCACCTGTGACATCGCCAAGGTCAGCGGAATTGAACTAGAGGGATAGCGGCGATGTCTCGCTCGCCCATCGCTCCGAGATCGCCGCTGTCGCCTCAAGGCACCCTTTTTGACGGACGTCGAGCGACAGGGCGGCGCTCGGCCCTTAGTCCTCCGGAATGGACTTTGCGTGCGCTCACAAATACCATAACCGCAGCTGGTAGCAGGAGGCCTACACAGGTGGCCGAAGAACGCGTGCTCCGCCGGTTGGCCGCCATCCTCGTTGCGGATGTAGTCGGATATTCGCGGCTGATGGAGGCCGATGAAGTGGGCACACTTGCGGCGCTTAAGAAGCGTCGGACCTTGATCCTTCAGCCTACAGTGCGCGAGTACGGCGGCCGCATCGTCAAATTGTTGGGTGACGGCGTGCTCATCGAATTCGCTAGCGCGGTTCACGCGGTGACCGCGGCGATTGAGTTGCAACGAAAGATGTCGGAAGCCAATGCGGACTTGCCAGATCAGAGCCGCATTGTGCTCCGCGTAGGTATCAATCTCGGCGACGTCATCGGCGAAGGTGCCGACATCTATGGTGAGGGCGTCAACATCGCCGCGCGGCTCGAGACGCTGGCTGAGCCCGGTGGCCTATGCATTTCCGGCAAGGTTCACGACGAGGTACGAGGCAAGGTCAAGGCCGCCTTCGAGGACGTGGGCGAACGACAGCTCAAGAATATCGCCACGCCGGTCCGGGTCTTTCGTGCCGGACCTACAGCCGTGCCTATGGCACCCCAGACGATCTCACCCGTTTCTAACAAACCGTCGATAGCCATCCTGCCGCTGGACAATCTCAGCGGCGATCCCGACCAGAAATACCTGTCGGACGGCATCGCCGAGGACATCATTACCGAGCTGTCCCGGTTCAAGAACCTTTCCGTAGCCGCTCGTCATGCCTCGTTTCAACTTGGCAGCAAAGGCGTTAACCCCATGCTGGCGGCTGCCGATCTCGGGGTGAGCTTTGTTGTCGATGGTAGTGTGCGGAAAACGGGCCAGCGGATACGCATAACCGTGCAGCTGATCGACGCCGGCACCGGCAACCACGTTTGGGCTGAACGATTTGACCGCGAAACAAACGACATTTTCGCGGTGCAGGATGAGGTCGTCTCGGCGATAGTTGCGACGCTCGAAGGGCACATGATGAGCACCGCCGTGGCGCAACTGCGCAAGAAGCCAACGTCGAGCTGGACCGCCTACGACTTCTTCCTCCAAGGAAGAGAAGTCGCCCGGCGGGCCAGCGACAGAGCAGCTGCGCCCTTTTTTGATCGTGCAATTTCCATCGATCCCGATTTTGCGCAGGCTCACGCTATGCTGGCAATCGCGCACCTTGGCAGCTACTGGTACGACGCACAACTATCAACGCTGGACGAGGCGCGCCTCGCCGCGCAAAAGGCGTTGGAACTGGACAGCAACGACGCAATCGTCCAGCAGGCCAACGCGATGGTCGCACTCTGGCTGGGGCAGCACGAACGTGCAAGCATGCATTTCAACCGTGCTGTCGATCTCAATCCCGCTGACGCGGAGATTCGCGCCGACCGGGCGGAAGCGATGCGATTTGCCGGCCAGCCAGAACAGGCGATGATCGAGATTGACGATGCCCTGCAGAGGAGCAAATTCCCACCGCATTGGTTTTGGTGGATTCGCGGCGGAATATTGATCGACCTAGAGAGGTACGAGGAAGCCATTGCCGCCCTCAGCAATGTCCCACAGAAGGAGTATGGCGCGTGGCTCCAACTCGCGGCCGCTCACGCCCAACTTGGCCATTTATCCGAGGCGGCAAGGGCGGTGGGGATGGCGCGGGAGCTCCAGCCGGACCTCTCTTTACGAGATGTCGCCGCGATGAGCCCATATGCGCACAGCGAAGCGGGTGATCCCCTGTTCAACGGATTGCGGAAGGCAGGCTTGTCGGAGTGAAATGGGCCGCCGCCGTTCGAACGGCTGTACCCGAAGGCTAAGATGCTGGCCTTCAAGATATCTCTTCGCCTTCTTGGTTGTCCCAGCAGTCGCCCACTGCTTTCGAGCACAGTCCTCCGTCCGAAGGGCGGGGGCTAGGACCGGATTGGCCGAGCTATTGGCCGCTTTGGGACTGGCGATCATGGGCTCCGACAGACTGACAACGAGGCGCAAAGCTGCCGTCGAACCGAGCCCGCGTAACCCTGAATCTTTTATCCGGCGGGTCAGCCATGCTGATGGTGTGGCTGATTAGACCGCGCACCATCATCGAGGGCTGCAAGAAAGGTGATGGGTGACACCCACATTCGCGGCCAATTTCCACGACCGACCCTAAGGGGACAGGCGGTTGCTGAATGGCCGCCAAAAGGGGCGCGATAGACTTCACACTTTAGGGCACATACAATTCTTGCGGTTTCTTCGCTCTAGGTCAACGCGTTGCCAAATGGCCAAAGAACGCAGTCAGCGCCGCCTTGCCGCCATCCTCGCAGCCGATGTGGTCGGTTACTCCAGGCTCATGGGCCTCGACGAGAGCGGAACCCTGTCGAGGTTCAAGGCCCATCGCCGCGAGCTGGTGGACGCCAAGATAGCTGAGCATCAGGGAAGGATCGTCAAGCTAACCGGTGACGGCTTTCTGGTCGAATTCCCGAGCGTGCTAAATGCGGTGGCCTGCGCCACCGAGATTCAACACAAGATGCACGAGCGTAACGCAGAAGTGCCCGCCGAAAGGCGCATTGAATTCCGCATCGGCATCAATCTCGGCGATATCATCATCGAGGACGACGACATCTTTGGCGACGGCGTCAACATTGCGGCGCGGATCGAAAGCATGGCTAGGCCCGGCGGTGTTGCGGTCTCCGGTTCGGTCCGGGACAGCTTGGGCAACAGGTTCCCGCTCGAGTTGAAGATACGGGCGAGCAGATCCTCAAGAACATCGAGCGACCGGTGCGCATCTACAACGTCAACCTCTTTCCCGACGCGAAGCACCCACAATTGGTCAGTATAGCACCCGTCGAAAGTGAGAAACCGTCCATCGCCGTGCTCCCCTTCAACAATATGAGCGGTGATCCGGAACAGGAGTATTTCTCGGACGGCATCACCGAGGACATCATCACGGAACTGTCGCGCTTCCATTCGCTGCTCGTCATTGCCCGCCATTCGTCCTTTGCGTTTAAGGGCCAGGCGATCGAAGTAAAAGAATTTGGCCGCAAGATGGGCGCGCGTTACGTCATTGAAGGAAGCGTGAGGAAATCGGGCAGCAGAATCCGCGTCACGTCGCAACTCGTCGACGCTTCCACCGGAAATCATGTTTGGGCTGAGCGCTACGACCGTGACCTGTTGGACCTCTTCGCCATACAGGAAGAATTGGCTCGCGCGGTAGCCGCCACGGTGGGCGGTCGGGTCGAGGCGGCTTGGCGCGAGCGGGCGGTTAGCCTCAGTCCGAATGCGCTCAGAGCCTATGACCTGGTCTTGCGTGCAAGGGCGTTCATCATCAAGTTCACCAGGAGTGACGGCGAGCAGGCCCGGATGCTGGCGCGCCGAGCAGTCGAGGCCGACCCGGCCAGCTCTCAGGCCCACGCCTGCTACGCATATTGTTGTTTTGTGACCCAAATGGCCCATTGGTCAGAGCATCGCGATCGACTGCGCGCTGAGGCGATCGATTTTGCGAGGCGGGCGGTCAAGCTCGACGACACCGACAACAACGCTCGCTGGATCCTTGGCATGGTGCATAATGCCAGGGGCGAATACGATGAAGCGCGGTTCCATCTCGAAAAAGCCCTTCAGAATAATCCGAATGACACGGAAGCGAGGGGCTACTACGCGTATTTCCTCCACACCATTGGACGACCCGAAGCGGCGATTGAGCAGTTCGAATTGTCGAGGCGGCAGAACCCTTATGATTTCGCCTGGTATCCATGGGGCATGGGCTGGGCCTATTTCACCGCACGCCGCTATGATGACGCTGTTGCGTCATTGAAGTCGATTCCAGAGCCGATCAATGAAATTCGAGGAATTTTGGCAGCAAGCTATGCGTATGCCGGACGGCTAGGCGAAGCGAATGCCACACTGGAAGAGTTTCTGCGCGTTGCCGAGGATGACATGGTGGTCTTCCCGGGCCGCCGACTCAAGGATTGGGATGAGTTCTGGCGCGGCGCAGCCTGGTATCAGCATCAAAAGGATCACGATCATCTGATGGACGGTTTGCGCATGGCGGGCTTGCCGGACTGAATGCGGACCAAAGCGGCCGTTCTCACGCCGCTGGTTGGGCGCTGATACGAGTGCTACCCTCATACGAAAACCATGTGACGTGCTTGTAGCGAGGAGGCCTCTTGGCGCGCCCGGAAAGAAAGCTTGTGGCGGTTTTGGCGGCCGATGTAGCTGGCTACTCGCGTTTGATGGGGGCAGATGAGGCCGGGACGCTCTCTCATCTAAAGGCACTGAGAGCCGAAGTGATCGACCCAAAGGTAGCGCAATTCAGGGGCCGGCTGGTCGGAACTGCGGGCGATAGTCTGCTGATCGAGTTTCCCAGCGCCGTCGATGCGTTGCAATTCGCCGTCGAGACGCAAGAGCGCATAACGTTGCGCAACACGGATCTTCCGTCAGAGCGTCGCATGGCCTTCAGAATGGGCATCAACGCTGGTGAGGTTATCCTGGATGAGACGACAATCTACGGCGACTGCGTGAACATCGCTGCGAGGCTGGAAAAGGTCAGCGAGCCCGGGGGCGTCGTTATTGGGCGCAGCGTTTACGATCAGGTTAATGGCAAACTTCCTTACGAGATCGTCGACCTTGGCGATCATGCAATGAAGAACATAGCTGGGGCAGTTCGTGCCTACCGGGTAGGCACGGGAGAGCAGGCACAAGAAGGTTCGATCGCTATCGAATCGGCGAATGATTTGCCACTTCCGTTCAAGCCGTCGGTCGCGGTCCTTCCCTTTGCCAATATGTCGGCAGATCCTGAACAGGAGTATTTCTCGGATGGAATAACTGAGGACCTGATCACGGAACTGAGCCGTAGCCAAAGCCTGTTTGTGATTGCGCGCAATTCCTCATTCGTCTTCAAAGGAAGATCCGTAAACACTACTGAGGTGGGAAGAAAGCTCGGGGTACGCTACGTCGTTGAGGGAAGCGTTCGGAAGGCTGGAGCACGGGTAAGGATCACGGCGCAGCTAATAGAGGCTTCGTCCGGAAATCACGTGTGGGCTGAACGTTATGATCGAAGCATCGACGACCTCTTCGCCGTGCAAGACGAGGTGACAGAACGAATCGCCTGGGCACTGGTCGGCAAGGTTGGAACCGCAGAAATCGCCCGGGCCAGGCAGACGAAAACAAGCCTGGGTGCCTATGACGCATTTTTGCGCGGTATCGAGGCCGCGCACCGTTTTACGGAAGACGACACCATCGCCGCTATTGAGTTCTTCAAGTTGGCTCTTCGCGGGCAGCCCGATTCGGCGCGGGCGCATGCATGCCTAGCTGACGCCTACGCGACGCTCTCCGCCTTCAGGGCCGACGGAGGTCTGAAGGCATTGGCGATGCAGTCGGCCCTGCGAGCGATTGAACTCGGCGACGCCAGCGGGCTCGCAGAGTCGGTTGTTGCTGCTCTATATGCATGGAAGGGCGACTTCGAGACTGCCGAGACCCACGGACAACGCGCGCTCGTGCTCGGACCTACAAATGCTTTGGCACTCAACTGGGTCGGCTACATCTCTCTTTGGGACGGTCAGCTCGCAAAGGCTCGCGAGGTAGGCGAGCGGCTGCAACGGCTCAATCCACTAGAAGACCGCGATATCCACGAACTGCTCGCCTTTACGCATTATCTACTCGGCGACTATGAGGCGTCACTACGGTCGTTCCGCCGCTGGGATAACAACAATTATGATCGGGGATTTGCCAATCTGGCTGCGTGTTTAGGCCAGCTAGGACGTGCCGAAGAGGCACGATCGGCCTGGGGCAGATGCCTTGAACGCAAACCAAGTTTCACTCTGTCCGACTACAAGCGCGACTCTCCATATCGCCGCCAGGAGGACTTGGAGCACTGGCTGGATGGCCTGCGGAAAGCAGGTATTGCGGATTGACGAAGCCGTGAACATTCAGCTGTTCGTCGGAAGGCGCAACCGCCCTATTGACCTGTGATGATTTTGGTCCAGGTGCGCGTCGCTACGCGCTGCGTCTTCTGATCGTAGGGTAAAACGGTGAAAAGCTTCTTTAATTTGGCATCGTCGGGATAGATCGCCGGGTCGCGAAGAATGCTTCTTTCAATGAATTTTTGTGAAGATTTGTTGCCATTGGCGAAAAACACATAATTCGTGTTCTTGGCGGCGACTTCAGGCTTCATCAGATAGTTGATGAAGGCAGTCGCTTCGTCCACGTGCGGTGCATCTTTTGGGATTGCCAGCTGGTCGAACCACATGACCGTGCCTTCCCGAGGTATCGAGTAGGCGATTGTGATGCCGTTACCGGCTTGAGCCGCGCGATCGCGCGCCTTCAGGACGTCGCCCGACCAGCCAATCGCGAGGCAAATATCCCCGTCAGCCAAAGCGTTGATGTACTCGGATGACTCGATTTTGCGAATGTCGGGCCGGATACGCATCAACGCCTCTTTGGCCTTGTCGAAACCTGCCGGCGAGGTGCTCTCGGGGTTCAGCCCGAGATAATTCATCGTGATGGGCAGGATTTCGGTGGGCGAATCGACCATGTAGACACCGCAATCGGCAAGCTTCTTCAGCTTCTCGGGATCGAAGAAGACGCCCCAACTATCGAGTCTGTCGACACCAAGCGCGGCTTTGATCTTCGAGGTGTTGTACCCCAAACCCACCGTGCCCCACATGTAGTTCACCGAATATTGGTTGCCCGGGTCGTACTTCGCAGTGCGCTGCTCGATGACGTCCCACATGTTGGCAATGTTGGGCAACTTCGACTTGTCCAGCTTGCGGAAGACGCCGGCCGCGACCTGGCGGGCCAGGAAACTGGCGCTTGGTACGACGACGTCGTAGCCGGAGCCGCCGGTAAGCAGCTTGGTCTCGAGTATCTCGTTGGAGTCAAAAACGTCGTAAACGACCTTTATACCGGTTTCCTTGGTGAAGTCCTCGATGACCGTGGGATCCAGGTAGTCCGACCAGTCGTAAAGGTTGACCACCTTATCGGCAGCTTGCGCGGACAGGGTCATGGCCCCGGCGAGTAAAGACGCAGCCAACCAAAAAAGCGCCTTGCGGATCATGTCCTCACCATTGGCCGCAGTTGCCAAACTGCGAACGGGCCACACTGTCGGCGACCGTGCACAGTTTCATATTAGCACATGCTGAAAAGAATAAGAGTCGAATGGGCAAACTCGATCGTCGAATGCGGATCGTCTCCGGAAGAAACCACCTGCAAGGCCGCTTGCGGACTGGTGTGCCGATGCCGGGAACTGGCAAACGTAGCGCATCAGTGTTCGCTCGGATGTCCGCTTTCGGGAAGCGCCTAGGATTTGCTGGACGACCGATATGGTGAAGGGTTTCGGGTGCCGGCAGGCGTACGAAAGCCTCTCATGCAGGAACCCGCGGGCCACGGGCTATGGCTATGGGGATTTCGGGTTGCGGCTGATGTCGGCGGTAGCGAGGACATAGTCGGGAAGCGCCGCGATGGATACGGCCAGGGGACTTCGTTGCCTCTTCGCACGCCCTTGAAGGCTCCGCTCGCAGTCGGATGTTGCTCTGTCGGCGTCGGTGATCACCATGGACACGCGCGGGTCCGTTGCCGGAGGTTGAACGCCGGTGGCTGGAAGCTGGTTCATGGCGTGCCGGGTCATGGAGCGGTCTCCCGGATCGGTGCTGATGCGTCCGGCGGTCCGCGCGGCTGCTTCCACCGTTCGAACACCTCGACGACGAACATGCGTCCGCCGCAGCAGGGCATGCCGGCCGGAAATCCTCCGGTTCGCCTTGTGTGTCCTCATCGGGTGGCGCGGCGACGCTCAGCAGTTCGCGCGCCAACGCGAGGCCGGCCTTGCGAGAGCCACCGGCAAGTAGGCCGTAATGCCGGATGCGATGGAAGCCGCGCGGCAGGACATGAAGCAGGAAGCGGCGAATGAACTCGTCTGTGGCGAGCGTCATGACCTGCTGCCGGTCGGTGCCGTCGCGGCGATAATCCTTGTAGCGGAAGGTGACGCCAGCCTCTTCGAAGGCGACCAGGCGGCGGTTCGAGATCGCGACCCGATGCGTGTATCGCGACAGGTAGGCGAGGACCGCCTCCGGCCCGGCGAACGGCGCCTTGGCGTAGACAACCCAGCGCTTCTTCCGGAAGGGAGCAAGATGGCGCAGGAAGGCTCGCCGTTCGCTGAGGCGCGCCATTGAGCCGAAGAAGGCGAGCCGCCCAGCGTCGTGCAGCATGACCAGCCGGGTGAGGAAGAGCCGTCGGAACAGCTTGCCGAGCACGCGCACCGGGAGAAAGAAGGCCGAACGCGACGAGATCCAGCGGCTTCCGTCTGACGCGATACCGCCGCCCGGCACGATTATGTGCACGTGCGGATGGTGCGTCATCGCCGATCCCCAGGTGTGGAGCACGGCGGTGATGCCGATACGGGCGCCAAGGTGCTTGGGATCGGCGGCGATGGTCAGCATCGTCTCCGATGCCGTCCTGAACAGCAGGTCGTAGATGAGGGCCTTGTTGTGGAAAGCGACGTCGGCGATCTCGGCGGGCAGCGTGAACACGACGTGGAAGTAGCCGACCGGCAGCAGGTCGGCCTGGCGTTCGGCCAACCATGTCCGCGCCGCCGCGCCCAGGCACTTCGGACAATGCCGGTTGCGGCAACTGTTGTAGGCGATACGCCACTGGCCGCAGTCCTCGCAGGCCTCGACGTGACCCCCAAGGACTGCGGTGCGGCAGTTCTCGATCGCCGACATCACCTTGAGCTGGGTGAGGCTCAGGTGTCCGGCATGGGCGGCCCGGTAGGCAGGACCGGCAGCACGGAAGATATCGGCGACCTCCAGATCCGCGCGCACCCGCTCAGTCGGGCGGCGTCTTGCCTTCCATCAGCGCCATCAATCGGTCGAGCGGCCCGGCGACCGCGTGGATCGTCCGGGTCGAGACCTTGGTGTAGAGTGCGGTCGTATCGAGTTTGCTGTGTCCGAGCAGCACCTGGATGACGCGGATGTCGACATCCTGCTCGAGCAGGTGGGTGGCGAAGCTGTGCCGCAGCGTGTGCGGGCTGACGCGCTTGCGGATGCCGGCGACTTCGGCGGCTTCCTGAACCGCGCGATGGAGTTGCCGCGACGAGATCGGATCGGTGCAACTGCGCCCCGGGAACAGCCAGCCATGCGGGAGCATCACCCCGCGTCGCTTACCTTCGCGCCACCACAGCCGCAGCAGTTCAAGAAGCTGCGGTGAGAGCATTGCGTTGCGGTCCTTGCGGCCCTTGCCCTGTTCGACGCGGAGCAGCATGCGTGTCGAGTCGACGTCGTCGACCTTGAGATGCGAGACCTCGGAGACGCGCAGGCCCGCACCATAGGCGACGCCGAGCGCGGCCTTGTACTTGATGCCCGGTGCTGCTTCGAGCAGCCGCGCTGCTTCTTCCACGCTCAGCACATCGGGCAGCTTGCGTGGATAGCGCATGATCACCAGCGCACGCGCCAGATCCCGCCGCTTCAGCGTCACCAGGAACAGGAACCGCAGCGCCGAGACCGCGCCGTTGATGGTCGCAGGCCCGATGCCGCTCTCATGTTGATGCAACTGGAAGCGGCGGATGTCCTCGGGCGTCGCAGTATCGGGCGAGCGGCCGAGAAACGTAGCGAAACGGCGAACGTGACGAACGTAGTCCTGCTGGGTGTGGGCGCCCAGACCTCGCATGAGCATGTCGTGGAGCATGCGCTGGCGAAGCGGCGAGATCGGTGCATCGGTCGACAGTATAGCCATGGCGAGTTCCTCTCGTTGAAGGGAACTCCATGGTCAGATCGCAACCTCTACCCGCTCAAGGCCAATGCTCGGCGGGCCATCTCAGGCCGAGGCGCCCCTCCCGCGAAGCGGGTTCGTGCTTAGGCGCATAGCTGCCATGTCGTCTTTGGGGCCGCAAGCGGAACTTCCGGTTTCGAAAGCAGGATTTCGGGAAGCAGACCTTGAGTCCTCTGCTGAACTCACAATCCGAAGAGCGTGTCACAGTACGACGTGGCCGGCTTCCAGCAGTCTCACAATCGCTAAAAAACGGCCCAGTAGGCCAAAGTCGCCGGACCAATTACGGTCATGTCTTTCCTGGGAGGATCGAAGCCCGGCCAACTGGCTGTTGCGGAACCGCTGGCCCAGATGCGAGTGTGGCATGCCCTGCCCGATCGAGGATACCGCCCATGTCCACCTTATTAACTGCTTTGACGACAGCAGCGATCCTGCTTGCCGCGACCGGCCTCAGTGAGGCCCGGCCCGACACCCGCACGATGAACTGCCAGCAGCTCCAGCAACTGGTCCAAAGCAAGCGCGCCGTGGTGCTGAGCACCGGCCCCAACACTTACGACCGCTATGTCAGGCAATTCGGCAACGAGTGCGACTGGCCCCAGGTGCCGATGTCGGCCTATGTCCCGACCCGTGACGGCCGCTGTCCGGTCTACAAGTGCGACGAACCGGTTGGCCGTGTCCCGTGACAGAAATGAAAAGCCCGCCCACCTGAGCAGCCGGGCCATGTCGTTTCGTAGGCGAAACTGTCAGCCAGCGAGTCGAGAAGGGCGACCGCCTGGTGTTTGACCTCGACCCCGATGAGGGGCTGCATTCGAGGCGGTGCGTGCTGCCGCGTTCCAGTTCCGGGACATCCTCAAATCACTTTGGCGACGGCTGGTACAGTCATGACGCTAGAGCAATTCCTCGATTGTCGGCTTGGCGCTGCGGCCATGGCAACCGCATGCCGCGGAGGCCATGGTGAATATCTCGATCCGCTAAAAGGAACGCTGGAAGCGGAGGACGCCACCGACGTTGTTCTTCTTGTCGGCATTGGTGAAGTTGACATTGGATGGATTGGTCGTTGGGAGACCAAAGTTGCCATAATGGACATAGTCAACTTCAGCAGTGATCGTGAAGTCGAGAGCGGTGGTGTAGGCAACGTTGGCCGCTACGCCATAGTTCTTCAGCTCGTCGCCTGAAACCTGAAGGTTGAACGAGGTTTTCTCGTTGAGCTTATAGGTGCCGCCGACCCAGAAGCCCCAGTTGCCGCCCCAGATCTTGTAGAAACCGCGACCATGTGCGGGGATCGTGTTGGTCGTGTCGTCGTTGAGCTTGCCATCGCTGCCGTACCCGAACATACCGAACAGCGACAATTCCTTGGTGACGTTGAAGTCGACGCGAACCTTGCCAGCAACCTCTGCATAGTTACTGTCATAAGCGACAACGCCGGTGATAGCGCCGCGGCCCTGCTTGTACTTCATACCGCCAACGACATGGGGAACATAGCTGTCGATCGTTCCGACCTTGACTTGGCCTTCTTCGAGCGACACCACGCCAGAGAGGCCCTGGCCAGCGTCGAAGTAGTACTGGACCACGTTGGTGTTGAAGTCACCGTAAGGAACGAGTGTGTCATTGATGACGTCGCCGGCATAGCCGACGAACGTATCGAAGGCGGAGTGGTCTTTGCCAACGCGCAGCCCGCCCAGTTGGACCCAGGCGAAGTTCAACGTGAGACCGCTGTTGAAGGCATAATTCTGGGGACTGTCGGGGCCTGCATAGGCGTTGTGATCGCCGAAGTTAAACCGGGTCTCCGTGTAAGTCTTGAGGGTACCAAACGCCGTTTCTTCGCCGGTCCAAGTCTTCAGTGTAAACCGGGTGTTCTTGTACCAGGTAGCTTGGGGGCTGCCGTCTTGCACGTCGTGTGTCCGCGCGCCATCGAACGAACCGACGTCGCCAGCACTGACTTCGTAACGGACGTGGCCGCCGACGCGCAGGCAGGTTTCGGTGCCAGGGATGTAGAGGTAACCGGCGCCGTAGACGTCGCACACTTTGACGTATTCGGTCGGCTCGGCCTCAGCAGCGACTGTAGCGTCAGCGGCGCGCGCGCCAGTGACAACGGCCATGGCCGCCGCGGAACCGAAAAGAAGGCTCTTCATTTTCATCTTGATCTCAAGTCACAAGATTAAAAATCGAGCAGGATCGCGCGAACCAGGCGGGCGATGTCGTCATCAAGGCCGAACGCCACCTGAAAGTCCTGGCCACGCCATCCGCCGTGCTGAAGGCTGATCACTCGGTCGTGACGAATGCTGCGGTCCGATGCGTCTGGCGGTATCGCCAGTTTCGCCCAGCCAACGGTCGCGCCAACCGTTCAGCGATCACGCGGGATGAAATCATCCCGCCATGATTGTGCCTGCTCCTCTCAACGCCTGCGCCTATGGTGGTGTTTGACCGGCCTGTGGCCCCTTCCGCCGTGCCTGAGGTTCGAGTGCGCTCCTCGGTGCGAATTGACCTGGGAAAGCTGGCGACGATGCCCCCTGTTGGCGTGTGCCGAAGGCCTGCTCGTCCGCCTCTCGGCCTTGGCAGCGGGCCGGTGAGGCTTGCCAACAGATCGGTCGACCTTGCCGGAATTGCGCGCTGCCGCCCTTGCTGCGTCGCGCTGGCCCGTACTCGGCCGATGTGCGGCCGGCCGAAGGCCTTCCAGCGTTTTCTTATGAATGTTTCTCGACTTGCCCGCCGCGTTCGGACGGCTTGCCGCGATGTCACGGTTCCTGATGTCGGCCGTGCGGTTGCGGAGCGAATTGTTATCGTTCGCCTCGACCCTGTTGCGGATGTTGGTGCTATCGAACTTGGCGAGTTGGTCGTTGTCTATCTTGATTTTTGAGCGGTCGACGTTCCTCCAATCGACGTCGTTGAGGTTCACCTTGCCGTTGAAGTTGCGGTTGTTGAAGCAGTTGTTGCAGTCGATGTTGATATCGTTGCCGTTCCAGCCACCGCCCCATACGCCGCCATTGTTCCAGTCAACGGCCGCAGCCCATATCGCGCCGGTGACGGCACCCGCGAAGAAGGTTGCCGTGGGATACCAGTAATTTGGATAGGGATTGGGGTAGTAGGCAACCGGCGCCGGCGGATAGCCAGACGCATAGAGAATCCTCGGATCGTAGCGCGGCACGTAGACGACTTCAGGTTTCGACGACTGGATCACGATATTGTTGTTCTCCTTGACCACCTTGATCTGGTCGCCGCTCTTGATCACGCCCTTGGCCACAGCGTCACTGCGCAATTTCTGAATGGCGGCCAATACGTCCTTCTGTTGCCAGGCGATGGCGTCTCCGAGCTGCTGGGTCCACGCCAGGTCGTGGCTCATCATCGTCACGATCTCCGGATAGTTAAGCAGGGAGATCACTGAGCCATCCCAGCTATCCTTGGGCTTAAGGCTCTTGTCCTTGGCATAGGCATCGAGATAGCGCCCGGCCTCGACGATCTGCAGCGGATGGATAGAGGCGCTCGTAATCAGGGCGACGAGTTCATCGGGATAGAGAGCGATCCGAGCCACAAGCACTTCCATCTCCATCGCGCTCAGCGCCTTGCGTCCCGGCGGGGCTTGCTGATCGGATGTCGTCGTGGAGGCAGCCTGCTGTTGCGCACGTCCTTCGGATGGCGCCACCATTATCCCCGCGGAAACCAAGACGAGGGCAGCGATGACTCTCCAGTTCATCAATCCATTCATAGCTATCAACCCTTTCCGCCAGCATGCGAGCTGGCAATTGGTGGCTGCGTCGTACCTCGCCTCCATCGCAGATATAGCGTCGAGACGATCCCGCCGATCACGAGGTGGTAGAGAATCAAGGCGGGAACGCCGGGAACGTCCGGAAAATTGAGAGTCGCAATCGCTATGGCGACGGCGGGGTGTCGAGTGCTGCTAGCGAGAGCGAGGGCCGTTCGATTGGCCGGCTCCGGACCACCCAACAAATGGCCAAGCGCCAGTCCCACGACCGTAAAGAGAACGAGGCTGAGCACCACGCCGTCCCCGAAAAGGCGAGAAAGATCGGGCCATGCCTTGATCAGGACCGGAATGATCGCGACGATCAACAGGGCCATAGCTATTGACGACAAAGGACCGGCAATTCTCGAGGCGACGCTCGGCGCCAATCGCCCCACTAACATGCCGAGTATCAGCGGTACGAAGATCGACATCGCCACAACGGAAAACACCTTGCCCGGCGCAATGTAGAGGTCGAATGGGAAGAAATGCTCGATTGCCTCGATGCTAAGCGGCACAAGGACGACCGAAACGACTGATGCTGCAACAAGCAGCCCGATAGCGTAGTGGGAGGTCCCGCCAGCGCCCATCTGCTTGTTGGGAAGGAGAGGCGGAACGGGAGAAACCGCCAGAGTCACAAGCGCTATCTTGATGGCCGGATCAAGATTGAGAAGCACGCTCGCCGCGACAGCGATACACACCAACAGGATGTTCATCGCGAGGATGGAACGACAAAGGAGACCCGGGTTGCGAAACAGGTAGGTGACCTCGTCGAACTTGGCTCTGAGCCCGAGCACGAAGACGAGCACCAACAAGCTCAGACTGAGTATGCTCGAAATCAGATTGGCAAGCGTCATGACACCCTGCTCCAAATGCTACTGCACCATGGCGACAGGCCGGTGGCGTCCTGGTCATGGGTGACTGGCCGCCACCATGCGCGTCGGCCAGTCATGCTTGTCGTCTATACGGCACCGAACGCGGCCAGCGCGCCGAGAGCCGCGGCGACCGCGCCCAGCAATCGGGTGACGGAATCGGCCGCTTGCCTTTCCAGCCCGATGCCGCGAACGAAGAGCGGGCGGACTCCAATTCCGGCAGCGTGGAGGAGAGCAGTCGCGATAATAAAGCCGACACCGAAACCCAATGAATTGGCGGCACCGAGTTCGCCGCTATGCGCCGCCCCGTGGAAAAGGGCGAAGGCGCCGACGAGCATTGCTCCGGCCGTCGCCGGCAGCCGGACCGATGCGGCGATGAGGATACCAACCGCGATAACCGAAGCCAGGACCATGTGCTCAACGACAGGGAACCCTGTTCCGGCAAGAGAGAGCACGTAGCCCAGAGTCATGCTTGCGATGAACGCCGTCGGAACGAGCCAGAGGGCACGCCCGCCCAATGTGGCGGCCCAAAGCCCAACCGCGACCATCACGACGATGTGGTCGAGGCCGGACAGCGGATGCATGAAGCCGGTAATGAACGAGTCACGGCTGCCGACACCGACATGTGCGAATGCCGGGACGGTCGTAGCGATTGTTGCGGTCAATAGGCAGAGCAAGCGCTTGAACATCGGATTCCCTCGTTTTACGCGGTGAATGACGGGAAAATGCGACGGCGCGAAGCGCGGGACTATTGTCCCTGCGGCCATTGTCCCCGGGGACAATATAGCTGGCCTTGTTCAGGCTGGCAGAATCGGAGAACAACTTCAAATCGTGCGCCTTGGTCCCGTTCAGACGAAGCCAAGAGGTGACCGCCGTGTTGCTCAACGATCATTCTGCAAATAGCGAGACCAAGCCCGATCCCGCTTGCCTTTGTAGTAACAAAGGGATCAAAGATCCTGGCGATTTCTTCCTGATCGACCCCTGGTCCTGAATCCTCGACGGAAATGGCCACTTTCGCGGCGCCTTGGGCCGCTTGGCGGCAGGCGAGCCGGACAATGAGATTGCAGTCTCGTCCGGCGTCAGCCGCAGCATCATCGCGCGGCTACAAACCTACGGAGCGCTGCCGGCTCTTGATACGCTTTCTATAATGCCAGGCGCCTTGATAGTTCGCGGTCAGCCCTTCGTCCGGCAGCGGGATTCCACCGATATGGGCTGACAGTCTCTCCAGTATATCGGAACAAGGCGCGCGGTCCCCGCTTCCCGCAAGCCCATTCAACCGGCATTCCCGATCCCGTTGAGCCGATAAAAGCGTGTGGCCGTTCTGGCGAAAAGATCCGTCTTTTCCGTCCCGCCCGCCCCTCTTGTGAGCAACTTACAGGCGTTCCAGTACACTGAATAGCTGAAGCCCTCTTTGTCGGGAGGGAAGTTGCTTTCAAACATGCAACGCTGTGCCCCGAAGGCTTCGATGCAGGTCTCGACATAGGGGCGCATGGCATTTGCGACCGTCTCCGACGACGGCGGCTCGGCTAGCTTCTCAAATCCGAGACCGTTGACGGCTTGGCCGAGTCCGCCGACTTTGACATAGACATTTTCGTGTGCAGCGAGCGCCTTAATCGACGCGGCCCAGCGGGGAAATTGCTCGCTTAGCCTGCCGGCATAGGCGCCGACTCCGACCAGCCTGCCGACGTGGTTGAGAGCAATTTTCGTGTCCGGGAATGCACCGGCCAGGTTCGCGACATCATCAAGTTGCGGGTGAAGAACCAAAGCATCGAACGAGAGTCCGAAAGGGCCGAGTAACGCGAAGCCCTCGCGAAATGTGTTGTCGCCAAGCAGCCCCGGCGGTACCGGATAGGCCGGATTGAGGAGTGAAGTGTCCGCGTCCCAGGCCGTGATATAACGAATTCCGCGGAGTCGGTCGCCACCGGCGCGCAAAAGCGCGTCAAGCACCGCCTCAACGCGGCTGCCCAGCCTGAGGTCGGCGTTCCCAACAATGCCCGCTGCGACCCTAGTCTTGCCGCAGTATCCGCTAGCGCATGTCGCGGCCACGCCATTGGCGAATTCGACTTCGCCGACAGGGCGCATCTCAACCGGGCCGGAGTCACGGTACATCGAGTTGGCCTCCACGAGTACCGTTCCAACAATGTTGTGGCCCGTACCGGTATCAGCCAGAAAGTCGTCCAGCATGTAGCGCCATCCCGGTCGGACAAAGAGGTGATGATGAGGGTCCACAATAGGTAGCTCAGGTTCGAGTGCAGGCTCGTTGCGCCGACCCACCCAGTCCTCGCGCACAGGGCTTGGAGGTCGCGACTGCTGCGCCGCTGCGGTGAAGGGAGAGGCAACTGCCGTGCCGCCGAGCAAAGTAATAAACTCGCGCCTTTTCATTGTTTCTACCTTGCGTTGTTCGACCGGCTCTAAGTTGGTTTAATATGATAGTCGCGCCGCGCCGGCTTAGTTCAACGACGATTTCGCGGAGGCGGGAGATTGCGTTGCGAGCCTTCCATCCGCAACAAACATGAGGCCTCACTCCTGAGTCATAAGATGACATCGCAGGCGAACAGCTTCTGCCGCACGAGCGACGAGCTCACGAGCTCGTGGAGTTTTCCGAAGCTCCAGGTTCATATTCGCCAACTCAAGCGCCCTTTCTGGATCGTTTCCAGACTCCAGAAAGAACTCTGCCGCATGATCAGCAAAAGCCGCAGGATGGGATCCCAACAAAACGTTGTAGCGAGCCAGCGCCAATGTGCTCCACCGTATCGCTTCTTCCGGCTGCCCGTTTTCTCCCAGGATTCGGGCCAATTGGGCTGCGTAATCTGGATCGTCGGAGGAAACTGCGTACTCGCTCAGACGATTGATCGCAGCTTTGCGTTCCCCAAGCGCAGCATCGACTTCGGCCAGGTGCCCCTGTGCTGGGGCATAGTCGGGCAACCGAAAGCATGCAGCTTCGAACCAGATGCGTGCTTGCTTTAGATCGCCTGCCGTCATCCACATCCGACCTCGTTGGAAATCCAGCATCGCAATTGGAAATGGACAGACGACACCATAACACGAACGAGTCTTGTCAAACAGGATCTCGGCGGTGGCGGTATCACCGGATTCAGCGTGGAGCACAGCCAGTGCACCAAGCGTTTCGAAATTGGACAAATGATCCGCTGCGGTCCGGCGGATAACGAACGAATCCGCGTACCGTCCGATCGCCTGGAAGATTGTGGCGCGCTCGTTGTCTGCCACGTCGTGGCGTACTCCGAGGCGTTCGGCTTCATCAAGGTCGCGCAGCGCCTCTGTGAATCGGTGAAAGGTGGCACGCACCCTGGCTCGCGTGACAAACGCTGCACCATCAGCATCAGCCTGGCGGACGCCCGCTTCTGCTAATTCATTGGCCCACTCTGCATCTTTGATGCGTCCCAGCAGATGGGCCCGCAGCATAAGAAGCTCAACAAACGCTCCTTGCCCATGAACTGCCGATCGTTCGTATACATCGATCTGGGACTGCAGGTTCAGTAATGCGATTGTGCCATCCGTGGTTCGCGGCTCCCTGGCGGCAGATACATCGCTCGATCCGAACATGGCATCATCCTCTTTGGAGCGTCAGTCGCGCGTGGCCGAAGCCGCAATCGTCGCAGAAAGGTTCGGAAGCGTCGACGGAGGGCTGGGGTTTGGAGGGGACAGAAATGGAAATGCCCGCGAGGAGGGTTGGGTCGCCTGATCAACCCCATCGCTGATTAAGGGGCCGTTACCCGCATTGACGAGAAGATTGAAAATGGAATCGATCACATCATGGTTGAGCCACCTGCCGCCGCAGGTCCGATGGGGTTCCCCCTTCAACATCGCGCGCTCAATCTCGAACCAGCCATCCTCTGTGAACGGCTTCGAAACATCGACCACGAGGAAATCGGCCAGCAACAATTCGGTCAGCGGATGGGTCCCGCCTTGATCCAAAGGCCAGTCGGTCTTGCCATCAAGGCCATCAAAAAACGGAAGATTAGCGTTCATCCGAGCACGATACGCACCCACATAGTGCGGCCCCAATTGGAACGGGTCTTCGAGGTTGTACAATTCCCGAAGCTCGAGATCGCGATTAACAGGATCAAGATTTTTCAAGAGCAGAACCAGCGGCTTTATCTCGGAGCGTCCGGCTCTTTCCAGACGCGATCGAACGGAGCCGATGGTCATCGTCTCAGCAGCAACGGCAAAGAGCAACCCATCGCCCGACTTGAAGAGGTCGGAGACGTTGACTTCGATGACAATACTGAGAACGTTGTATCCGTGCGCCGTGTTGTTACCATTTCCGGGGAACGCGAGCTTCTGGGTCAGCACCGTCGCCAGGATCCCCTCGCCGTTCAAGAAGAACGGGTCCAATCTCATACCCGCAAAAACGCGCAGTCCTCCTGATTGGGAACCATGCCCGTCGTTGACTCGGAACGTAATAGTCTCGCCATGCGCCGTCCGGCACACGCCCTCCTGTACGAACTGATGACTTCCCTCAATTTTCTGCGCAGCCGAGAACGTGCAACTGAATGAGGTTTCCTCTTCACCAACCGCGAATGCTGCTTTTGCCCCAGTTGAGGCGATGGTGAGCGGGCGCAAGCGAATCCGGTAGTCGATTGCGTCGGAGAAGAGCGCTGAGGGCCCGCAATACGGAAACGTGTTCATGACCAGAATAAGGTGATTCGGGCGTTCTGGGCTGGGGAAGGCGAACAGGTCGGTGATATCAATTACGGGATCAGCTACGGCACGCGGACTAGAACCATGATCTGACATGTCAGCACTCCCTCAACCGATCGTCTCATCGACTTGTGGTGTTCCGTTGGTCGCCAACCACTTCAGCGCTCTGATTCCGGGAAGAAAGAAGTACGCTCCGCCGCGCACGGTGGTAAACGCAGGCAATCCCGTGATTTTCTTTCGAATAGGACGTTTCGGGATCTTAAATTCGAGCGTTCCATCCTGATTGCCGATGATCGGATCTCGTTCGTTACCGAGTTCGTGGAAATTGCGGTCGTTTATCCAGACGTTCTGCGCAAATTCAAACTGCCGAATGAGACTTGCGCAAATGACTAATGCTGCCAGGCCGCGCTCCATGCCATCGTCCGGTGCGCCTTCCGGCAGCAATGGACCGTATGTGGAACCTCTGCGAATCATGCGACGGTGGTTCATGCCCGGCGCCGTGTCACGAGGATTCATACGGCGGATATGCGCACCCAACGGCATAGCGTATCCGAGCGGGTCCTCTCGCTTGTAGTTGAAATCATTGTTCCGCTGCGGATCGGCTGCCAGAGCAGAATCGTCTTTCTCGGGAGCAAGTATGAGCGGCGCACCACTGCGCCAGCGCCCCATGAGTTTGGCGGCAACGAGCTCCTGCCCTTCGGGCGTTTCGCCGTGTTCGCGCAGGAAATCGCGGAATCTTCCGACGTGCTCCTCAAGACGACGATAGGCGATGAAACTGCCGTGGCGCGACAGTATTTCTGGCTGTGGCAGCGGATGTTGAACCCCGTCATCGTCCGGATATCCAAGGATGAATTCACCCGGCTTAAAGGGCCCGCCAGAGCCCGGGGTTGGCACCTCGTCACTGCCCTCGATGACGGGCTGTGAGATGCGGTCGCGATAGCCAAAGTGATCGCGTGGATAGTCAAATGGCAGCGCCTCCACGTCCAGTGCGGAAAGCACCTCCGCGCCTTCGATTTGGGCGATTAGTTTTTCATGTTCCGTCTGGCACCGCTGCCGCTCGGCGGCATCGCGCGCAAATAGAATGGCGATGGCGTGAAGGTCTGGACTGTTTGTCTTGTCGATCCAGTTGTCAGGGTGGTTTGCACCCTTGTCCCCCAGCGTTGCTGCGCGTGCTGCCATGCCCTGTACAAACTCGGCGGGAAAAGTGCCGAGGGAAGCTTCGTCCACACCCAAGGTGCGGAGGCCGTTACAAGTGAAGGCCACCGTCACCCACCGTCTGTCCTTATCGTTCGAGGCCCGAACGGCCGCCGTCGAACGAACTGTGTCACTGAGCGCCTTTAGCCACTCGCGTCCCGCTGCCGCATGGCGAAACGAAAGAAATTCGTATCGCCCGGTGAGAGAGGGGACCCGCGTCAACACGATATGTTGGATGTCGTCAAGTTCAAGCATGGCGCCACCGTAGCTTACTGCATTTGAGTGGCTTACTGCATCTGATCGAGCACGGTTGAGAATGCGGCCTTGAGCTTGAGGGCTTTCCTGACCTCGTCAGCAGACACAAACGGATATGAAGCGTATTCCATAAAGGCCGGGCAGTGATGCTCGCGGAAGAATTTGTTCTGGGCCGGTATATTGGTCCGCCAGTCTTCCGGCCATCCTTCCAGATTGACGAAACTGACTTCTAAACCGCTCGCGAAGACCGGCATGATGTCTTCAATGTATTTGTCGAAATCGGTATCGAAGACGGCCTGGTACATGAAGAACATCTCGTTTTTCCACGGGATGAGCACCCAGCGCAGGTAATGCAGCTTCAGTGGCTCGAAGGCCTCGATCATCGTGGGATTTTCGTCGAACTGTTTTTGAACGTTTTGAGCGTGCTCGTAGAAGGCCTCCTCCTTTCCGGGCTTGACCTTTGCAAAAATCGAAAACCCATAGCAGCAGGCCGTCTTGGGGAAAATCGGCCCATAACGACCCTCCTCCACGATTTCCGGGAACGTTCCTCCCTTCGGGATCGTCATGAACACTGGCTGTGCCCAGTCTTGCTTCTTCAACTGTTCTAATACGACTTCACTTGTCTTACTTGTCATAGGGATGCTCCTAGGTTGCGGTGGTGGGGTGGGACTTGGCCTGTTGATCTAGCCCGCACTGTCTTTGCTTGATTGCCCCGGTAAGGTGATGCGGCCGATAAATCGTCGTGCAACCCGGTTCACCGGGCCACGCAGGACAAAATAGGGCACGAGCGCCAGCAGAGTTGCGGTGAGAAGCAATTCGAGGGGATAGATGAATTGGTGAGTAATGATCTGATAGATCGCGTCGAGCGTGGCAGCGACAAGGAAGGGCATACGCATGTCCTTCCATCCGCCGTGCAGCATCTCCAGACGATACTCCGGGTTGGTAAGTGCTGCCCACAGGTATGCTGGCCGACCCTCACGAGCGTCTTTAATGCCGGCCCGCACGGCAATAATCGTCGCAATCGTCGGCTGAATGATGAATCGGAAATTCATGCTTCCTGTCGGACGAGCAAGAAAGTTCTCCCATCCGCGAGCGATCATGTCGATGATTGTGCTCATGTCGCCTCTCTACCTGTTGAACACACTCACGCCGGTGAATGACAGGAAAATGCGACGGCGCGAAGCGCGGGACTATTGTCCCTAGGGCCATTGTCCCCGGGGACAATAGCACTGGCCATGTTCAGGCTGGCAGAGTCGGAAGAACAACTTCAAATCGCGCTCCACGGCCCCGTTCAGATGAGGCCAAGAGGTGGCCGCCGTGTTGCTCGACGATTTTTTTGCAAACAGCGAGACCAAGCCCGATCCCGCTTGCCTTTGTAGTAACAAAGGGATCAAAGATCCTGGCGATTTCTTCCTGATCGATCCCTGGTCCTGAATCCTCGACGGAAATAGCCACTTTCGCGGCGCCATGCGCATGCGTTTCGAGCCGAAGGAACCGTTCTCCATCGGCAACGGTCGCCATTGCGTCGATCGCATTTTGAATGATGTTGAGGATTACCTCGCGCAATTGACCGCCATGGCCCGCGACAAGCGGCAGATCCGGGCTCAGTTGCAGGTTTGTCGAAATAGCATTGTCCTTGAGTTCTCTGCGCAGCACGTGGAGCGCTTCCCGTGCAAGCTCGTTGGCGTCAATGGGATACCGCTTGCGCTGCTTGTCGCTGAACAAAGCGCGGAGGTTCGCGAACACTTCATTGGCACGAAAGCCGTCACGTTCCACGTCGACAAGAATTTCCTTTATTTGGTCGGTTGCGGGGTTGGATGGGAAGCGCATCAGAAGCGTCTGTGCAGCAGCACTGTTGTTCGTGATGCTTGCCAGTGGCTGCCGGACTTCATGAGCGATCGCAGCCACCACCGCTTCGGTATGCATCAACCTGCCTTCCCGCTCGCGCCGCAACAAGACAATGACATTGGCAAGGCGAGCGTAAAGAAACGTCGTTTCAGTGAGCAGCAGCAACAGTGTTGTGCAACTGGCGACAAGCGCAAAACCACGAGCCATGTACCAACCAGCGGTAAATCTTGGAGCAGCTAGAATAATTGCCACTGTATGGTCTGCTAAGGTCGCGAGAACCGTCACTATCAGCCAAACATCGAGCACCGTACGCCGCCGAACGAACAGCAACGATGCCGCTCCGACGCTTAATATCCCCAATAAAAAATTTGCGGCTCTGGCAAGTGGAGCTTGTTGGGTCGGCGTCACATAGAAATCCGGCAGATAACTTACCCTGGCGGTCACGACCCACGTCAGCCCAACGATAATCATCATCACGCAAACGATTGTGGTGCTTATGGCAATTCCGACCGACCTGTCGGGCAGGGTCGCGGATTCGTCCGCGTCCTTGGTCAGGGCATACGCCACCACTGCCGTCGAAAAGCCGCTGTGCCAAAACAAGAACAGCCACGCTGCGCTGTTTGATCCGTCACCGACAAGGCCATTCGGAGCGTAAGCCCCTGGGAACGCGAATGTCTGCAGAAAGGCAAACATCCCGCTGAATATATAGCCGCTCGCAAGTGCAAGCAGGGCCCGCATCGGTTGGATCGAGAATTGAGCAAAAAGCAAACCGGCCGTTATGAGATCCGCAAAACACATGACCGTTTGAAGAACGGGAATGAACGCCGAGACTTCGTAAAGTTTCAAATGGGCGAAAGGCAGCACAATCAGGATCACGATCGCCATGAAAGTGAGGACGCCCTTCGCAATGCGGTTCTGCCGAGCAGTTGCCGGCAATGCCGCGACTATGACAGGAAAATCCTGGCGTGGGTCCGAGGTTGATTGCCCGGTAGCACTCTTCGACATCGATGACACGACCCTCCACGCATCATAGGAGTCTTGATGTTGTCACGACTATCTTTTTTGCATCAGCCGGATGACATCCGGTGCCCCTGCAACCTGCTTTGGTTATTATATTTTGTTATTAAGTTACAACGTCCTGAAGACATGCGCTAGCCTGCCTTCCTTGACCGCTTGCAGCTTCAGTTCGCGACCTGTCGATCGGAGCGACTGGCATTCTCCTAGAGGACCATGGCTATCCGATCGGTGCATCACGGAAGGCGGACTGATGATATCACTGAAAAGGCGAATAGTCATGCGGCCGAACGTCGAGTGCAACGCTTGTATGGCCAACGCACGATAACCGCGCGATACCCAGTTGACGTATCGAATGCGCCGCATGCGCGGGCCACACCGGTCGTGCGCGCCCAACTGTGCGCCGCGGATCTCGATAGGTCGTGGACCGTCGCAAGGACCCGATCAGCTCAGCGGATTTCGCCAGGATGATGCCCGTTCAACTGCATCGATCAGTGACTTTGCAGAAAAAGGCTTTGTTAGAGACGCAATGCATCCGAGCTCCATTGTGGCCTTACGAGTTGCTTCGCTGTCGTCTGCCGTAATGAAAATGACAGGCAGGAATATCTCGGAAGCGACGAGCTCCCGACCGAGGTCGATTCCCGACTTTCCAGTCAAGCCGACGTCCAGCACAAGGGCAACAGCGTCGTCAGGCCTGGCCCGGGCCTGGAAATCCTCGGCCGATTGGAACATTTGCACGTCGAAGCCATGGGCACTCAACAGGCGCTCGAGCCCTTTGAGCATGTTTAGATCGTCATCGACGACAAATACGATCTTGTTTGTATGCAAGATTTAGAACCCTTCGAGTTCGGGAACCACTCCATCTTCATCTGCAACTGTCTGCAACTGTCTGCAACTGTCATGCGAAAAATTGATGGCGAAATGTGATTCCATCAGCCGTCTGGGCGGGTCACGACGGCAGCGACTCGGGATTGCATACAACCTTGGTCAACGTCAGGGCGCGGGCTCAACATCGCCGCTACTGGCAGGAGCGATCATATCGATAACAATAAAATGTCGAAATTGTTCCTGAGGACATGTGCGGCAAGACCGATGCCTTGTCCAAGCCAGCGCGTTTGGAGACTGCCTGCTGATCGTAAGGGTACTAGTCCCGCCTCTTGCCACTGGTCGGCGCTGCTACCATGCCCAAACGTTCGGCGATTGAGACGAGCTCAGCCACCGTTTGAACGCGTGTTTTCTCCATGACCTTGTGGCGATGAGCCTTGATCGTTCGTTCTGTCGCGCCCAACTCGAACGCGATTTGCTTGTTCATCTTTCCTCGGACAACGAGCGCAAACACTTCTTTTTCGCGCGGGGTCAACTGGGCGATCCGCGCACGCAAATCGTCGAGCCTGTCCTGCTGCTCGCGCCTTGTCATGTGATGGGCGACAGCACGATCAATTACCTCCAACAGCGTTTCTTTCGGCACGGGTTTCGTCAAAAAATCATCCGCTCCGGCCTTTATCGCACGGACGCTTGTCGGAATATCGCCGTGTCCGGTGAGGAAGACGATCGGCACGACGGAGCCGATCTCAGCCAGACGGTCCTGCAGCTCGGGACCACTTGGTCCAGGAAATTGAACGTCGAGCAAGATGCAGGTTGGCCCCGCCGCCTGCGGTAGTTGCTCCAGCAATTGTTGAGTTGAGGCGTACTCGACCACTTCGTAACCTGTCGCCCGTAGCAAGCGGCTGGTAGCCGTCCTGAAGGACTGATCGTCATCGACGACATAAACCAGGGTCGGCAAGCGATACTCCTGAACAGACTATTATCTGCACCACGTGGTGGTCATTCAACGTTTTAGAACAGGCTCGCAGCAGGCCGCTTCAGGTATCGGGCCGGCTGGACCTTTTGCTCGCGGCCACGGTGGGAGCAAACGGATCACTGGCGATCAATGGCAATCGTTCGCTGCATCCCCCTCTGGATGAGTTAGCAGCAAATTACGTGATCTGACCTAGAAATGGGATATTGTCCTTAAGGACAATTGCGCAGGTGACTTCAAAACGTGGCGAAGGGATAGCAATTGGCTTTATCGTGGCTGTTTCGACAGTCGGTCATTTTGGAAAGAGGAATGTGATCCCGGTCCTGAATCCCCAGCCCTCAGGTCCGCCTTTGGGGCTGTCCGCCCAATAGCGGGCGCCAATGGTGAGGCTGACTGGAAGCTTGTCGAGCTTGACGATCTTCGAAACCGTGAAGTTCACCGGCACCGACCACCCCCCGGCTCCCCAGTTATAGCTGCTTTCGGTGTTCAGCGTGAACGTCCAGGCATCGGCGGTGGTGTAGGCGACGAAAGGCTGCAAGAATGTGGAGCTAATATTCGCCCGGTCACCGTCGCCCGCGAACGACCAGATGTGGTTGGCCAGCATGCCGACCGTCCACCCGTTGGATTGCTTGAGCACGACGCCGGTCGGTCCCGCGCCCCACTTTCCGGAGCCGAGCATTGAATCGGTCGCCGTCGGAACCAGAAAGACAGGTCCCACCCCCCATATAATACCACCAGCCGTGGGCTGCTTGGGAGAAAAGAACAGGCTTTGCGTGATATCGCCTAGGCCGAACTGGTTGCCGGAATCAGCTGCTATGTCGCTCTGCCATGCGATCGGCAGGATGGTGCGCGATATCAGGTTCCAGTCGTCATTCAGCGAAAACGGGATGACCGGCTGGACATTGACATAGGCCTTTTGTCCATCGTTCGGACCGTAGCCGCTGTCATAGTTGAACTGGAACGGCACGCTGATCAGCGACGCAATGGGGTTCGAGAGCTTCTTGGCGAGATCCTGCGTCCCCTCTTGTGCATATGCGGGCCTCAAAGATACGAGGATCGCGATTGCGATACACGAACTCGTAACTATCCGCATGGATCCATCCCCTGTGCCGGCCTGTAGCGTCCAGCACGAAGCCGCGCCATCTCGGTGCGATTGAATGGCACGTTACGTGCCCCGTGTCGCAACGCAAGCTCGTCTGCCTTGATTTTAACCGCGCGCTTCGACTTTTCTATTGGCCCCGAGGACAATTGCAAGAGCACGTGACTGGCCTCAACTTCCGGCGGTCGAGCATGTTGAGGCACCCAGTTTCGCCCCAATTTCGGAGAGGGCCTTAGCGTTGATTCGTAAACTTCACCGGCCGCGACAGGTACTCACGGCGCGGCACACACCCGCCTGCGAACAATCCAAACAAATATGAGGGGAAAACTATGCGAATGTCCGTGCCACTTATCGTGGGAATGTCAGTAGCACTTTCTTTTGCAACAGCAGCCTACGCACAAACAGAAAATCCCCTTCCCAAAGCCAGCGATGTGCTTGTCCGATATGGGGATGATGTCGAGGGCTGGACGATCTATGCAAATCAAACCCGTGGAGATTGCTTGCTCGTGCGCCAAGATGGACCGAGTGCGGTACAAATGGGCGTTACCGCAAATCAGGATGTCGGGTATCTTGGGGTGTTCACGAAGGTGGATATCGGCCTCCAGAACGGGACGAAGTCGGACATCTTCGTCTCATTGGATGGCCACCTCTACAAAGGTGTGGCCACTAGCTCGAGCGGCGAACTCAAGGGCGGTTATTCTGGCGGCTATATCTTGACCGATGACCCGAAGTTTAAGCGCGACGTGGCGAAGAAATACAAAATGATCGTGTTTCCGAAAACTAAAGGAGCCTTCGTCGTCGACCTGAAGGGGACTTTCAAGGCAATGGCAGTCGGACGCAAATGCCTCAAGCATTGATCGAGCGCCAAAAATGAAGAGCGGGTTGCCGTGTCTGTAACCCGCACATACGTCGCGACTTGAAACACTTGAGACAATTTCGGGGGATCTGACCCCAAGGACAATATCGCTTTGGATTCCCGAGCAGTAGCGTTTTGGGAGCGGTGAAGGCCCTGATAGCCGTCGGGGCCGGCTTCCGCTACGGACGGAGGGACACACCTGGGGACGCCTAAGCTAGCGCGGAAAGGATACCACCAAGCCACCAATGGCCAGCTTGGTGCGTGCGTCAACTGCCCCCCAATTCGACCATGTCGCTGAGATCGAGGGACCTTCCGATGGATTTCGCAGTCATTGATGCCGCTCTCGCGACGAAACTTCTCCTGCTCCTACTGATTGGCATGGGGCCGAAGATCGCCCTGGTGCCTTTTCTGGAAAAGACCCAAAAATTCGACGCCGAAACCAAGGTCAAGATAGGCCGACAGATGGTTTTGACGGCTCTCGTCACGGCTCTGATCCTTTTTGCCACCGGCGCTCTGCTGATGCGACTGCTGCATATCACGGGCGGTGCGGTTGCGGTCGCCGGTGGCATCATCCTGGCGCTGCTCGCAATCAAGATGGCGTCCGGACCGACCGAAAAACACGGGGAGGATCTGAGCCTGACGGAGGACCCGGGAAAAATCGCGATTTTTCCTCTTGCTATTCCCTACTTGCTCAACCCCGTCGGCATCACTGTGATCATCATTGCCTCCGGCGAAGTCGTCTCGGTTGCCAGCGCAGCGCTCGTCACCGCGCTTATCCTGCTCGTGGCAGCATTTGACTATCTGGTGTTCACCAACACCGACGTGCTGGCGAAGCGAATGAAGCCGGCCAGTATGATCGTCTCGGAAGTCGTCTTCGGCATTCTCCTGACCGCGGTTGCTGTCCAACTGGTGGTCAGCGGATTGGTCAGTCTCGGGATCATCACCGCGAGCGGCGCACACTGATTTCGTGCTGGCCTACTAAAAAGCCGCCAGCCGTCCAGATGGCTGCGTCGATGGGAAAAGTCGCCGCCATCATCTGGGCGCGGCCCTAAGGCCCCCCTGAGCAGCACCGATTTCGACCTTTTGCAGTTCCCGGACGGTTGCCGGCGGGACAGCAAGCCGTCCCAGCAGGTTCTGAGAGTTTTGCCAGTGAGTTGGAGCACGAGTCAGTTCGTCGTCGCATCTCCCTTCAGTATCGTCTCCAGGTCGTCAGGCGGCGGTTTGCTCGTTTTCCCCTCGACTGTCGCAATTGGCGCGCTGACCGTTGTTGCCGCGGCGCTGCCGATCGTGTCTACCGTGCCGGCAACGACCAAGCCCAGTTGGTCGCCAAGGCTTGCCCTCGAGTCCGTCAGGGTTTGGCCGGAAGCCAGCTGTGCCCCGAGCAGTTGGACAATTTCAGGACTTTCCGCAAACTTGCTATGGTTCAAGCGATCTTCTGTCTGCACGTCGGTCAAATCGAGAACCGTTATACCGGCTGCCTGCAACTTCGATTTGTAAGGCTCCTTTGAGGGATCGACCTGCCCCACTCTGTCGACATTGCCAGCAACCAGACGCGAAACGGCAAGTGCCCGATCGTCCCGCGAGACGGTGATGGTGAACTTCGGCTTTTTGGGTCCAAGCTCGGTCCACTGCCGACCAAAGACATCCACATCGAGATCGGGAGATGCCAGGATGACATTCCTGATCTTGGGCGAAACCCGCCCATCCTCAAGCGCCATCTGCCTCAACGATTCCATCGCGAGCCAGGTGCCCATCGAGTGTGCCATGACGGTGACGTCCGTCACGTCGCGGTCATCGGCCAAGGCCTTCAACGTCCGCTCGAATGCGGTGCGCGAGAAATTGGTGCTCTCCTTGTCGTAGTTGTAGCCGAGCACACTGGCGCGCGACGGCCATGTAAAGAGGATCGGCACGACCTTCGCCCGCGAGTCATGGATGAACTGCGCGAAGCGAAAGACCGAGTCCTCATACCGGTTGTTGAAGCCATGCACGAAGACCAGAACGCGGCCATTCGAATTGTGAGCATGCAGCCATTTGTGAGCTTCCGGAATCGACAGGTTTTTCGCAGCAAGGACGGCAAAGTCCTTCCGGGGATCGGGCGGCAGCTTTTTCGGCCATTCGACCGTGCCGGGCTTGCGGTTCGGCGGGATTGAGATCGTCAGGTCGGTCAAGGACAGTGCCGGACTGCGCTCGCCGGTGAACAACGTCGCCGGGTCGCCGGAAGGCTTGCGGCTGGTCGCCACCAACATCGTGACATCGGAGGCTGAAGGCGAAACTAGGTTCGCGGGGATGGGCGCCAGAACGCCTTCGGGTCCCGTTGCGCATCCATCCAGCACAAGCAGGAACAGAGCTAATATAGCCCCGTTGATCTGTAGATGCAGCGAGTTAGAGCGCACTTTTATTTCTCTTTACTCATCGCCTCGGACCCGCGCATGAGATGTTGGTGGCCAATCGTACGGTCAAGCCCGTCGGGCGGGACGCGTGACCGCAATGGCGATTGTCGAAACAGCCACGATAAGGCCAATTGCAATCTCTTAGCCACCTGCCTGCGCAATTGTCCTTACGTACAATATCCCATTTACAAGTCAGATCAGTAATTTGCTGCTAGCTCATCCAGAGAAGGAATGCGGCGAACGATTGTCGTTGATCGCCAGTGATCGTTTGCTCGTGGGTGCTCGACCTGCCGAATGAGGCGGTTCGGCCGCCGAAGTGCCGGTCTCGTTAGCGGCTAACCGGGGAGCAGTTCTTTGTTGAAACAAAGCGATGGAATGGGGACTGCACCTGTCAACCGAAAATTGCCGGAGTGCCCGATGAGCAATGGGCTGTACACTCGAATTGGTGTTTTGCTGTCGGCCGTCGTTCCGATTTTCTTTTGGGTGCTCCTTGGAACTTCCTGGGCTCAGGCCCAGCAGCATGCGGTCGACCTGCCGCCCGAGAAGGCGAGGCAGTTCCTTCAGCTGCTGGGCGACCCGGAGGTCAAGGTATGGCTCGAAGGAAAGATACCGCCAGCCGCCGAGGCCCCCCCTGCCTCTTCGCCGATCGACGCGATATCGAGCTGGCAGGAAGCCGTTCGCGCGCGTCTCGTCGCGCTCACCGACGCCATTCCTCGCATCCCGCAGGAGCTAGCTAACGCCGCCGGCGTAGTCTCGCGCGACGTGAACTCAGGCAGGCCCGGCCTGGTGATCCTGATCCTGGCAGTGCTGATTACCGTAGGCTTTGGCGCCGAGTGGCTGGTCCGCCGGGCTTTGGCGCTGGGCGGTTCAGATCGAAAAGTTGATCCAGGACAAGCGGCCCTTTCCAAGGTCGCTGCCTTGCTGACATTTACTATGGCCGGCATCGGCTCCTTCCTCGCGTTCGAATGGCCGCCTTTGCTGCGCCGCGTCGTGCTGACCTTGCTGCTCGCCTTCATCGCCGTTCGTGTCGTTCGCGCAAGTGCCAGGTTGCTGTTTGGGCTTGCCGGTGCGGACAGCAGAACGTCGGGTGAGACGCAGACGACAATCCCTGTCGCAAGCGGGACTGCGCAGCGTTTCTGGCTTCGGCGCGTGAGTCTCATCGCCGGCTTTCTGCTGTTTGGCTGGGCCGTGGTCAGCCTCATGCCCAGCATCGGTTTCTCAATCGACGTTGCGCGGGTGGTTGCCCTGTCTTGCGGCCTGGGCATGCTGGCCGTCGCCATCGGAATCGTCTGGCGGCGGCCGGGCGGGACAGCTTCCGCTGTCAGGCAATCGCTGCTGACGATCTATCTGATCGCGCTTTGGCTGGCCTGGGTGGCAGGACTGCTCGGCGTGCTATGGCTCGGCCTCTATGCGCTGCTGTTGCCAGCGGCGGTGCGAGGGGTTGGCAACGTCGCACAGGCCTTCGCCGGCAGAGCGCAGCGCAGTGGCGCCCTCGGCATCATGCTGAACGTGCTGATCGTCAGGGGTGCCAGGGCAGCGGTTATTGGCGCTGCGGTCGCATGGCTCGCCTATATCTGGCGCATAAGGGCTGCAGCCCTTGCCGGCAGTGAAGCCGGCGCGCTCGTGATTTCGGGCCTGCTCAACAGCATCATCGTCCTCCTGGTTGCGGATCTTCTTTGGCAGCTGGCGAAAGCGTTGATCGCTTATCGGATGGAGCTCCCACCAAAGGAAGGATCCTCTGCCGACGAGCTTGCCCGCAGCGGCCGGCTGCGTACGCTGCTGCCGATATTCCGCAACGTGCTCGCCGTCTTCATCGCGACCGTCGTCTTGCTGACAATCCTTTCCGGACTCGGCGTTCAGATCGCACCTTTGATCGCCGGCGCGGGCATTTTTGGCGTGGCCATCGGCTTTGGTTCGCAGACACTTGTCAAGGACGTGCTGAGCGGCGTTTTTTACATGCTGGACGATGCCTTCCGTGTCGGCGAGTACATCCAGAGCGGCAGCTACAAGGGCACTGTCGAATCGTTCAGCCTGCGGTCAGTCAGGCTGAGGCATCACCGCGGCCCAGTTTACACCGTGCCGTTCGGAGAGCTCGGCGCCATCCAGAACATGAGCCGTGACTGGGTGATGGACAAAATGGCTCTCAGCATCACCTATGATTCTGACGTCGACCTCGCCCGCAGGCTCATCAAGAAGATCGGTCAGGAGCTGGCTGCGGATCCCGAGTTCGCCGCCGATACGATCGAGCCGCTCAAAATGCAAGGGGTCGACAGCTTTGGCGACTCCGGGATCGACCTCAGGATGAAGCTGATGACCAAGCCGGGAGGTCAGTTCGGCATCAAGCGGCGAGCGTTCATGATGATCAAGAAGGCATTCGACGAGAACGGCATTAAGCTCGCCGTTCCCACCGTGCATGTGGCAGGTGGCGGCGACAACGCGGCCGCCGCGCAGCAACTACTCAAGATGAAGCAGGTTGCGAGCTAACGTCAAACCCGGCGCGTTGACGGCCCCCAGTTAGTTCCGCGGCCCGACTCCGTGGAGAGCCATTGGCGATTGAATGGTACCTGCGACAGACACAGGGCGCGGATCAGCACGAGCTGCACTGCCAATATTACGGCGGTTTGGCAAGGGAAACTCCGGCCAGAGCCTAACTCTGATTTAGTCGAATTTAAGTAAGCTAGCGACGGAAGGACTAGATCAATGCCTCAAGCTCGGGCCGGTACAACAGGGCAAATGGTAGGCATGAGCGACAGCGATGAACGGCCAAAGTTGCACCAGTATGCCGGTGGCGCCACAATCATCCATGATAAACAAGATTTCTCTCTGGTTCTCGGCGGCCCGCTTTTCCAACTTCTGTGGCGCGCGCACTTGTCTGACGGCGGACTTGGTCTCCTCCGCCGCCGCGTCCTGTTTCTGTCGCTTGGATCGTGGCTCCCACTCCTGCTGCTGACGGCGCTGGAGGGCAATCTAGTCGGATCAGCTGTTGCGGTGCCGTTCTGGAAAGACCTTGCGGTTCACGTACGTTTTCTCGTCGCCATCCCCCTTCTCGTCCTGGCGGAGCTTGTGGTCCATCAGCGGCTGGTTGGCATTGGGCGGACGTTTGTGGATCGCAACCTCATTCAGGAACTTGACCTTCCGCGATTCTTCGGGGCGATTTCTTCGGCATTTCGCCTGCGCAATTCGGTTCTCGCAGAATGTCTGCTCTTGGTGCTGGTTTACGGCTTCGGAGTCTTCTTTGTTTGGCACCGATACACGACACTCAATGCCCCGACTTGGTATGCGGTTCCGACAGACGGGAGCTCTCGCCTATTCGTAGCGGGCTACTGGTATCGCTATATTAGTCTTCCGATCTTTCAATTCCTGTTGATCCGGTGGTACTTCCGTCTGTTCATCTGGGGACGATTTCTTTGGCAAGTCTCCGATATCCATCTGGACCTTATTCCGACTCACCCTGATCGTGTCGGTGGCCTGGGCTTCTTGTCGAATACCGTTTATGCGTTCACTTTACTAGTGGTGGCGCATGGAGCACTGCTGTCGGGACAGATAGCTGATCACATCTTCTTCTCCGCAGATTCGCTGCTCGATTTCAAGCTGGAGATTGCTATAGTCGGCGGCTTTCTTGTCTGCGTGATCTTTGGCCCGCTTCTCACATTTTTGAATCAGTTGGCTGCTGCCAAACGGACTGGCCTCAGCGAATATGCAACGCTCGCGCGGCTATATGTAAGCGAATTCGACAGAAAATGGTTGCGTGGCGGCGCGCGATCCGATGAGCCTTTGTTGGGGAGCGCCGATATACAGTCACTTGCAGATCTTGGGAACAGTTTCGAGGTGGTGAAGGGTATGCGTTCGGTGCCAATCACCAAAGACGCAATTCTGCAGTTGGGAGTTGCATTTCTGTTACCCCTCACGCCTTTAGCGCTGACCATAATGCCTCTTGACCAGTTGCTCAAACAACTGGTCGGACTGTTGCTGTAGTGGGACCGATTTCTTGATGATAAGACCGTAGCTCGCGGTCTTGTGCTGAACGCACGGAGTGGTGAGCTTTTCGGAGGATGCGAAATGCCAAGACCTAGCTTGAGATTCACCGGCGCTGCCGGGATTGCCGTTGCCTTGATGTTTGCAGGGCTCGTCGAGACCGTCACGCCCTTCGCTCCTTTGGTCAGCGATGCGCAGGCGCGAGTCGGTCGTCCGCTCACGCCCGGGAGCGTCGCGGGGGTTGCGAGGCGCACCACGCGCCGAACGATCCGCCGTTCGACCGTCTACGTGACCCGGCCTCCGACGGCGTGTGTGAAGACTTCGATCAATGGGACCGTACTGTGGCACTGTGGCAGCACCTCTTATCAGTCCTATGGCGGACGGTACGTGGTTGTGCACGTACATTGAGGAGTTCGACAGTTCGGGAGCTGCACTTGATGGCGCTTCCCATCGCTGCTGCGCAGTTAGAGGAATACGCGAGTGGGTGCGGCCGGCCCGTCCGGCCCTGATGAATATAGTCCTCGGAGACAGGCGGACATCATAACATCAGACGCGCGCATATCTCGATGACCCTCCAGCGCATTATGCTGCATCGAAAGTCGTGACGTCCGCTTCAGAAAATCGCCAAGCCGGTCCTTGCTTGGCTTGTGGCCCAGAAGGCAGGATCGTCCCCATTCCGGGCACCACCAAGGCTGAGCGATTGCAGTAGAATATCACGGCGGCTCTTACGGAGCTGAGCTCCGAGATAGATCGACGATGCCTTGGATCACGTCGAAGTTCGGGGCGAGAGCTATCTGCCACAGACACCACTCGCCTCACTTTTGGCGCAGTGCGAACGGCGCGAAGGGTCGCCCCAGCCGCGCAACACGACGGATTCCCGGTTGGCGCTGCGGATCGTGAGGCAATGGCTGCTTTCGGGAGACGACAGAGTTTACTGCAGGGGCTGGAATGGGGCGCAAACCGGCCGCTCGCTCGCTACGGCGCTGTTTAGGGCGCGCTCGCGAGCGGCTACTCGCGGATCTATTCTGAATGACTGCTGTTCGCTTTGACTGTTTCCGGCTCCATTCCTAGGCGTTGGTATGCGCCCAAGAACACTTCCGAAGCATCAGCGCCGTTCAATGGCATCTATCTAGCGGGCGATCAGACCGGAGCGCCTGCCAATTCCTCCGGATTTATGGGCCGCCGATTTAGGGCTTGCCGCTCGTCTTAGAGCCTAGACCAGCTTCGACAAGTCGGCGGAAAGCCTCGGATCTGGTGGGAAGATCGGTCTGATTTCGGCGCCATTCGTCAACGCGGGCAAGCAAGTCACTCGTAAGGCGCAGTTCGAAGCGCTCAGTTTTGTTATCAATAGCATCGGGCGTGTTTGACAATGACTATGTCCGTAATGTACGGTATGTACGTAAATTGTGGTTGCGCTTTGCGGCCGAACAACGTGCACGAACACGTCGCTCGGCCTGACCACAACCCAAGCTGTTTGGAGCTCGGATCATGGTTGATTCCGACAATACCACGACTTTGCCTTTCGTCATCGGCCAGCAACGCGATGAGCTTGAGAGGCCAGAGCCCCAGGCCACAGATTCCGCTTTGAGACTATGGAGCGAGTGGCAACGAGCTCGGTATGCCTCATTGCTGCTGTGCCGAATTCAGCAGCGGATGGAGGCGCGAATGATCGCCAATACCGGAATTCAGGTATTGACCGCGGTCGAGCGGACGCCGTGGCAACTACCAGTGTCTGCTGCGGGTTTAGCCTCTAATCATCTCATAGCTTGCGAAGCCGAGGTCTTTGCGATGACCGAAGCTCTTAATGTTCAGGATTCTGTCCCTGACATTGCTGCTACGTCGCTCATCGGCGTCATCGCCAAGTTAGAAATGATCGTCGGCGCTGATCGAGATATTGGTGACCCAACCGACTTCCCGTGGCCGCACATAGCTTCAGTGCTGCGTGACCTAAAGGCGATCGCGGGAGATTTGCCGGCTGGTAGCCGGACCCGGGAAAGGACGCGGAGTGATGTCGCGAGGCATTGGAAGTCCGCGGTCAAGCTGGTCACGGCGCTGAAAGAGGAAGGCGCGGCCGAGTACCGTGGCGATTTAGCGGTCTTCTGAAACGCCGAAAGCGCACGGCGCAAGCCATTGCACGCCACGGCCCTACCACATGAACTTCGTGCTTCCCTTCGCCGTCTGGAGGACTCTGATGGCGGGTCGATCCACCATTGGGAGCGACCGCGATGCCAGAAGAAACAAGGACTGGGCCGCAGGCTCTGATTCCGGCGAACGACAACGGCGACCTTCTCGGCCGCGAGGGGCGCCCTGAAAACGGGCCAGCTGCCAGGCTGGATCGAGTGGTGCTGGACATCGCCCGCCTGATCGGCCGACAACTGGCGCGGCAGACATTCGAGGCGGGGCAGGTGGCTAACGACAATCGGTCGGGCCACCGGGAGGGAGAGGTCAGGGAGCCGGATGGCAAAGCCCCTCGGAACAAGAAAGAGGATCTACCGCCATGACCCGTGTCGCGCTCTATGCCCGCTATTCTTCCGACAGCCAGCGGGATTCCTCCATCGAGGACCAGTTGAGGCTCTGCCGCGAGCAGGCGGCGCGTGAGGGCTGGAGTGTGGCAGGATCGTATGAGGATGCGGCGATCTCCGGCGCCAGCACCGTGCTGCGGCCGGGTATCCAGCAACTGGTGCGCGATGCCCAGCGCGGCCGCTTCGAGGTGGTTCTGGCCGAGGCACTCGACCGCATCAGCCGCGACCAGGCTGATGTCGCCACCCTCTTCAAGCATCTCAAGTTCGCCAGCGTTGCCATCGTCACTCTAGCCGAGGGCGAGATCAGCGAACTGCATGTTGGCCTCAAGGGCACGATGAATGCCCTGTTCAAGGACCTTGCCCTTAAGACCCATCGCGGCCTGCGGGGGAGGGTGGAGAAGGGTAAGGCCGGGGGCGGGCTGTGCTACGGCTACCGGGTGGTGAAGAAGCTCGACGAAGGCGAACCCGTCCGGGGTGAACGCGAGATCGTGCCGGAGGAAGCGACCATCGTGCGCCGCATCTTCCGCGAGTTCGCCGCCGGCAAGAGCCCGAAGGCGATCGCCGTCGACCTCAACAAGGAAGGCGTTCCAGGCCCGCTTGGCCGACACTGGGGAGATACCAGCGTGCGCGGGCATGTCATCCGAGGGACCGGCGTCATCAACAATGAGCTCTATACCGGTGTGCTGGTCTGGAACCGCCTGCACTTCGTCAAGGATCCTGCCACCGGCAAGCGAGTCTCCAGGGCCAACCCGCCAGCCAAATGGATCCGCGCCGAGGTGCCGCATCTCAGGATCGTTGAGGACGAATTGTGGCAGGCCGTGAAGGAGAGACAGAAATCGATCGCCAGTCAGTTCGAGGCGGTGGCGATCGCCACCCGCATGGCCCGGGCCAGGAAGCTGCACACTATGAAGCGGCCGGTCTCCCTCCTATCCGGCCTGCTCATCTGCGGCTGCTGTGGCGGACGCTACGGGCTGTTCACACGCGAGCGTTATGCCTGCCTCAATCACCAGCGCCGGGGCATCTGCGACAATGGCCGCACCATCACCCGCGAGAAGATCGAACGGCGGGTCCTCGCAGGCCTGAAGGAAAGGCTCGTCTCGGCCGATGCCGTGGCCGAAGCGATCAGAGCCTACGCCCAGGAGACCAACCGCCTCAATCAGGAGCATCGCGCGCAAGGCGAACAGGACCGCAAGGCGCTCGACAAGATCGAGCGCGCGATCGCCGGTATCATGGCCGCGATCGAGGATGGCCTCTACCAACCTTCGATGAAAGCGAGAATGGAAGACCTGGAAAGGCAGAAGGCGGATGTCACCGCGCGTCTGGCGGTGGCGCCCGCTGACGTGCCCGACCTGCATCCCAACATCGCCACTCTCTACCGCAAGCGCGTCGAGCAACTCACGCAAACGCTCGACGACCACGAGGACGGTCGCCAAGCTGCAGGGGCATTGCGATCATTGATCGGAGAGATTGTCCTCGTTCCCGGCGACAAGCGCGGCGAGGTTCATGCCGAGCTACGCGGCGAGCTGTTCGGCATCCTCGAACTCGCCAAACCCGATCCAAATGACCAGCCCGTAGATGTTATGACAAAAGGGGTTGCGGGTCCCCGCAACCAAATTAAAACGCCCGCCTCGCGCGGGCGTTTGCATATCCGCCTGACGCGCCGGGTTCGCCGGCCTCAAACGCTCTCGAGATAAGTCTCGATCTCGAAGTCGCTGACATTCAGCGCGAAAGTGTTCAGCTCCTGGCGCTTGCAGGCGACAAAGGCGTCGCGCAGCATGTCCGGGAAGATCTCGGCCACGCGGGGACCGGCCTCGAAAGCGGCAATGGCCGAGGCCCAGTCCGGCGGCAGCTTGGCGAGCGTCAGCCCCTGGCCTTCGCCGCCGGTTGGCTCGCCGGGCGAGAGCTGGCGCTCGATGCCGATCAACGCCGCGCCAAGGATCGCCGCCAGCACCAGATAGGGATTGGCATCGGCGCCGGAGACGCGATGCTCGATGCGGCGCGCGGCCGACGGGCCGCCCGGAATGCGGATCGCCACCATGCGGTTCTCGTAACCCCAGGCGACGGCGGTCGGCGCATAGGATCTCGGCCGCAGCCGGCGGTAGGAGTTGAAGTGCGGAGCGAACACCAGGGTGCTTTGCGCCATCGCGGCAAGCAGGCCGCCGACAGCGTGGCGCATGGTGTCGGAGCCCTGGTCGGAGCCGTCGTCGAAAATGTTGCGGCCGTCCTTGTCGAGCACGCTGAAATGGACATGAAAACCGTTGCCGGCGCGCTCGCCGTAGGGCTTGGCCATGAAGCAGGCGGCGAAGCCATGCTTGCGGGCGATGCCCTTGACGGTGCGCTTGAACAGCACCGCGTCGTCGGCGGCGCGCAAGGCGTCGGGCACATGGTTCAAATTGATCTCGAATTGGCCGACGCCGTTCTCGGCGATCGCGGTGTCGACCGGAATGTCCTGCATGCGGCAGGCTTCGTAGATGTCGTGGATGAAGGCCTCGAAATCGTCGACCTCATCGATCGAGAGCGCCGCGTCGGAATCGAGCCGCCTGCCGGTGACCGGCGAGACGGGGCCGACAGGCCGCTGCGAGGTCGGATCGACGAGGTAGAATTCGAGCTCGGTCGCGGTAACGGGCGTCAGGCCAAGGGCCGCGTAGCGGTCGAGGATGCGGGCCAGCGCGCGGCGCGGATCGCCGAGATAGGGGGAGCCGCTGTCGTCGGCCAGCCAGAGCGGCAGAAGCGCGGTCGGGTGGGCCGTCCAGTTGACCGGCAATATGCCGCGCCCGGTCCAGTGGCAAAGCCCGTCGGCGTCGCCGGTCGAGAACACTTGGGCGTTGCCTTCGATGTCCTCCCCCCAGATGTCGAGGCCGATGGCCGAATAGGGCATGCGCAGCTTGCCTTCGAGCGCCTTGCGCGCCTGCTCGACCGGAATGCGCTTGCCGCGCATGATGCCGTTCAGGTCGCACACCGCCGCCCTCAGGCTCTGGATGTCCTTCCTGCTTTCAAGCCAGTTCAAAACGTCCGTGATTGCATCGCTCAATTTCCAGCCCCTTTTTAGGTGCTGTAGCCCTTGCCAGGCTACGATATCCAATTTTCAGCTTGTGAGTTTATGAAGGCCATATCGGCTGACGCCGAATGGCTTTTCTTCATTTTTTCAATTTACTAGCTGGGATATCGGGCGGCAATTTCAGGTCCGTTTTCGCGATCTGCGATCGCAACATAGCGATACAGCCAGCGAAAGCCAAGCCGGATTCGGCGTGCGTTGGCTAGTGGCGCATCTCCGGAAACTTCACCTGGCCGAGGATGTGCTTGGCGCCCTCGTCGATGTCGCGCACGATCGCCCGACGCGCCCGCTCGCCGTCGCCGGCCTCGATCGCCGCCACGACCTCCTCATGGTAGTCGATGCCCAGAATGCCGGCGAGATCATCCTCGAAGCCAATATGCAGGTTCCGCAGGAAAGGCCCAACCTGCATCCAGACCGTCTCGATGAGGAAGATCATCTGTTCGTTGCCGCAATGGCGATAGATCGAGAATTTGAAGTCGTGGTTCTTGCGCAGATAGTTCTCGATTCCGCCATTGCGGGCGGCCTCAGTGAGCTCGGCGCAGTGGCGCCGGATCGCGCGCAGATTGTTGCCGTTGATGCGTTTTGTCGCGAGCTCGGTCGCGGTGCCCTCCAGGATGGTGCGCACCGCGGTCAATTGCGCAAACCGATCGGCGGATATCAGAGGCACCTCGACGCTGCCGTTCGGCATCGGGCTCAGCGCCCGCAGCGCCTGCAGCCGGGTGAACGCGCTGCGCACCGGCATGTCGCTGGTGCCGAGCTCCTTGGCGAGCTTGCGCGAGGTCAGCTTCTGGCCGGGCTGCAACTGTCCCGACATAAGGGCCCGAACGAGCTCCAGATAGACTTTCTCATGCAGTGGAACGGTATCGACGGCGGTCAGTCCGATTCGCGATTTGTCGGCCATTGGCTCTGCGTTGCTTCGTCGTCCTGAAAGCTGCCTCGTCGCTCTATCCGCCGCGGGGACAGGTTCCGATGGCATTGGGGCGCACGATAGACGGTTAACGCGCGCCGCCGCAAGGGAGCGCGCGTTCGCCTCCCCAACCGCGTCATTGCGACTGAGGCTTATCGAACCCCGATGCCCGCCAAAAGACCGCCGTCTATCCTGTAGTCCGCCCCGGTGCAAAAGCTTGCCTTGGACGAGCACAGGAACGCGATCAGCTCCGCCACTTCTTCCGGCTCGCCGATGCGGCCGAGCGGATGCGCTTCGCCGAAGCGTTTGAAGGCCGCCTCGACATCCGCATCGGGATCGTCGGCGCGGGCGGCGCGTTCGAGGATCGGGGTGCGGACGGACCCCGGGCTGACGGAGTTCACGCGGATGCCTTTTCGGGCGTAGTCGAGCGCCAGCGAGCGCGTTAGCGTGTGGATCGCGCCCTTGGTGGTGGCGTAGGCGGCGACATTCTCCTGGCAGGCACTGCCTTGCACCGAGGCAACGTTGACGATGGCGCCGCCGCCGCGCTTGATCATTTCGGGGATGCCGAAACGGGCGGTGAGGTAGATCGACCCGACATTGACCGACATTGCCCGATTCCAGGTCTCGAAATCCGTCGTCGTGGCCGTGCCGTAAGGATGCACGGCCGCCGAATTGACGATGACGTCCAGCCCGCCGAATTTTTCGACGCCCTCGGCGATTGCCTTCTCGACCTGGTCGGGCACCGCAACGTCCGTGGCCAGCACGAGCGCGGCCGCACCCGCGCGGTTGAGCTCGGCCTGCAGCATCGCATTGGCGGCCTGGTCGATGCCGAGCGCGATGATCGCGGCGCCGCCCTCGGCAAGACGGCGCGCGGTTGCCTCGGCGATGCCGGTTGTTCCCGTCACCAGGGCGACCTTGCCGTCGAAATCGTTCATGGACAAAACTCCTGCAATGACGGACGAAAGTGCCAGTCTGTGGTTCGTCGCAAGGGGACGAAATCCACTGATTTGACGGCCATTGTCATCCGACAATATGGTCGATCGCAACCGCGCTGAAATAGGATCGGTCCGCGCGGCTTTACGTCTTTGTTTTGATGCATGGCGGCCATTCAGAACCGACATGATCAAAACGCATGCTTTGAGAGGAAGTCATGGAACAATGCTGGCGCTGGTATGGCCCGAACGACCCGGTCACGCTTGACCACATCAAGCAGGCCGGGGCGACGGGCATCGTGACGGCGCTGCACAACATCTATGACGGCAGCGCCTGGCCGCTCGACGCCATCCTTGAACGCAAGCGCTTCATCGAGGCGGCGGGCCTGACCTGGTCAGTGGTGGAGAGCATCCCCGTCCACAACTCGATCAAGACCGGAACGCCGGAACGGGAGCGCTACGCCGGCTGGTACAGGGACACGATCCGGGCGCTGGCCAAGGCCGGCATCTCGACGATCTGCTACAATTTTATGCCGGTGGTTGACTGGACGCGCACCGATCTCATGTACCGGCTGCCGACCACGGGCTACGCCTTGCGTTTCGATGCGCTCGACTTCGCCGCCTACGACGTCTTCGTGCTGAAGCGGCCGAATGCCGAGGCGAGCTACAGCCCGGCGCGGCTCCAGGAAGCGCAAGCGCGGCTGAAGACGCTAAGCTCCGAAGATATCGACAGAATAGAACGCAACCTGATCGCCGGCCTGCCAGCCACCGAACGCACCTATAATCGCGAGACGATGCGCGACGCGCTCGCCGACTACGCGGTGATCGGCCCGACCGAACTGCGCGCCAACCTCGCCTGGTTCCTGAAGGAGATCATCCCGGCCGCCGAAGAAGTCGGCGCACGCATGTGCATCCATCCCGACGATCCGCCCTTCTCGCTCTACGGCCTGCCACGCGTCGTCTCCACCGCCGATGACGCCCGCTTCATCGCAGGAACGGTCGACAGCCTGTCGAACGGGCTGACCTTCTGCACCGGCTCCTACGGTGTGCGCGCCGACAACGACCTCGTCGCGATGATCGAGGAGTTCGGACCGAAGATCCATTTCGCGCATCTGCGCAACGTTACCCGCGAGGCGGATGGCTCGTTCTACGAGGCCGAGCATCTGGAGGGTTCGACCGACATGGCCGCGGTCATCCTGGCGCTGATGAAGGAAGAGGCGCGGCGGCGCAAGGAAGGGCGCTCCGACTGGCGCATCCCGATGCGGCCGGACCATGGCCATCTGCTCGCCGACGATATCGGCAAGACCAGGATCAATCCCGGTTATTCACTGATCGGCAGGCTGAAAGGCCTTGCCGAGCTGCGCGGCATCATGCGCGCCGTGGAGCGGTTCGAGTTGGCCTGAGAGGCGGACGCCGAAGCGTTTGGCGTGGCAGCCTGACCCGACGAGGTCGCCGCTGAACCGGGCCGCCGCTCAGTTGGAGGGAACGCTCTCCAATCGGCGTTGAATCTCGTTCGTCCTGGCGATGTAGCTGCGCCAGCCGCCATAGGCCGAGATGTCCGTCGCCGCCGCCAGGCCGGCGGTCTCGGCCAGGAAACCCTTCGCCGAGGTGCCGTCGTCGAGTTCGATGGTGCCGATGCCGAGCGGCGGCGGGATGGCGGCCACGAAACGGCCGAAGGCGTCGGCGCCAAGGCGCCAGACCTCGATCTCGATGGCCGCGCCGCCGGGGCCGACCCGCACGAGTCCGGGCTTGGGCGGGGTCTGGCCCGCAAGCTCATAGAGCTTGTAGGACGGCGTCGTTCGCGCCGATCTGCAGAAACGGGCGCCGGCCTCCTTCAATTGGCCGTTGAGCGGCATTCCCGAAAGATGCGCGCCGACCACCACCAGCTCGATCATGCCATCCTCGGCCGATGCGTCGACGGCCTGCGCGCCCGATTGCCGCCATCCGGTCGCACCGAGAGTGAGGCCGCTCGCGGCATGGAGATCGCGCGCCACCGCCGCGACGAGGCCGTCGCGTCCTGCGGCGGCAAGCAGGGTAACGCTCATCGGCAGGCCGTCGTCGCGCGTCCCTGTCGGCACGGCGATGCCGCACATGTCGAGCAGATTGACGAAATTGGTGTAGGTGCCCAGCCGGCTGTTGGTGACGATCGGATCGGCAAGCACGGCATCGACGCTGTAGTGCGTCGGCGCCGTCGGCAGGCAGAAGAGGTCGACGGAGGCGATGACCGGGGCAAGCCGCGCCTTGTAGGCCTGCAAGGCATAGAACCCGCGGAAAGCGTCGGCGGCCGACAGGTTCCTGGCGCCGCCGATGATCTTGCGCGTCACCGGATGGAGGGCCGCTTCATTCGCTTCGAAGAAATCGCGGATCGCCGCATAGCGCTCCGCCACCCAGGCGCCTTCATAGAGAAGGTCGGCGGTGGCGTAGAAGTCGCCGAACGGTATCTCGACAAGCCTGGCGCCGAGCGCCTCCAAGGCGGCGAGAGCAGCCTCGAAGCCGGCCAGCATCGAAGCGTCGCCGAAGAACTTCAGGTCGGCCTTTGCCGGGATCCCGATGGTCAGCACCGGTGGACGGGCGGCGAGCGGCTGGACAGCGACGACGCGCGAATAGGGATCGGCGGCATCCTGCGCCGCAGCGGCCGAGAACACGGCATAGGCATCGTCGACCGTGAGGGCGAACACCGAGACGCAGTCGAGCGTCCGGCAGGCCGGCACGACGCCGGTCGTGGACAGCGCGCCGACCGTCGGCTTCAGCCCGACAATGTTGTTGAGGCCGGCCGGGATGCGCCCCGAGCCGGCGGTGTCGGTGCCGAGCGCAAAGGAGACAATGCCGCGCGCCGTCGCGGCGGCCGAGCCCGACGAAGAGCCGCCCGGGACGAGCTTGGAATCGATCGCATTTCTTGGGATCGGCCAGGGTGTGCGCACGCCGACAAGGCCGGTGGCGAACTGGTCGAGATTGGTCTTGCCGACGACAAAAGCGCCCGCGGCCTTGAGCTTCGCCACGACGGTAGCGTCTTTGTCCGGCGTGTAGGCATATTCGGCGCAGGCCGCCGTGGTCGGCATGTCAGCGACGTCGATATTGTCCTTGACGGCGAAAGGGATGCCCCAGAGCGGCTTCGCCACAGGGTCAAACGAGCCGAGCGCCTCGGCCTCGGCTAGCATCTCGGCCCTGGTCGCAAGGTGGATGAAGATGCCGGGGTCGCCGGCCGCCTCGATGCGGGCAAGAACCGTATCGATCACCTCGGCGATGCCAAGCCCGCTTTGGTAAGCCGTATGCAGGCTGGCGATGTCGAAGCGGATGTCGTTCATTTCGTCTCCCCCAGAATGATCACCGGCAGGTCCCACTGGATCAGCACCACGCAGCCGTCCTTCGTCCACACCGAATGCTCGGTGCCGACCGGATTGAGGATGACGCTGCCCGTAGGATAGTCGCCGTTCTCGTCGCTCTGGGTGCCGTCCAGCACGACGATGGTTTCCAGCCCGGCATGGCGGTGGCGCGGCACGCCGGCGCCCGGCTGATATTTGAGGACAGCGACCGACGGTTCGACCGGGCCGCCCTTGAGCAGCCAGTGCGCGGTGACTCCGTCGCGGAAAGGCTCGAACGCCAGATCGCGCCAGCCGCCGTCGACGAGGCCGGCAAAGGCAAGATTAGGCATTCGCAATTCCCTCGAGCACCTGATCGGTCGTCGCCGTCCAGCCGACGATCGCGCCCTGCGCCCTGATCATGGCGAGCGCGGCCGCCTTGAATTCGGGAAAGTAGCTTTCCGTCGCATCCTCGGCGACCAGGCATTCGTAGCCGCGGTCGTTGGCCTCGCGCATCGTCGTCTGCACACAGACCTCGGTCGTCACGCCGGCAAAGACCAGTTGCCGGGCCCCGAGCCGCTTGAGGTCGTCGCCGAGGCCGGTCGCGTAGAAGGCGCCCTTGCCGGGCTTCTCGATGACGATCTCGCCCGGCAAGGGCGCGAGCTCGTCAAGGATCGCGGTGCCGGGTTCGCCGGCGATCAGCACACGGCCCATCGGACCGGCGTCGCCGATGCGGATCGACGGGTTGCCGCGATCGCGTTTGGCGGGGGGCAGGTCCGAAAGGTCGGGCCTGTGGCACTCCATGGTATGGATCACCGGCAGGCCCGCGGCGCGGAATCCCTCGATCAGCCGCTTCACCGTCGGCACGATCGCCGTGACCCGGCTGACGTCGTTGCCGAGGCTGGCGCCGAAGCCGCCGGGCTCGGCGAAGTCCCGCTGCATGTCGATGACGATGAGCGCCGTCGTCTCGGGCTTGAACGCAAAGGCGAAAGGCTGCGCTGCGATTTCCGCCATCAGTGATGCCCCGCCATGTGCTCGCCGATGGTCTGCACGCTGGCCTGCGCGATCGGCGTCTCATAGACCAGCGCGCCGTCGGACATGACGAGGATGCGGTCGGAGAGCTCCAGCAGTTCGTCGAGGTCTTCGGACATTAGGAGCACCGCGGCCCCCGCATTGCGCGCCTTCATGATGCGGGCGCGGATTTCGGCGACGGCGGAAAAATCGAGGCCGAAGCAGGGGTTGGAGACGATCAAAAGGTCGACCTCGCCCGTCAGTTCGCGGGCGAGCACGGCGCGCTGCACGTTGCCGCCCGACAGCGAGGCGATCGGCGAGGAGAGCGATGCCGTCTTGACCTTGAATTGCTCGACCAGGCGGGCGCTGAAGGATTTGATGGCGCCGGCGCTGATCCAACTCACCGGCTTGCCGTTGCCGTCCACGTCGAAGGTGCGGAAGGCGATGTTCTCGGCGACCGTCATCTGCGGCGCGCAGGCATTCTTCAGCGGCTCCTCCGGGATCAGGCGGACATTCAACGCGCGCGCCTCGGCACGCGTCGCCGCATAGGCGGCGCCGCGCACCACGACTTCCCCCTGATCACGGGCGCGCTGGCCGGCCAGCACCTCCAGGAACTCCTTCTGGCCGTTGCCGGAGATGCCGGCGATGCCGACGATCTCGCCTGAGCGGACGCCGAGATCGGCGATGTCGATCGATTTGAGGCCGGTGCGGTCCGGCGCCTTCAGCGCCTTCACCTTGAGCACGATCTCGGCGTCCGGCTTCGGCGCCGCGCGGCTGTCGAGCGCTGCGATCGGCTGGTCGCCGATCATCATCGCGGCCATGGCCTTGTGGGTGAGATCGGAGACCTTGCCGGTTCCGGTGAGCCTGCCCTTGCGCAGCACCGTGATGTCGTCGGCGAATGCGGTGACCTCGTGGAACTTGTGCGAGATCATCAGCACCGTGAGGTCGCCGGCCTTGGTCATGCCGCGCACCAGGCCAAGCACTTCCTGCGCCTCGCCCGGGGTGAGCACGGATGTCGGCTCGTCCAGCACCAGGAAATTGCGGCCGAGATAAAGCTGCTTGATGATCTCCAGCTTCTGCTTCTCGCCAGCGGCGAGCTCAGCCACCTTGACGTCGAGCGGCACTTTGAACGGCATGCCGCTCATGAAGGCGGCAAGCTCGCCGCGTTCCTTGCGCCAGTCGATAACGCCCGGCACTTTTTCGCGCGAGATGACCAGGTTCTCGGCGCCCGTCAGCGAAGGTACCAGCGTGAAATGCTGGTAGACCATGCCGAGGCCGAGCGCCGAGGCATCCCTGGGGCTGGCGATCGCGACCTGGCGTCCATCGACAAGTATGTCGCCCGATGTCGGGTGGTAGAAACCCATCATGCATTTGACCAGCGTCGACTTGCCGGCGCCGTTCTCACCGAGCAGGGCATGGAAGGAGCCTGCCGGCACCTTGATGGAGACGTCGTCCAGTGCCGTGAAGGCGCCGAAGCGCATGGTCATGCCGATGGTCTCGACGCCGATCGCCTTTCTATGCGTTCCGCTCATCGCCGCTCCCTCACGGCAGCTGCGCGACGAGCGCGGCCGAATTCGACACCGCGCCGAACACGCCGCCCTGCATCTTGATCATCTTGATCGCCGCCAGGTGGTTGCCGTAGTCGGTCGCCCCGCAGCAATCCTCCAGCATCACGCATTCGAAGCCGCGGTCGTTGGCCTCGCGCATGGTGGTGTGCACGCAGACATCGGTGGTGATGCCGGTGAGCACGATGTTTTCGATGCCGCGCTGGTTGAGGATCAGCTCCAGGTCGGTGGCGCAGAAGGAACCCTTGCCCGGCTTGTCGATGATCGGCTCGCCCGCGGCCGGATAGAGGTCGGGGATGATGTCCCAGCCCGGCTCGCCGCGCACCAGTATGCGCCCGCACGGGCCGGGATCGCCGATGCCGGCATTGATGCGGCGCGAGCGCCAGCGCTTGTTGGCCGGCAGGTCGGCAAGGTCGGGGCGATGGCCCTCGCGGGTGTGGATGATGGTGTAGCCCTTGGCCCGCATGGCTGACAGGACCGCCTTGATCGGCTCGATCGGCGCGCGGACCAGCGACAGGTCATAGCCCATATGGTCGACATAGCCGCCAGGTCCGCAGAAATCCGTCTGCATGTCGATGATGATCAGCGCCGTGTTGTCGGGCCTCAGATCGCCGTTGTAGGGCCAGGGATAGGGATCGGCGTCGATGTAGCGCTGGGTGATCTCGGCTCTGGCGTTCATGGCGAAAACTCCGGTCTTTCGAGCGGTTTGTGGTGCGCGGTTATTTGGTGATCGACAGTTCGCCGGGCGCGCCGGCGAGCGTGCGGCTCGGCGACGAGGTGGCGATCATGATGATGAGGGTGAGGATGTAGGGCGCGGCGTAGAAGAGGTAGTAGCCTTGCGTGACGCCGACCGACTGCAGCGCCGGGCCGAGCGCGCCGGCGCCGCCGAACAGGAGTGCCGCCGCAAAACAGCCGAGCGGATTCCAGCGCGCGAAGATGACCAGCGCCACCGCCATCAGCCCCTGGCCTGACGAGATGCGTTCGGTCCAGCTGCCTGGATAGTAGAGCGACAGGTAGGCGCCGCCGATGCCCGCAAGCGCGCCGCCGACGCCGGTGGCGAGCAGCCGCACCGTGTTGGGGTTTAGACCCATCGCGCGCGCCGCGTCGGCGCTGTCGCCGACCACGCGCACGATCAGGCCGACGCGCGTGTTGCGGAAGGCCCACCAGAGGAAGACGGCAAGTGCGGCACCGATCAGGAACAGCACGTTGACGTTGAGCGCCGCCTGCACCTGCGGGATGTCGGACCAGGCACCGAAGGGGATCGCCGGCAGGTCGGGCGCGGATGGCTGGATGAAGGGCTTGCCGAAGAAGAAGGCGAGGCCGGTGCCGAACAGCATCAGGGCGATGCCGATGGCGATGTCGTTGACCTTCGGGAACTTGCAGATCCAGCCGTGGAAGAGGCCGAAGCAGAGGCCGGCGAGCGCCGCGGCCAGAAGGCCGAGCCATGGCGAGCCGGTCATCACAGCCACCGCGTAGGCGCTCATGGCGCCGAACACCAGCGTGCCTTCGAGGCCGAGATTGATGCGGCCGGAGCGCTCGGTGATGGCTTCGCCGAGTGAGACGAAGATGAAGGGTGTGGAGACACGGATGGCGCCGCCCAGCATGGCGAGCGGCACGCCCCACAGGCCGATGTCGGTCGTTTCCATCAGGTGCTCCTCTGCCAGAGGTCCGGGTTGAAGAGCTTGAAGCGGCCGTAGAAGGTCTCGCTGAACAGGATGACGATGAAAAGCATGCCTTGCAGCACGAGCACGGTCGCGTCGGGCAGGTCCATGCGGCGCTGGATCAGGCCGCCGGATGCATCGATGCCGCCGAGCAGGATGGCGACGGGAATGATGGCAAGCGGGTTGTGGCGGGCGAGGAAAGCGACGAGGATGCCGGTATAGCCATAGCCCGCGGCGAGCGAGCCGTTGGCGCTGCCCTGCACGGCCCCAACCTCGATCATGCCGGCAAGGCCGGCGAAACCGCCCGCCAGCGCGGTGAAGCCGACGATCAGCGGTCCGACGGCCAATCCCTGGACTTGCGCGGCCCTGACATTGCCGCCAGCGATGCGGGCGGCAAAGCCCCAGCGGGTCTTCTCGATCAGCAGCCAGGAGAGCACGCAGGCGAGAATGCCGACCACCAGGCCCCAATGTACCTCCATGCCCGGGATGTTGCCGATGCGGTAGATGTCGGCCAGCGGCTGCGTCGAGGGTTTGTTCAGCGAGGCCGGGTCACGCAGCGGCCCTTCCACGAGATGGTTCATCAGGGCGATGGCGATATAGGCCATCAGCAGGCTGGAGATGGTCTCGTTGACGGCCCGATAATGGCGCAGCGCGCCGACGACACCTATCCAGATGCCGCCGGCGGCTGCGCCCCCCACGCCCATGAGAAGGATAACGAGAAAAGACGGAGCGCCGTTCAGCGCCACGCCGATGGCCGCCGCTGCGACGCCGCCCAGCACGATCGCGCCTTCGCCGCCGATGACGACCAGGCCAAGGCGCGCCGGCAGCGCCACGCAGAGCGCCGCAAGCAGGAGCGGCGCGCCGCGCGACAGCGAGTTCTGGATCGAGAACCAGGAGCCGAAGCCGCCCCGCCACATCGTCTCGTAGAGCTGCACCGGCGACTTGCCGACGGCCAGGATGAACACGCTGAACAGCACCATGCCGACGACGAGCGCCGCGAGCGGAATGACGAAGGCCTCCGCCCGCCTGGCGATCCATTCGAGCGCCGCCCGGTATCCCCTGGCATCGAGGATGGTCCGCACGTCCGGGCTGCTCACAGTGTCCGCCATATCCCCGTCTCTCCTCGGCTCGCGCTTGAAGCGTGCTTCAAGCTCTTGTTCGGATGCGTGTCGTCATCCCAAAACCGCTGCGCAGTTTTGGGCGACACGCAATGCCTCAAGCCGTCGAGCCGACGACGCCCTCGACGAGATAGTCCATGCTTTCGAGCTCGATGGCGGTCTCGACGAAGGCTTGGCCCTCGGTTGCGACGACGGCGCCCTTGTTGCTCTTCAACGGTCCCTTGATGACGGAGAAGCCGCCCTTCATCATTTCGGCCAGCGTGGCGTCGAACTGCTTGCGTGCCGCTTCGCCGACGGCGGGGCCGAGCGGGCTCATCTTGACGAAGCCGTCGGCCAGTCCGCCGCGCGTGAAATTGGGCAGTGGCTTGCCGGCGATGAGGTCGTCGACGAACATCTTGTAGACCTTGGCCCAGTTCCATTCCGCGCCGGTCAGGTATTTTTCCGGCGCCAGCGGGCTCTGGTTGGCGTGGTAGCCGCAGATGAAGGCGCCGCGTCCGGCGGCCGTCTCGACCACCACCTTGGGGCTGTCGACATGGCAGGTGACGACATCGGCGCCCTGGTCGATCAGCGCATTGGTGGCCTCGGCCTCCTTCACCGCCAGCGACCATTCGCCGGTGAAGATCACCTGGCAAGTGATCGCCGGATCGACCGACCGCGCGCCGAGCAGGAAGGAGTTGATGTTGAGCAGAACCTGCGGGATCGGCTTGGCGGCGACGAAGCCGAGCTTCTTCGACTTGGTGGTGTGGCCGGCGACGACGCCGTTCAGGTACTGGCCCATGCCGATATAGCCGAAATAGGAGCCGGCGTTCATCGGATGCTTGTCCTTGTTCCACATGCCGCCGCAATGGCGGAACTGCACGTCGGGGAACTTGGCGCACATGGCCAGCATATGCGGATCGAAATAGCCGAAGGAGGTCGGGAAGATCAGCGAGGCGCCGTCGAGATTGATCATCGATTCCATCGTCTTCTGGACGTCGACCGTCTCGGGGACGTTCTCTTCCTCGACGATGGAGATGCCCTCGACGCCCTTCAGCGCCGCAGCTCCCTCGGCATGCGCCTGGTTGTAGCCGTAGTCGTCCTTCGGGCCGACATAGATGAAGCCGACGGTCGCGGCGGCGGCGCGCGCCGCGCGGATCGGAAAGGCCGCCGAGGCCAGACCGAACGCCGCTCCGGCAGCGGAGGTCTTGAGCAGGTCGCGGCGGCTAAGCATGAATTTCCCGGTCATATCGAATGCTCCCCTTTCTTGGACCCTGGCGGGGTCGGTTAACGCCTCGTCAAGAAAGTGCATGCAATCGCTGTGCCAGTTCCTTTTTCAGATTTTCTGTAATAAAATCAATGGATGAATTTAGAAAGCCTGCATAAACCGCAGGCAAGTGCATGCACTTTTTGCCTGAAAAACGATCAATTTGACATTGAGGTCAAAATCTAGGCATACAGGGATGCGGCCTTGAGTCGAAACAGCCCGTGGGCCGTCCACCTTGCGGGCCGTCCGCAATAAACTGGGCGGGAGGAGACGTGTCGGGAAAGCGCGGCTTGGTCAGGTCGGGCACGACCGTGGATCAGATGGTGAGGGCGATCGCGGACCGCATCGTCACCGGCTATCTGCGTCCCGGCGAAAAGCTCGACGAGGGCTCGCTCGCCGCCCGCTTCGACGTCTCGCGCACGCCGGTCCGGGAGGCGCTCGGCCAGTTGAGCGCCATTGGACTGGTCGAGAGGCGGCCCAACCGGGGCGCCATCGTCGCCGTGGTCACGCAGGAGCATCTGGCCTCGATGTTCGAGAGCATGGCCGAGCTGGAGGCGATCTGCGCGCGCTTCTCGGCCGAGCGCATGACCGGCGCCGAGCGCCGCTCGCTGGAGATGGAGCATCAGGCGTCGGCACGCATGGTGCAGCTCGGCGCCGAGGAGGACTACGAGTATTTCAACACCGAATTCCACAGCAGGCTTTATCGCGGCGCCCACAACACGCATATCCACGATCTGACGGTGGCGACCCGCAGCCGGCTGGCGCCGTTCCGGCGCGCGCAATTCATGCTGCCGGGCCGGCTGGCCAAGTCCTGGCAGGAGCATGATGTGATCGTCACCGCGATCATGCGTGGCGACGCAGCGGCCGCGGGCAAGGCGGCGCGGGACCACGTTTCGATCGTCAGCGAGGCAAGTGCGGTGTTCGCGACCGTCGATCCGATGGAGTCGAGGCTCAGCCGATCCGCGCGTCGATGATCTCGACGAAGCGCGCGAAGAGACCCGCCTGCGACTTGATCTTCAGCTTGCGATAGATGGACGCGCCGGCGCCACTTGCGCCGGACGCGACGATCGGTCAAACCATAGGCCAGGTTCCTCGATGAGGCTTGTCATGCAGGTTGCAAAAACGCTCTTCCGCACCCGGCCGGGTTCCATTCCGGCCGCGAGGAAGCGCGTCTCGACAGGCTGTCACTGATCATGCGCTGCTGCCGCCACGAGAACCTGCAGCGCGCGGAGGAGACCAAGGTCGGCTCGCATGTCGTTCGCGACGGCTGGACCGAAGGGGTGCAGGACGCGCTGACCCCGGCCCATCGGCCGGCCATCAGGCGGGCGTCCGTCCTCGGATAACGCAGCTTAGATAACGCCCTATCGGAACGGACATGCCCGCCGAAGCGATCTCTCCTTCGTACGGACATGACCAATGCCTGACAATCTGAACATCTCATTCCCCGGCGCGGACACACAAAGCTGGCTGAAGACGCACGCGATCAACGAAGTCGAATGCTTCGTGCCGGACGTCAACGGCGTGCTGCGCGGCAAGACCTTGCCGGTAGCCAAATTCCTCAAGTCGCTCGACGATCGCGCGCTCTATTTGCCGAGCAGCGCCTTCCTGGTGGCGATCGACGGCCGCTATTCCGGCTCCATCGACGAGGGCTTTGCCTATTCCGATCCGGACATGCGCATGGTGCCGGATGTTTCCAGCCTGTGCCTTGCGCCCGGCAGCGCCGGCAGAGCCTATGTTTTCGCCGACACGTTCCACATGGACGACCGGCCGTGGATGGCCTCGCCGCGCCATGTGCTGAGGGCGGTGCTCGACCTCTATGAGCAGCGCGGCTGGCGCGCGGTGGTGGCGCCGGAACTCGAATTCTATCTCACGGCGCCGAATCCCGATCCGGATCGTCCGATCACCGCGCCGGTGGGGCGCAACGGCCGGCCGGAAAGCGTGCAGCATCCTTACGACATGCAGGCGATGGAGGAATTTGAACCGGTGATCCAGCGCATCTACGCGCATTCGGCGGCCGCGGGCCTGCCGCTGGAGACGCTGATCCATGAATCCGGCACGGCGCAGCTCGAGATCAACTTCCTGCATGGCGATCCGCTGGCGCTCGCCGATAAGGTACTGCTGTTCAAGCGCCTGGCGCGGCAGGCGGCGCAGGCGAACGGCATGCACGCCACTTTCATGGCCAAGCCGATCGCCGCGCAGGCCGGCAGCTCGATGCATCTGCACATGTCGATCGTCGACCGGAAGGGCGAGCCCCTTTTTGCCGGCCAGGACGGCGAGGACAGCGAGATGTTCGCGCATTTCATCGGCGGGCTGCAGAAATACATCCCCGAAATCATGCCGCTGTTTGCGCCCAACGTGAATTCCTATCGGCGCATCCGGCCGAACCACAGCGCGCCGGCCAATATCGAATGGTCGCATGACAACCGCTCCTGCGGCCTGCGCGTCCCGCTGGGCGGGCGCGCCGCCCGCCGCATCGAAAACCGGCTGCCCGGCGCTGACGCCAATCCCTACCTTGCCATGGCCGGCTCGCTGATCGCCGGCTATCTCGGCATCGAGGAGAAGCTGGCTCGCTCGCCGGAAGCCTTCGGCAATGCCTATAAAAGCAAGAGCACCCTGCCGAAGACGATGGAGGAAGCGCTCGATCGTTTCGCCGCCTGCGAGCCCGTGCGGGCGCTGCTCGGCGAGGATTTCTTCCAGACCTATCTGCGCGTGAAGAGCGTTGAGCTAGACCTGTTCCAGAGCGTCGTGACGTCCTGGGAACGCGACCACCTGCTGCTCAAGGTGTGATCATGGCCTCGCGTTCAACGGGTTTCAATTCCGGTCTCGATATCGGCAAATCCTACTATGTCGCCACCGCCAATCCGGCACCCGACCATCCGGCACTTGCCGGCGATGTCGAGGCCGATCTGGTGGTGGTGGGCGGCGGCTGCACCGGTCTTTCGGCGGCGCTGCATGCGGCCGAGCGCGGCCTGAAGGTGGCGCTGCTCGAAGGCGGCAAGATCGGCTGGGGCGCCTCGGGCCGCAATGGCGGCCAGATGATCCCGGGTTTGCGCAAGGGCGCCAAGGGCCTGGTCAAGTCCTTCGGGCCGGAGCGGGCCAAGGCTCTGTTCGACCTCGCCTTCGAGGCGCGCGGCCTGGTGCTCGACATCATCGAGCGCCACGGCATCGAATGCGATTTGCGCCTGAACGGTCACCTGGTCGGCGCCGTCAACGGCTCCGACATGCGCGACTTCGAGGAGGAGGCCGAATGCCTCGCCAAGGTGATGAAGTTCACCGATGTCGAGATTCTGTCGGCGGCCGAGGCGCGGCAGATGGTCGACACGCCATATCAGGGTGCGGTCTACGAAAGGCTCGGCGGCCACATGCATCCGCTCAACTACACGCTGGGGCTTGCGCGCGCGGCTGTCGCCTCGGGTGTCGTCATCCATGAGAACTCGGTCGCGGTGCGGCTGGAGCGCGAGCCGTTCATCCGGGTGTTCACCGACAAGGGATCGGTGCGCGCCAGGCATGTGGTGCTGGCCGGCGATGCGTTGCTGAAAGGATTGGAGCCGCGCGTCAACAGCCGCATCATGCCTGTCGGCAACTACATCGTCGCCACCGAGCCATTGGGCGAGCGCAACGTCATCCCGGCCAATGTCGCGGTCTCGGACACGCTGTTCGTGGTCAACTACTACCGCATGTCGGCCGACGGCCGTCTGCTGTTCGGCGGCGGCGAGCGCTACACGCCGTCGCCGCCGGCCGACATTGCCGGCTTCGTGCGGCCGCATATGGAAAAGACCTTTCCGCAAATCAAGGGCTGCCGCATCGACCACGCCTGGGGCGGGCTGGTGTCGGTGACCACGTCGCGCCTGCCGCATGTCGGGCACTATGGCGAGGTCTATTTCGCGCATGGCTATTCCGGCAAGGGCGTCATCCTGTCGACGCTCTCGGGTAAGCTCCTGGCGGAAGCGATCACGGGCGATGCCTCGCGGCTCGACCTGTTCTCGACACTGACGCCGCTGCCGTTTCCCGGCGGCACGGCGCTGCGCGGCCCGCTCTATGTGCTCGGCATGCTGTGGTATGCGATGCGCGATCGGCTCAGACACTGAGGGGCTATTGATATTCAGGTGAGGCCGGCCTGCAAATGGCGGTCTTCTGCGCTTCCGGTGCTCACCTGAATCCCACAGACCCCGGGCTGGCTTTCCTGCCTCTGCCGTGGCTAATGTTTGGCGGCGCCGGGGCCGAGTCTTCGGTGTTGCAGCTAGGGAAGACCGATGAACATCGAGCCGGGCCGACTGACCAAGAAAGAGCGCCATGAGCTGATCCTGTCGGAGGTCCGGCGCTCCGCCTCGATCCGCATCTCGAAGCTTGCACGGCGTATCGGCGTGGCCGGCGAGACCATCCGTCGAGATCTGATAGAGCTCGGCGAGGCGGGGCTCATCAACCGCACCTATGGCGGCGCCACAATTTCGCTGGTGACCTCGGAACCGGTGATCGCCGAACGCGGCCTCATCTTGGTCGAGGAGCGGGCCCGCATCGGGCGTGGCGCGGCCGGACTGATCGAGAAAGGCTCGATCGTGATGATCGACGGCGGGTCGACCACCTACGAGGTGGCGCGAAGCCTCTCGCAGCACGGCCGGGACCTGACGATCATCACGAACTCCATCGGCGTCGCCTCTGTGGCCGGCGCCAATCCCGGCTTCCGCGTCATCCTTTGTCCCGGCACCTATGACAGCCGCGAGGCGGCCGTGCTCGGCGAGGACACGGTCGAATTCGTGCGCCGCTACAATGCCGACGTCGCCATCATCGGCGCTTCGGCGCTGAACGCCGAAGGGCCGAGCGACATGATCTCGGGCGCGGCGGCGGTGAAGCGGACGATGATGAGGCGGTCGCTGTCGACGATGCTGGTCGTCACCAACGACAAGTTCGGCCGCAGCGGCCTGGAGCGCGTCTGCGCGCTGAGCGAGATCTCGGACATCGTCACCGACAGCGAGCCGGCAGCCGAACTGCGCGCCGCGATCGACGAGGCAGGCGGCGAGCTTCACGTCTTTGCCGAATAGGTAATCGACTAAGCATCCCGATTGGTGAGCGCGATGTGGCAGCAGCCGGAGCCGTGGCCCGGCGTCCAGGTGGTGTTGGCGAAACCCACGCCGGTGGCCTCGAACAGGCCGCGGTCGAAGGCGCCGGCGATGCGGCAGAGCGTGGCGAGTTTCTCCTCGCCGACACCGGCCTCGACCCAGGCGTCCTTCAGCGGGCAACGCTTGACCTTGAAGGCGATATGGTCCGGCCCGCGCTCGACATGGGTCGGATACATGCGGCCGCCGTCCGGGCTGACCGCCAGGAACGCCTCGCCGATCGCCGGCGCGTCGTTGGGGCCGAAACCGGCGAAGGCAGCCGCCGCGACTTCCCGGCCGCGCTTTTCGATAGTGCGCACCATCACAGCTTCGGCCTTCGCGGCGCCGAGCTCGGCGGTCAGTTCGTCGAGGAAGAGGCGGTAGAGGTCGGCCCGGTTGCGGAAGGCGGAATCGAGCTCTCGCGACAGTTTTTCGGCTCGGGCAGCTTCGGGATCGGTCATGGTGCGTCCTGATTTTGTTGTTTGACCATAATCTCGACCGCAAATCGGTTGCCATTTTGCGGGATCATGCTCGGTTCCTGATCAGTCTTGGCGTCGCCGCAACCAGCGCCTTGCCGATCGCTGATTGCGGGTTGGCGATGACGGCGCGGGCATCGCCGCTTTCGGCGATCCGGCCGGCATCGAGGAGGACGACGCGGTGGGCGACGGCGCGGATGACGCCTAGGTCGTGGGAAATGAACAGGTAAGCGATCCGTTCCTGCCTTTGCAGGTCGATCAGCAGTTCGAGGATCTGACCGCGCACCGAAACATCGAGCGCCGACACGGCTTCGTCGAGCACGATCAGCGACGGTTTTGTTGCGATGGCGCGGGCGATCGCCACGCGTTGGCGCTGTCCGCCGGAAATCTCGTGGATGGCGCGCGCGGCAAGGCCGGCGTTGAGGCCGACGCGCTCCAGCAGCGCCGCGATACGCCGCGGACGCTCGGCGCGCGAAGCGATGTTATGGATGCGCAAAGGGTCGTCGAGCACGCGCGCCACGGTGGCGCGCGGATTGAAGGCGGCGAGCGGATCCTGGAACACCATCTGCAGGCGGGCGCGGCGGGCGCGCAGCGCGGCGCCCGACAGCGCGAGGAAGTCGGCGCCTCCGAAGCCGATGCGGCCGGCGTCGGGCTCGATCAGCCTGAGCACCAGCCTTGCGATCGTCGACTTGCCGCTGCCGGAGGGGCCGGCGAGCGCCAGCGTCTCCGCCGGGTTGATTTCGAAGGATACGTCATCGACCGCCGCGAAAGGCTTGCCGCCGCGATGGTAGCGTTTGGTGAGATTGGAGACGGTAAGCAAGCTCATGCCGAAACGCCTTGCCGGTCAAGCAATGGCTCGGCGTCGAGGCCGAGATGAGCGTCGAGCAGGGAGCGCGTATAGGCATGGCGCGGTGCGTTGAGGATCTGGTCAGTCTCGCCAAGCTCGATCAATTCGCCATGGCGCAGCACCGCGATGCGATCGGCAAGCGTGGCGGCAAGCGCGATGTCATGGCTGATGACGATGAGCGTCATGCCGTCCTCGGCCACCAGCCGGCGGATCAGGGCGACGATCTCGGCCTGAACGATGGTGTCGAGCGCGCTGGTCGCTTCGTCGGCGATCAGAAGTTTTGGTGCGGCGGCGATTGCGGCGGCGATGGCCACGCGCTGCTTCTGGCCGCCGGAGAGCTGGTGCGGGTAGGCGTGGAGGGCGGCGTCCGGGTCGGGCAGGCGGACGCGTTCGAGAAGGGTTTTGGCTTTGGCGTAGGCTTCGCGCCAAGTGAGGCGGAGATGGGTGTGCGCGACCTCCGCTATCTGCCTGCCGACAGGCATCACGGGGTCGAGGCTGGAGGAGGGGTCCTGGAAGACGAAGCCGATGTCGCGGCCGAGGCGGGGGATGGTATCGCGAGGACGAGAAGGTTGGCGTTCTACGGCGCCCCCCTCTGTCCTGCCGGACATCTCCCCCACTTGGGGGGAGATAAGCAGTTCCGCTGTCGGATCTCCCCCTGCAACGTTGGAGATCGGCGAAGGCGGCGATGAGGGCTCAATCTCCCCCCTTGTGGGGGAGATGTCCGGCAGGACAGAGGGGGGCGCGAAGGAATGAGACGTTTGCGATTTCGCTATCGACCAATCGATGGTCCCCCCAATCTCCACACCCCTCGTCAGCAACCCCGCAACCGCCAGTGCCAAGGTGCTCTTGCCGGAACCGCTTTCGCCGATGATCGCCAGGCGCTCTCCAGCCTCCACATCCAGGCCGACGCCCTTGAGTGCCTGCACCGCGACGCCGTCCCGCCGATATCGCACCGACAAATCCCGGATCGAAAGCAGCGCCGTCACGACAGGCTCCTGCGTACGGCAGTGCTCTCCACCACGCCCTCCCCGGCGAGGTAGACGCCGAGAACGGTCAGCACGAGCGACACCCCAGGAATGATCGATAGAAACGGCGCGGTGCGTAGCACCGTGCGTCCCTCGGCGATCATGCCGCCCCAGGTAACGCGGTTGGGGTCGCCGAGGCCGAGGAAGGAAAGCGCTGCCTCGGTCAGGATTGCCGCCGCGACGATCACGGAAGACAGCGCCAGCACTGGTGGCAGTGCATTGGGCAGCACCTCGCGAAAAGCGATCTCCAGCGGATGCATGCCGATGACGCGGGCGCCGGCAACGTAGTCGCGCTCGCGGATCGATAGCACTTCCGCGCGGGCGACGCGCGCCGGGCCGGTCCAGGCGCTGAGCGCGATCGCCGCGACGACGATGCCGAGCGAGGGGCCGACGATGCTGACGAAGGCGAGCGCCAGTAGGAAGCTCGGCACGGTCTGGAAGGCGTCGGTGACGCGCATCAGCACTTCGTCGATAAGGCCGCCGGCGAAGCTGGCCAGAGTACCGATAACGGCACCGATCAAGAGCGCCGCGGCGGCGGCTGCCAGCCCGACGGCAAGCGAGGTGCGGGCGCCGTGGAATAGCTCGGCCAGCACGTCGCGGCCGAGCCGGTCGGTGCCGAGCGGCAGCGACCAGTCCTGGAAGGGCGGCAGCAGCGCCGGGCCGGCGATCGCTTGCGGGTCGCCGGGAAAGAGCAGCGGCGCGGCAAGCGCCATCGCAATCAGCAAGGCAAGGATCGTTGCGCCGGCAATCGCCTCCGGTGTACGGAAGAAGCGACGTAGGCAGTTCATGCGTTCGCCTCGCCGGCGCCCACGCGCGGATCGAGGAAAGCGTAGGCGAGATCGACCAGAAGGTTGATGACGATGACCAGGACGGCGCTGATCAGGATGATGCCGAGCAGCAGCGGCGTGTCGCGTCCGGCGACGGCTTCCTGCGCCAGACGGCCGAGACCGGGCACGGCGAAGACGCTTTCGATGACGACGCTGCCGCCCAGCATCTGCGCCGACTGCAAGCCGAGCATGGTGACCAGAGGCAGAAGCGCGTTGCGGGCGACATGGGCGAGCACGATGCGGCGGCGCGGCAGGCCCCTGGCGCGGGCGGCCAGGACAAAATCCTGCCGCCAGGCCTCGGCCATGCCGGCGCGCATCATGCGCAGATAGAGCGCGAGATAGATGAAGCCGAGCGCCGACACCGGCAGCACGAGATGGGTGGTGATATCGGCGGCGCGGGCCAACCCGGTTCTGCCGGAGGCGATGGTCTCGATGCCGCCGATCGGCAGCCAGCGCAAATCGACGGCGAAGACGACGATGAGTACGAGGCCGAGCCAGAAGCCAGGCACGGCATAGAGCGCTAGCGAGCCGATCGACAGGAAGCGGTCGCGGAAGCTGCCGGGCCTTGCGCCGGCATAGATGCCGAGCGCCGAGCCGAGGCCGAAGGAAAGCGCGGTGGCGCTGCCCATCAGGATCAGCGTGGTCGGCAGGCGTTCAAGGATGATTTCGCGGATCGGCCGCGAGAAGGTGACCGACTGGCCGAGATCGAGATGCAGCAATGCCCAGAGGTAATTGGCGAGGCGGGTGAGCTCCGACTGGTCGAGGCCCCAGCGATGGCGCAGCAATTCGATCATGCCGGCATCGCCGCCGGTCGAGACGATATAGGAGTCGACCGCATCGCCGGGCGCGGCCTCGAGAAGGAGGAAGCTGCCGATGACGACGATGAGGAGCACGAAGACGCTGCCGACGAGGCGGCGGCGCAGGAGGCGGAGGGCGCGGGTCATACGCGCCTCGGTGGGTTGGCCGTAGGCTGGCTATAGGAAAAGCCGAGCCCAGGACGGAACGCGACCTTCGGCCAAATTCCGATTTCTTCGCGAATTTTCATCCGCGCGAATGTGTCACGATTCCAAATAAGTGTCCGCCCAGTTCGACACCGCCCAGCGCGGGTTGTTGGCGATGTTGCCGACGGTATCGCGCGCGACCGAAATGAAACTCCATTCGGCAACGTTGATCAGCGGCAGGTCGGCCGCGACCTTTTTCTGGAACTCCTTGTACAGCTCTGTGCGAGCGGCGGTGTCGAGCGTCTCCGAGGCCTTGGCGATCAGGGCGTCGAGCTCGGCGTTCTTGTAGCCGCCCTGGTTGGAGAAGGGCACGCCATCGGGAATGCCGCTCTGCACCAGGATGGTGGTCGAGATCGCCGGGTCGCCGCGGAACACCGGCGGGCCGACGGCGAGGTCGAAGGCATGGTCGGTGTAGACGGCCTTGATGTGGGCCGCCGAGTCGTTGTTGACGATTTCGGCGTCAATGCCGATCGCCGCCAGCGCCTGGCGCAGATAATCGCCGAACTGCTTCGTTTCGTTGAAATAGGGCGCCGGCAAAAGCTTCAGCGCAAAGCGCTTGCCGTCGTCGGCGCGCTTGTAGCCGGCTTCATCCAGCAGCGCGTTGGCCTTGGCGACGTCGAAAGGATAGGTCGGCACGTCGGCGGTGTAGAATTGCGGGTCGTTCTTCGGCACCGGGCCGGTGGCGGTCGCGGCATAGCCAAGGAAGACCGTCTTGACGACGAAATCCTTGTCGATGGCATGGGCGATCGCCTGCCGCACTTTCAGATCGGCCAGTTCCTTGCGACGGTGGTTGATCTCGACGACGAGCTGATAGGTCAGCCCCTCGTAACCCTTGGTGATGACCTTCAGTCCCGGCACCTTGGAGATCCGGTCGAGATCGGCGAGCGGCACGGCGGAGAAGGCGGCGAGCTGGATCTCTTCCGCCTCCAACGCAGCCGCGGCGGACGTGCGGTCCGGCAGCACCTGGTAGACGATCTCGTCCAGACAAGGCTCGTCCTTGCCCCAGTAGGCGTCGTTCCTCGTCAGCCGGTAATATTGCCCGGCCTTGTATTCCGCGAATTTGAACGGACCGGTGCCGACCGGCGCGTTGTTGGCCGGGTTGTCCTCGATCTTGCCCACCTCATAAAGGTGTTTCGGCACGACGCTCGACAGCGCCGGCAGCGCATTGCGGATCAGCTGGAACGGCGTCGGCTTGGCGAATTTGAAGATTGCCGTCAGCTCGTCCGGCGTGTCGACGGCGAAAAGGTCCTTGAATACGGTGCGGCCGAGATTCTGCAGCGGTTTCCAGATCTGCAGCGCCGAGAAGGCGACGTCGGCGGAGGTGAAGGGCTTGCCGTCGTGCCATTTGACGCCGTCGCGCAATTTGAAGGTCACCGACAGGCCGTCGGCAGCACCCTCCCAGGAAAGCGCGAGCCGCGGCTGAAGCCCGTCCTTGCCGTCGAAGGAGGCTTCGGCCAGCGTCTCGACGATCTTGCTGGAGATGAAGAAGACGCCGTTGGAGGCGACGATCGCCGGGTTGAGGTTGCGCGGTTCGGAATCGGCGGCCAGCACCAGGCGGCCACCCTTCTTCGGCGTCTGCGCAAAGCCGATGGTCGGCAACGCCGTCGAAGCCAGCAGCAGCGCCGAGCCGGCCAGCAGGCCGCGGCGTGAAATCGTCAATTCGGGCATCGTTCAAACTCCCCTCTTCGCACCGTGGCAGGTGCGCCAATGCGGTGATTATGGTCCTTGGCAAAGGTTTCGCCAGAGACGGATTTGGCGCATCATGGCTTGGCTTTGAAATTTCCGTCCGCTGGACCATCCGGGCAGAAGGCGTTCCGATCCCCTAATCTGGTAGGACCAGATTGTAGTGAAGCGGGATCGGGATTTGGGACATAAACCGCCTTTAGCGCGAAAGTGATCGATTCTGGCTGGACCAGAGCCGCCAAAATGATGCAGATTTGACTGAAAGCCATAAATCATAATGTTCGGCGCTTCTGCGGCCGATGAAAACAGGGAGAGGCAGATGAACATCGCTCCGGGCAAGACCGAGGTCAGCAGCATTCCATTCGATCAGGCGCGGGTGGACCGGCTGATGGAAGAGGCCGGCATCGATGTGCTGTTCGCCACCTCCAAGCACAACACGCAATATCTTCTCGGCGGCTACAAATTCATCTTCTTCGCGGCGATGGATGCGATCGGCCACAGCCGCTATCTGCCGATCGTGCTTTACGAGAAGGGCGGACCGGAGCATGCGGCCTATATCGGCAACAAGATGGAAGGCGGCGAGCACCAGAACCATCCGTTCTGGACGCGGACCTTGCACGCCGCCTGCTGGGGTACGCTCGATGCCGCCAATCTGGCGGTCGAGCATCTGCGCCAGATCGGCAAGTCGGCGGCGCGCATCGGCATCGAGCCGGGCTTCCTGCCGTCGGATGCCTATGCGCTGGTCCGCAAGGCGTTGCCGGACGCCAAGCTGATCGATGCGACCGGCATGCTTGAGAGCATGCGCGCCATCAAGACCGAGGCGGAGCTGGAACAGCTGCGCATCGCCTCCGAACTGATCACCGACTCGATGCTGGCGACGATCGCTTGGGCGCGCGAAGGAACAACAAAGACCGATATCATCGAGCGGCTCAGGCGCGAGGAGACCAATCGCGGCGCGCATTTCGAATATTGCCTGCTGACGCTGGGCTCCAGCCACAACCGCGCTTCGTCCAGCCAGGCGTGGAAGAAGGGCGAGGTGCTCTCGATCGATTCCGGCGGCAATTATCACGGCTATATCGGCGACCTTTGCCGCATGGGCGTGCTCGGCGAGCCCGATGCCGAGCTGGAGGATCTTTTGGCCGAGGTCGAGGCGGTGCAGCAGGCTGCCTTTTCCAAGGTCAAGGCAGGCATCCTCGGCGGCGACATGATCGCGCATGCGGAGAGCGTGCTGAAGGCCTCGAAGGTTTCGGCCTACACGGATTTCTTCGCCCACGGCATGGGGCTGATCACGCATGAGGCGCCGTTCCTGATGACCAACCACCCGGTCGCGTATGAAGGCACCTATGCCGCCAAGCCGCTGGAAAAGAACATGGTGCTTTCGGTCGAGACGACCATGCTCCACCCGACGCGCGGCTTCATCAAGCTGGAGGACACGGTCGCGGTGACGGACAGCGGCTATGTGATGTTCGGCGATCGCGGGCGCGGATGGAACAGGGGTGGGGCGGCAGCTTAGTCTCAACGGCGCTCCCCCTCACCCGGGTTGCCAGCCGAATTGCGAAAGGCAATTCGGGGCAATCCGACCTCTCCCCGAGGGGAGAGGAGATGGTCGGCGCCCACCTCTTCTCCCCTCGGGGAGAAGGTGGCCGCGAAGCGGCCGGATGAGGGGGCTGCGACGCTGAAGATTATTTACCCGCCGGCAGCAGCCTGAAATCCGGCAGGTCGCGCAGCGCTCGTTCCGGGCCGGCGGGCGAATAGACGACGAAGAGCTGCATAGGCTGGTCGCCGGTGTTGAGCGTCGAGTGGAAGCGGCTTTCCGGCACGTAGATGGTGCAGCCGGGGCCGACCTTGGCCACCACCGGATTGCCCTTCTCGTCCTCCACCATCTGCTCGCCATGGCCGGAGATGACGAAAATGATCTCCTCGGCGCCGGGATGATTGTGGCGGGTGTGGCCCTGGCCGGGCGGCAGATCGACGACGCCGCCGGAAAAGCGCTCAGCGCCGTTCACTTCCGGCGCGACGGTCAGCGACAGTCTGCCCCAATCGAAGCCGAAGGCGCTGACATCCTTCGGGTAGACGAACACTTTGCTCTTGTCGGCCATTGCCTCATCCCTTCGTTTTCACTTTCATCGGGGCATCGGATTTTCCCAGAACCGGCTTCCATTTTTAGGTCCGATGCCCTAGCGCGACCGTCTTGAAATCCGCCGTCTGCCTGGCGATTGCCGCTTCGGCCGGCAGCCGCTCCATCGAGCTTGCGCCATAGAAACCGTGCAGACCCTCGCAGCGCTCGAGGATGTAGCGGGCGTCATCGGGCATCGAGATCGGCCCGCCATGGCAAAGCAAGATGACGTCCTTGCGCACCGAGCGCGCGGCATCGGCGATGGCGTCGATCTCCTTCACGCAGGCGTCGAGCGTCTTCGCCGAGGTGGCGCCGATCGAGCCGCCGGTGGTGACGCCCATATGGGCGACGACGATATCGGCGCCGGCCCTGGTCATGGCGCGCGCCTCGTCCGGATTGAAGACGTAGGGCGTGGTGAGCAGATCAAGCTTGTGCGCCTCGGCGATCATATCGACCTCGAGCCCAAAACCCATGCCGGTCTCCTCGAAGCTTTGGCGCATGGTGCCGTCGAACAGGCCGACGGTCGGAAAGTTCTGCACGCCGGAAAAGCCCATCGTCTTCAGTTCGGAAAGCAGCAGCGGCATGATGACGAAGGGGTCGGTGCCGTTGACGCCGGCCAGCACCGGCGTCTTCTTCACCACCGGCAGCACCTCATAGGCCATTTCCTTGACGATCTCGTTGGCGTTGCCGTAGGCAAGCAGGCCGGCAGCCGAGCCGCGCCCGGCCATGCGGTAGCGGCCGGAATTGTAGATGATGATCAGGTCGATGCCGCCGGCTTCCTCGGCCTTGGCCGACAGGCCGGTGCCGGCGCCGCCGCCGACGATCGGCACGCCGTCGGCGATCATCTTGCGGAATTTTTCGAGGATCTTTTTGCGCGGAATGGCGGCCATGCCTTTTGTCTCACTTGCTGGCGATGTCGAGAAAAGCCTCGGCCGCGGCCGTGGCGAAGGCGGGATCGTTGATGTGCAGCGGCAGGCGCGTCACGGTGCGGTCCTTCGTCGGCTCGATCGTGCGCTCGATGGCCTCGAACAGCGCTTGATCGGCCTCAGCGTCGAAGAAAGCGCCGCCCTCTATGTCGAGCGCCGAGACGCCCTTTTCCGGGATCAGGAAACGGACCGGGCCGTCGCAGCGGGCGAGGCGGCCGCCGATCCATTCACCGATCCGGCGGCATTCGTCGGCGGCGGTGCGCATCAGCGTGACATTGGGATTGTGCTCGTAGAACAGCCGTCCGCGGTAGCGCTCCGGAATGGTCGGCGGCGCCCAAAAGTTCACCATGTCGAGCGCGCCGACCGAGCCGACATAGGGCAGTTTCGTGCGGGCGATGGCGCCGAAGCGGTCCTCCGTTGCCGGCAGCACGCCGCCGAACAGGAAATCGCAGACCTCGGTCGTGGTGATGTCGAGGACGCCAGCCAGCAGGCCGGAATCGGCGAGCTTTTCCATCGAGCGGCCGCCGGTGCCGGTGGCGTGAAAAACCATGCAGTCGTGGTCGTCGCGCAATCGCCCGACGATCGCGGTCACGCAAGGGGTCGTGACGCCGAACATGGTCAGCCCGAGCGCCGGCTTGCTGGCGGCGGCTGACGCTGGCTTCGCCGCCATGCCGGCGATCGCCTGGGCGGCATTGTGCAGCACGACGCGCGAGAGCCTGTTCAGGCCCGCCATGTCGGTCACCGACGGCATCATGATAATGTCGGAGACGTCGACATAAGGCGCGGTGTCACCGGAGGCCAGCGTCGAGACCATGAGCTTTGGCAGGCCAAGCGGCAGCGCGCGCATGCCGGCGGTGACGATCGAGGTGCCGCCGCCGCCGCCGATGCCGATCACCCCGGCAATGTCGTCGCGCGACTGGATGAAACTTGCAAAAGCGGCCCCCATGCCGGCAACGGCGGCGCCGCGGTCATCGAGGCCGAGAACGGCGTGGACTCCCTTGGGATGATGCGCGGCGACCTCGCTGGCCGGGATATCCACCGGGACGGTAGCGCCGCGCGTGCCGATATCGACACGCACGACCGCGCCGCCGGCAGCAGTGATTGCATCGGCGAGAAAGGCAAGCTCCTCACCTTTGGTGTCGGCGGTGCCGACCACATAGATGCGCTTCATGCGCGTTTCCCCGTCGTTCGGCATGGTCGGCTTTGCCGCCGCCTGCCTTTTTTGCACCACGCTCAAGCTCCTCGGCAAAAGCCTCGTCGCTGGTGGGGACCGTTTCTTTCTTGCCCCACCCTTAAGCTTCTCGGCAAAAAAGCCTTGTCGCTGGTGGAGACCCCATTATTGCCTAGCGTTGCGCCATTGCAAATTTTTGAGACGCGCGTATCGTATTGATATGGATGTCTCACGTCAACAAGCCGTCGCCAAGGATGAGGCCGCCCAGGCGCCGGTCGTCGAGAAGGGGGCGCGCGCCCGCACCAGGCGGCTGATGCTGGAAACGGCGACAAGGTTGATGCAGTCCGGCATGACGCCCTCGGTCAGCGAGGTTGCGGAGGCGGCGGAGGTGTCACGCGCAACCGCCTACCGGTATTTCCCGAGCCAGGCGGCGCTGGTGCAGGCCGTGGTCGATGAAGGGCTCGGTCCGATCCTCACCTGGAAGTCCACGTCGAATGATGCCGAGCGGCGCGTGGCGGATCTGTTCGCCACCGCAATGCCGCGCATCGAAACCTTCGAGGCAACGTTCAAGGCGGCGCTGAAGCTGTCCCTCGACCAATGGGCGCGGCGCCAGGCCGGCACGCTCGGATCGGAACCCGCCTTCACGCGCGGCCATCGCGTCGACCTGCTGAAGGACGCGATCGCGCCGCTCAAGGGCCGCCTGAAGCCGCGCCAGTTCAGGCGCCTGGCGCAGGCGCTGTCGCTGGTGTTCGGCGTCGAAGTCGTCACGGTGCTGAAGGACATCTGGGGGCTGGACAGCGCCGAGATGATGTCGGTGGCGCAATGGGCGGCGGGGGCGCTGGTGCGCGCCGCGATGGCGGAATCAGGAGCGAAATGAGCAGGAATGTCTGCAGCGTCAAGGGTGACAGCCGCTTAAATCTGGTTCGACCAGATTGCGAAGCCAGTTTCGAATGTTAGTTGTGGTGGGCGGCCCGTGACAAGGGCGCCACATATCGCAGAGTAGGAAAAACAAGGGAAAACAGGCAGATATCGCGACGGTCCGCTTGTTCGGCTGCTATCGGACGCTTAAGAAAGCGCTTGACGCCAAGCTGAAATTGGTAATACCAGATTAGGACCGACAGCGCGGATCAAAAGTGAAGGCTGCGATCCATTTCCGGCAGGGCGAGGAGGGTCCGGAACCGGGGAGGCGCATCACAGGAGGAACTACCAGGGTCGGCCTCACCGCCGGCTCGCATGACACGGTGGAGTGCGCACAAGGGAGGAAAACTATGCGCAAGATAATGACCAGCGTGATCGCTGGTATCGGGTTGGCACTTGCCTGCGGGACATCCGTCCGCGCGCAGGACAAGGAACTTACCATCTTCTGGGCGGAATGGGATCCGGCGAACTACCTGCAGGAACTCGTCAACGACTACACGGCCGAGACCGGCGTGAAGGTCACTGTGCAGACCACGCCGTGGCCCGATTTCCAGACCAAGGCTTTCACCGAATTCAACGCGCATGGCGATGCCTACGATATGGTCGTCGGCGACTCGCAATGGCTGGGCGCCGGTTCGACGCAAGGCCACTATGTCGACCTGACCGACTTCTTCAACCAGCATAAGCTCAACGACGTGATGGCGCCCGCGACCATCAAATACTATGCCGAATACCCCGGCGGGTCCGGCAAGTACTGGGCGATCCCGCTGGAAGGCGACGCGATCGGCTGGTCCTACCGCAAGGACTGGTTCGAGGACCCGAAGGAGAAGGAAGCCTTCAAGGCGAAGTATGGCTACGATCTCGCGGTGCCGACGACCTATGCGCAGCTGCGCGACATCGCCGAGTTCTTCCACCGTCCGGACCAGAAGCGTTACGGCGTCGCCATCTACACCGACAATTCCTATGACGCGATGGCGATGGGCGTCGAAAGCGCCATCTTCAGCTATGGCGGCGATCTCGGCGACTACGCAACCTACAAGGTCGACGGCATCACCAATTCGAAAGAGGCCGCCGCCGGCCTCGACATGTACAAGGAACTCTACAAGTTCACCCCTCCCGGCTGGGGCAAGACCTTCTTCGTGGAAGACAATCAGGCGATCACTGGCGGCCTCGCCGCGATGAGCATGAACTTCTTCGCCTTCTTCCCGCCGCTGGTGAACAAGGCCACCAATCCCTATGCCGACGCCACCGGCTTCTTCGCCAATCCGGCCGGTCCGGACGGCAAGCGCTTCGCCGCTCTCGGCGGCCAGGGAATCTCGGTCGTCTCGTACTCGAAGAACAAGGACGAGGCGATGAAGTTCCTGGAGTGGTTCATCAAGGACGAGACCCAGAAGAAATGGGCCGAGCTCGGCGGCTACACCTGCAGCCAGGCCGTGCTGAAGTCGGATGCCTTCCAGAACGCGACGCCCTACAACAAGGCGTTCTACGACACGATGTTCATGGTCAAGGACTTCTGGGCAACGCCTGAATACGCCGAAGTGCTCGATCAGCTGAACCAGAACATCTATCCGTTCGTGGTCGGCGGCAAGGGCACCGCCCAGGAGGCGCTCGACAAGACCGCCGCCGACTGGAAGGCGACCTTCACCAAGTACAACCGCTACAAGTAAGCACCACAGTCAGAATGCCGGAGGAGGGTTTCCCCTCCGGCATTCCTGTTTTCAGGGAGACATTCGTTGGCTTCGGTAGCCCTCACCAATCTTGATCCGGCCTCCAGGGCCGCCGCGCGCGGCTGGTCGGATCTGACCATCCGTAACCTGTTCATCATCCCGACGCTGGTTTTCCTGATCGTCTTCAACATTTTCCCGCTGATCTATTCGCTCGGCTATTCCTTCACGAACTTCGCCGCGAACCGCAGCGAGCCATGGCAGTTCGTCGGCCTGCAGAATTATCGCGAGCTGCTGAGCGACGACCACATCTGGTCCAACTTCGTCATCACGGCGAAATACGTCATCGTTTCGGTGGCGGGTCAGATGGTCGTCGGCTTCGGCCTTGCGCTTCTGCTCAACCGCTCCTTTCCGATGAAGGGCCTGATCACCACGCTGCTTTTGTTGCCGATGATGATGTCGGCGGCGGTCGTCGGCCTTTTCTGGCAGTTGCTCTACAGCCCGTCCTGGGGCCCGATCAACTATGTCTTCGGGCTTGGCGACTTCGCCTGGCTCTCCAATCCCGACAGCGCGCTCTATGCGGTCGCGATCACCGACATCTGGATGTGGTCGCCCTTCGTGATGCTGCTTTCGCTCGCCGGCCTGTCGGCGGTGCCGCAGCATCTCTACGAGGCCGCCGCGATCGACCGCGCCGGATGGTGGTATACCTTCACCCGCATCACCTTGCCGCTGGTCTCGCCGATCCTTCTGATCGCGCTGATCTTCCGCACCATGGAAGCCTTCAAGACCTTCGACATCGCCTACACGATGACTACCCAGCCAACCGCCGAGCTGATCGCGATCCGGCTCTATAAACAGGCCTTCCAGCAGTGGGACACGGGCAAGTCCTGCGCGCTGGCCTACATCGTGCTGATCATGGTGCTGGCCATCACCAACCTCTACGTGAAGTATCTCAACAAGGTGAAGGAGCGCTGACATGGCCGCCGTCCGCACTTCTTCCGAGGTCGCCTTCAACCGCATTGCCATTGCCGCGGTGCTGGTCGCGACGCTGATCTTCCTGGCGCCGATCTACTGGATCGCCTCGACGGCCTTCAAGCCGAAGGAGCTCGCCGTCAGCGTGCCGCCAACCGTGCTGTTCGAGCCGGAAGTGACGCCGTTCATCCGCCTGTTCACCAAGCGCGTGCAGATGCAGAAGCCCGTCGACCCGCAAGTCTACGAGGCCGCGCCATGGTGGGAAAAACGCATCTATGACGGCGGCGAGCGGGTGCTGAAGGTCGGCAAGGATGTGCAGCTCTCGCAATATCCCGACCGGTTCATGAACAGCCTGATCGTGGCGGTGATCAGCACGGTGCTGGCGGTCGGCATGGGAACCTTCACCGCCTATGGCTTCTCCCGCTTCAAGATCGCCGGCGAGGCGGATCTTTTGTTCTTCATCCTGTCGACGCGCATGCTGCCGCCGGTCGTGGTCGCCATCCCGATGTTCCTGATGTACCGGATGGTCGGCCTCAACGACTCGCATATCGGGCTGATCATCCTCTACGTCGCCTTCAACCTGTCCTTCTCGGTCTGGCTAATGAAGGGCTTCATGGACGAGATTCCGAAGGAATATGAGGAAGCAGCGCTCGTCGACGGCTACACGCGCATGCAGGCCTTCTTCAAGATCGTGCTGCCGGAAGCGGCGACGGGCATCGCGGCGACAGCCGTGTTCTGCTTCATCACCGCCTGGAACGAATATGCCTTCGCGCTGATCATGACCAACCGGCGCGCGCAGACGGCGCCGCCCTTCATCCCGTCGCAGATCGGCTCCGGCCTGCCGGACTGGACCACGATCGCAGCCGGCACCTTCCTGTTCCTGCTGCCGGTCGCGATCTTCACCTTCCTGCTGCGCAACCATCTGCTTCGCGGCGTGACGTTCGGAGCGATCCGCAAATGAATTTTCGAGCCGCCAACGAGAAATACCTTTTGCCGGCCTCGCAGATCCTGATGGTGCTCGGCATCGTCGCGCTCTGCCAGCCATGGAGCCTCAACCTGCATTCCTATGGCGTGACGATCATCCTGATCGGGCTGATCGGCTTCAACATCACGTCCAAGATCGCCCCGGAGCAGAGCGAGGAAACCGGCGCCGCGACGCAAGAGGGAGCCCGGCAGTGACGCAGATCGAACTTCGCGGCATCGAGAAATTCTTCGGTGCCGTCCAGGTCATCCACAATTTGAACCTCGCCATCGCCGACAACGAGTTCATCGTGCTGCTCGGCCAGTCCGGCTGCGGCAAGACCACGACGCTGCGCGCGGTCGCGGGGCTGGAGACGATCGACAGGGGTGACATCCTGATCGACGGCAAGCCGGTGCAGCACCTCAAGGCCGCCGACCGCGATATCGCCATGGTGTTCCAGTCCTTCTCGCTCTACCCGCATATGACGGTGTTCGAGAACGTCGCCTTTCCGCTGCGCGCCACGCGCATGAGCAGCGGCGAGGTCGACAAGTCCGTGCGCGAGGTCGCCCGGGTCCTGCGTATCACCGACCTGCTCGACAAGCGGCCGTCGGCGCTTTCGGGCGGCGACATGCAGCGCGTGGCGATCGGCCGGGCGCTGGTGCGGCGGCCGAAGGCGATGCTGATGGACGAGCCGATCGGCGCGCTGGACGCCAAGCTGCGCGAGGAGATGCGGGCCGAGATCAAGCGCCTGCACGTGAAGCAGGGATCGACAACGATCTACGTCACCCACGACCAGATCGAGGCGATGAGCCTCGCCGACCGCATCGTCATCATGCATGAGGGCTTCATCCAGCAGGTCGGCACGCCGGACGAGGTCTATTCGCACCCGGCTAATCTGTTCGTGGCGCAGTTCGTCGGCAGCCCGGTGATGAACATCGCCGACGCCCGCGTCGCGGATCAGTCCGGCGCCGCTTCCGTGACGGTTGGCGAGGCGCGGGCGGGCTTCGAGTTCCCCCACCAGCTCCTGTCCAAGCTCAATGGGCATTCCAACGGTGGCCTGACGCTTGGCATCCGGCCGGAGGGCGTGCTCGTCCGGCACGATGCGGCGCCCGGCTACATGCCGGTCGAGGCGAGCATCATCGAGCCGTTGGGATCCTTCGACATCGTCGACCTCAAGGTCGGCTCCACGATGCTGCGCGCGCGCACCAAGGCCGGTTACGTCTCGGGTCCCGGCGAGAGGGTTCATGTCCGCATCGATCCGGAACAGGCGCATTTCTTCGACACGGCAAGCGGCAAGTCACTCGGAGTAAGGCTGTAATGGCCCATATCGAACTCAAGAACATCACCAAAAAATTCGGCGGCCACACCGCGCTGACCGGCCTCAACCTCGACATTGCCGACGGCGAGTTCTTCGTGCTGCTCGGCGAAACCGGCGCCGGCAAAACGACGACGCTGCGCCTGATCGCCGGACTCGACAAGCCGACCGAGGGCCAGGTTCTCATCGACGGCGTCGACGTTGCCGGGTGGGGTGCGGCCGAACGCGACGTCGCGCTGGTGCTGCAGCAATATTCGCTTTATCCGCGCTACACGGTGCGCGAGAACCTCGAATTCCCGCTGAAGCCGAAGATCCGCCGGCTGCCGGATGCCGAGATCAAGGACCGTGTCGCGCGCGCCGCTCGCACGCTCAGGATCGAGCATCTTCTCGACCGCAAGACCGACCGGCTTTCCGGTGGCGAGATGCAGCGCGTCTCGATCGGCCGCGCCATCGTGCGCAAGCCGCGCGTCTTCCTGATGGACGAGCCGCTGTCGGCACTCGACGCCAAGCTGCGCGAGGCGCTGCGCACGGAGCTGAAGAACCTGCAGATGCAGCTTGGCGCCACGTTCCTGTTCGTCACGCACGACCAGATCGAGGCGATGTCGATGGGCGACAAGGTCGGCGTGCTCAACCATGGCCGCATTGTCCAGACCGGCACGCCGCAGGAGATCTACAACAATCCGCGCGACACCTATGTCGCGAGCTTCGTCGGCTCGCCGCCGATGAACCTGATCGACGGCAAACTGGTCAACGACCGCGCGGTGATGGCGCCGATGAATTTCGAACTGCCGCTTGCAACTGGGGGCAAGACTTTTGGCGGGGGCAGGACGAGTGGCGCGACCGATGGTCGGCCACTCGTCTTCGGTATCCGTCCGGAGGACGTGTATCTGGAAAGCGGCGCTCCGGTAGAGGCCCAGGTCCACGACGTCGAGAACCACGGCGTCGAGAAGATCGTGACGCTCAGGGTCGGCGATACGATGCTGCGGGCGACTGTGCCGGCCAGGACTGCTGTAGCGATCGAGCAGCCGGTGCGCTTCGCCTGGAACCCCGACAAGGTGGTGATGTTCGACAAGGGCAGCGGGGTGAGCCTGCGACACGCCGGATAGCGGCTTCGCCTGCCGCCTTATTTCGCCGCGCCCGACCAGGCCGAGAGCGCCGGCGGGCAGCCTGGCTGACAGGTCAACCGACCATGTCAGCCATCCAGCATCATGTCATGACCGAAGCCGCCGGCCTCCTTGGCGAAAAAGGCAGGGCCGGCCCATATCCGAAGCGCATCACGACATCCGGCCTGCGTGTCTCGCCGACAATCGCCGCCAGGTCGGCGCGCAGGCGGGCGACCTCGACAGGCTGATTGATGAAGGCGAGCTTAAGTCCCAGGCTCGTCGCCGCCAAAGCGAAGCGCTGGCATGCCTGGCCGACCCTGATCCAGTGATCGTGGTCCGGCCGCTCGCCGAAGAAGATCGCCACCCCTGCTGATGAGTCGATCTGACGGGCGTATTTCTCATTCTCCTGGGCGACGCTGAACAGCCGGTCCAGGGCGATTCGGCCCAGGCTGGTCGGCAGCACCGGGCTGCCGCTCGCGGCTGAGAAGAGCCCGTCGCCGCTTGCTGTCGCGCTGCGCGGGTTGAAGCGTATCCACTGCTTCAGCTCATGCATGAATGCGGGGTCGTTCATCTGGTCTTCATTGCCCGCAACGACAAGATTCCGCACCTGCTTCATCCGCGCCCGATCCGTGACAAGCGCCAGGCTCACACCCTGTATCGCGGCTGCGCGCTCAAGTTCGGCGAGATCCGCGGCAGGGGTGGCGCGGCCATCATATTCGGCACGCGTCGATTGGCGTTTCGGAATGGCGTCGGTCAGCGGATCCGCTTTCGCCGCGCCCATGAGGTAATCGTAACGGATCCCGTTGTCGTCGGCCGTAAGCGAAGCCTCGCCGGTGCGGCCGGTCGCCGCCGCAGCGAGCATGAGATTGGCCGCAGCGCATCCCAGGCTGACATAGAGATGATGATCGTCAGGGTCGACGACCGGGGTTCGCCTCTGAAGGTCAGGCCGGATCTCGATTGCATGCGCTTCAAGCTGAAACCGCCAGGGCTGCGTATTATGGCTATTGGCCGCCAAGGTTGCGTAACGGACGACGGCCTCAAGATCGGGCGTCAGGCGGTCACGCAAGCTGGCGGCGAAGGCCTCATATTGGGTCATGGATCCGACCGCCGATCGCCAGGCGGCGGCGCCTGAGCCGGCCGCGACAAGCGCGGCGCCTGGGCCAACGAGCATCGTTCGCCTGTTCATCGCGCCCTCTCGAATAAGCTCGCAGGCAAGATAGCGGCGGATCGGGAATAGCCCTTGATCTCAATCAAGGCCTTTTGATCGACCGGGGCACGCCTAAGCGGCGCGACCGTCGAAGCCGAAGACCTCCACCACGGCAAGATCGATGTCCTCGAGACAGTTGATGTTGATATAGGCCGTGCGCTCGCCGCTTTCGCCGACATCCTCGGCGAAAGGGTGGATGCCGCAGGTCCGGCAGAAACGATGCGCGATCGAGCCCTTGCCAAAAGTGTATTTGCCGAGGTCATCGCCCCAGGCGACCAGGCGCAGGCTGCCATGCGGCACCGCCCACAGCAGCGCGCCCTTGCGCGCGCAGATCGAGCAGTTGCAGCGCACCGCGCCGCCGATCTCACCCTTGACCTCGAATGCCACCTTGCCGCAGTGGCAGCTGCCTTTGTACAGCATCAGCATCTTCCCGTCGCTGGCAGGGTGCAAAGGCACTCTTGCCGGGTTATCTCTTTGCCGGCCCAACATCGGGCCGCGCGCCTAAAAGACGTTGCAACTTTGCAAGGCCCGACATCGAAAATGCAATCCGTCCGCGATCGTCTCGAAACCATCCTGTCACGTCTTGCCAATCGCGCGGCCGACGAGCGGGTCTACACGAAGCTCTATGCCGAGGCCGCTCGGGCAGCCGCCGATGCGTCCGACGCTCGCCGCAAAGCCGGCGTCAGCCTTGGCCCGCTCGACGGGCGCATCATCTCGATCAAGGACCTGTTCGACGTCGCTGGCGAGCCGACAGCGGCCGGGTCGCTGATCCGCGCCGAAGCCGCACCTGCCGCGCGAGATGCGGTGATCGTGCGGAGGCTGCGCCAGGCGGGCGCGGTCATCCTCGGCAAGACCAACATGACCGAGTTCGCCTTCACCGCGATCGGCGACAATCTGCGTTACGGCACACCCGGCAATGCGGCTAATGCAAGCCTTATCCCGGGCGGGTCTTCATCCGGCGCGGGCGTCTCGGTCGGCGAGGGCACGAGCGACATCTCCATCGGTTCGGACACCGGCGGCTCGGTGCGTATTCCGGCCTCGCTCAACGGTGTCGTCGGCTACAAGCCGACGGCGAAGCGCGTGCCCGTGGCCGGCGCCTTTCCGCTGTCGATGACGCTGGATTCGATCGGTCCGCTCGCCCGCAGCGTCGCCGATTGCGCGCTCACCGATGCGGTCATGGCGGGGGAAGAGCCGGCGGCGCTTCAACCAGTCCCGCTCGCGACCTTGCGCATCGGCATCCCGCGCGGCGTGCTGTTCGGCGAGACGCAAGCCGAGGTCGCCGGAGCTTTCGAGAGCTGCCTCGACAGGATCGCACAGGCTGGCGCCCGCGTCGGCGATGTGTCCATCGACGATCTCGTCGCCGAGATGCGCGCTGCCACCAGACGCGGCACGATCGCGTCGATGGAAGGCGCCGAAGTGCATGCTGACTGGCTGGCGAGCGGTATCTCCGTGCCGGTCGATCCGCATGTCACCGGGCCATTGTCGCGCGCGCTGGCCGTTCCCGCCTCGGCCTATATCCGCACGATCCGCCGTCGCGGCGAGCTCGTGGCGGCGATGGCGGAACGGCTGGAGACGGTCGACGTGCTGGCCTTGCCGACCGTGCCGATGGTCGCGGCGTCCATCGCCGCCATGGCCGGGGACGAGGCGCTGCGCGACAGGACCGAAGGCCTGCTCTTGCGCAACACGCAGGTCGCCAACCAGTTCGACCTTTGCGCGATCTCGCTGCCGATGCCGGGCACCAAACTGCCGGCCGGGTTGATGTTGGTGGGGAGGCACGGGGAAGATCGGCGGCTTCTGTCCATCGCGGCAGCCGTTGAGGCTTTGCTCGGCCGTTGATGAGGATGCCGCGAGCCGAGGCAAAATTGGCGTCAGGGAAATTTGCCGTCGCGTTCCTTCGCGCCCGCCTCTGGCCTGCCGGCATCTCCCCCACAAGGGGGGAGATTGGCAGTTTCAGCGCCGCGCTCGATCCTGCAGCGTCGGAGATTGGCGAAAGCCGGCATGACGTCTGATCTCCCCCCTTGTGGGGGAGATGTCCGGCAGGACAGAGGGGGCGCTGTCCCGCCAGCATCTCATATCTGCACCGTCACGATCCGCACCGATGGTCTAATCGCCAGCTGGAAACCGCCGCCGGTAGTGCTCGATGACTTCCGGATTGCGCAGGTTGATCGGTAGCTTGCCGGCCAGCACCAGCAGCGCCTCGCCCGCCGCGCCGACACCCATGCGCATCATCGATTCCTCGGTGATGCCGGCCATGTGCGGGGTGACGATGACATTGTCGAAGCCGAAATACGGGTGGTTGGGCGGCAGCGGCTGTGTGGAAAAGACATCGAGCGCGGCGCCCCCGATGCGGTCTTCTCGCAAGGCTTCGATCAGCGCCTCGTCATCGACCACCGGACCACGCGAGACATTGATCAGCAGCGCATTGGGCTTCATGCGGGCGATGCGCTCGCGGCTGATCAGGCCGCGCGTTTCCTCCGTCAAAGGGCAGCAGAGCACGATGATGTCGCTCTGCTCGACGAGCGCGTCGATCGACAGGAAGCCGACGCGCTCGGGCGCCGGGCGCAGGCTGCGCGTCGTCGCCACGACATTGAGGTCGAAGCCATGGGCGGCGATATGGCCGACGGCCTGGCCGACCGCGCCGAGGCCGACGATGCCGATCGTCTTGCCGGCCAGCTCGCTGGTCGAATTGGCGTGCTCGCGCCCGGCAAGCCAGCCCTTGGCGCGCAGGTCGCGGTCCGTCACGCGGAAGCGCCGCAGCAAAGCGAGTGCCACGAACATCACATGCTCGGCGACCGAGCGGGCATTGACGGCGGGCACGTTCGCGACCAGCACGCCGGCGGCGGTCGCCGCCTCGACCGGGATCATGTCCAGCCCGGCGCCGTGGCGGATCGCGGCGCGCAAATTCACCGCGCCTTGAAACAGCTCAGGCGGCAGCGGCGCGCGGACGATGACGATATCGGCGTCGAGCGCCTCGCTGGTCAGCGTCTTGGGATCGAGCGCGGAAGCGATCGCGAGCCGCCCGGCGCCGGCCAGCATGGCCGTGGCGCGAGGGTGCAGCGGGTGCGTCGACAGGATCTTGCGCATGGGGGTTCCATTTCCGCATTTGTGCGACGCCAAGCTAAACGCTTGGCTGCAAAATGCTCAACGGCATTTCTCCGTTTCATGGAAACGGCGAACTGCCATGTCTCTTTGTTTCACGCAATTCCGGACGGAAAACCGTTCACACTTTTCCTGCAAAATGCTCAAGCTTTCTCGAGCGCCGCGCTTTTCGGCTCCGTTCCGTGGCCTTCGATGATCCCCTTCCAGTAGCTCTCGGCGCCCTGCAAATGGGCGTTCATCAGGGCCTGGGCGAGATTGCCGTCGCGGCGCAGCAGCGCTTCGTAGATCTGGATGTGCTCGGCGTGCGAGCGCACTGAGCGTTCGGGATCGTTAAAATAGATCGGCAGGCGCTGCTCGCCCATCAGGTAATAGACGCTGCAGATGTTGTGGAAGACGCTGTTCTTGGTCGCGCGCACGATCTCGAGGTGGAACTCGCGGTCCTCCTTGGCGAGGCCCTCGCCGGCCCCGATGCGCTCTTCGGAGGCTTTCAGGATCTCGCGCAGGCGTTCGAAGTTCTCCTCGGTGGCGCGCGAGCAGGCAAGCTCGGCCGCCTTGATCTCGTGGATCTTGCGCAACTCGACGGTTTCGTAGATCTGCACCGGATCGAGCGGCAGGCCGGCGCGGGCGAACAGCGCCAGCGCTTCCACGCTTGCCTGCTTGGTGTCGATATAGATGCCGGACTTGGCGCGCCGCTCGACGATGCGCATGGCTTCGAGTATGGCGAGCGCCTCGCGGATCTGGCCGCGGCTGACGCCGAAATGTTCCGCCAGCTCGCGCTCCGACGGCGTGCGGCCGGACTCCTTGTCCGAATTGGAGAAGAGATAGGCGGCAAGTTCCGCGAGAAGGTTCTTTTCTTTCATCGTCAAATACGTTGCGCGTGCGCCTCCAGGAACCGCTCGGAGATGGTGAATCCCAATCCAGGCATTTCAGGGATCGCTATCATACCGTCCTTCGCTTCGACAGTCTCTTCGACCAGCTCGTGGATCATCGGATTGGCGCCGAGCGAATATTCGATGATGAAGCTGGCGGGCGAGGCGGCGCAGACATGCAGCCCGGCGAAGAAGCAGGGCGCGCCAGCCCACAGATGCGGCGCGAAGCGCAGATTGAAGGCGCTGGCGATGGTACCGATCCTCATCGCCTCGCTGATGCCGCCGCAAAACGCCGGATCGGGTTGGAAGATGTCGGCCGACTTCAGCACCGCCAGGTCGCGGAAGGCGTAGCGCGTCGCCTCGCTCTCGCCTGTCGCGATCGGCGTCGAGCCCGAGGCGCGCACCTCGGCCATGCCCGGCTTGTCGTCGGCGATCACCGGTTCCTCGAACCAGGCGAGGTCGAGATCGGCGGTGAGGCTGATGAAGCGCTTGGCCTCGGCCACGGTGTAGGTGCCGTGCGCGTCGACCATCAGATCGACGTCCGGCCCGATCGCCTGCCTTGCGGCGCGCACGCGCGCGGCCGAAAGATGCGGGGAACCGTCCATGGCGCCGACGCGCATCTTCAGCGCCTTGAAGCCGCCCTTGGCGATGTAGGATTGCAATTGCTCGCCGATGGCGTCGGGGGAGGCCCAGCCGCCCGAGGCGTAGGCCTGCATGCGCTCGACCTTGCGGCCGCCGAGCAGCCGCCATACCGGCTGCCCGAGCGACTTGCCGAGGATGTCCCAGAGCGCGATGTCGACGGCGCTGATCGCCGCCACGCTCATGCCGCGCCGCGCCAGCTGCGGCATGGCATGGCCGGCATGCGCCGCCGTCTCGTGCCGCACGCCGTTGTAGAGCATCTCCCAGATGATGCCGATATCGGCCGGGTCGCGGCCGATGAGCTGAGGGCCGATCTCGTGGTTGAGCATATGGACGAGCGCGCCATAGCTGCCGGCGCTGCCGGCGGCGTTCTTGCCCTCGCCCCAGCCGACCAGGCCGTCATCGGTCTCGATGCGCAAAATGGCGGCGTCGAATGTCGTCACCTGGCCGAAGTCGCTGCGATGCTGCTTCGCGGCTTCGATCGGGACACGGACCCACCAGGCCTGGACGCTTTTGATGCGCATGTTTTCCCTTCGGCCCCTCCGCCCGCCAGGCGGAAGGACAAGCTTTGATCGGAGGTCTACTTGATCAGCGGCAGCAGCGTTTCGGCGGTGATGCGCATCTGGTCGGTGTAGAATTTCTCCGTAAGCACGCTGGAGCCGTGGTCCTGGATGAATTTGAGCTGCTCGGGCGAGATGTCGACCGGATTGCGCTCGACCATCTCCGGATAGGGCGCGGCCGGCGTGCGGTCGACGGGCGCGACGAATTCATTGGTCAGCGCGCCGTCATAGCCGACTTCCTTCAGCGTGCGCACGATCTTGGGCCAGTCGATCTGTCCGAGGCCGGCGGCGAAGCGGTTGTTGTCGGCGACATGGAAGTCAAACAGGCGCTTTCCGACCTGGCGGATCGCGTCGTAGACGTTAAATTCCTCCATGTGGATGTGGTAGGCGTCGAGGCAGACGCCGCATTCGGGGCTCACCGCGTCGGCGAGCGCCAGCGCCTGGGCGCCGCGGTTGAAGAGATAGGTCTCGAAGCGGTTCAGCGGCTCGATGGCGATCCGGACGCCGACCTTCTTGGCATGGGTGAAGCATTCACGCGTGGCGTCGACCACCCAGCCCCATTCCTCCGCCTCGGTGCCGTCCGGCACGACCTTGCCGACGGTGGCGGGCACCAGCGTGATGATCTCGCCGTCGAGCTCGCTCACCATGGTGAGCACGTCCTTGACATATTGGACCGACCGCTCGCGCTGGCCCTGGTTCTTGGCGGCGAGGTTGCGTTCGCCCAGCATCAGCGTCACCGAACCCCAGCAGCGGATGCCATGCTCCTTCAGGAGCGCGCGCGTCTCCTTGGTCTTGTACTGCTCGGGCTCGCCGGAAATCTCGATGGATTCGTAGCCGAACTTCTTGATGCGCTTCAGCGTCACCTCCAGCGGCTCCGCCCGCATCCAATTGTGCGTCGAAAGATGCATGGTCTATCCTTCCCAGAATTCGCCTGTCACTTTTTACCCCGCGACGCCTCAAGAGGCGGCCGCACGCTTCCTCCCCAAGGCGTTGCCAGCATTTTCCTCGAAACTGGTTCGACCAATTGGGCCTGTCATGACCTCTACAGCAAATTTTAATATACGGCAAGGAGCGGGCAGTTGGCACTGATCGCCCTGATCAATACTATGATTTTACGAGAAAATTTTGCCCATTTGACAGCAAGGTTGGCGCTCGTTTGAGGCTTTCAGGCGCTTGACCGAATTACGAGATTTGGTAATACCAGAATGGCATGGCGTTTAGATGCCGTCAGGACTGACCAAACAGGCTGGCCCTCGCTCAAATCGGCGCTATGCTTTGGTCGCGAAAACAAGAGAGGGAGGATGCCGATGCCGACGACGATGAAGGGTCCCGGGCTGTTTCTGGCGCAGTTCGCGGGCGACGCCGCACCGTTCAATTCACTGGCCTCGATCACCAAATGGGCGGCCGGCCTCGGCTACAAGGGCGTGCAGATCCCGACCTGGGACGCACGCCTGTTCGACCTCGAGAAGGCGGCGTCGTCGAAGGCCTATTGCGACGAGGTGAAAGGCATCTGCGCCGACGCCGGCGTCAAGATCACCGAATTGTCGACGCACCTGCAGGGCCAATTGGTGGCGGTGCATCCCGCCTATGACGCGCAGATGGACGGCTTCGCGCCGCCATCGGTGCACAACAATCCCAAGGCGCGGCAGCAATGGGCCGTCGAACAAATGAAGTTCGGCGCCAAGGCATCGCGCAATCTCGGGCTGAACGCTTCGGTGTCGTTCACCGGCTCGCTGGCTTTCCCTTACCTCTACCCCTTCCCGCAGCGGCCGGCGGGGCTGATCGAGGAAGCCTTTGGCGAGCTCGGCAAGCGCTGGAAGCCGATCCTCGATGTCTATGAGGACAATGGCGTCGATGTCGGCTACGAGATCCACCCTTCAGAGGACGTGTTCGACGGCGCGACCTTCGAGATGTTCCTAGACGCGGTCGGCGGCCACAAGCGCTGCAACATCAATTACGACCCGTCGCATTTCCTGCTGCAGCAGCTCGACTATCTCGAATTCATCGACATCTACCACGAGCGGATCAAGGCGTTCCACGTCAAGGATGCCGAGTTCAACCCGACCGGACGGCAGGGCGTCTATTCCGGCTATCAGGGCTGGGTGAACCGGGCGGGCCGCTTCCGTTCGCTTGGCGACGGGCAAGTGGATTTCGGCGGCATCTTCTCAAAACTCACCCAATACAATTACGATTCCTGGGCGGTGCTGGAGTGGGAATGCTGCCTCAAGCATCCCGAGGACGGGGCGGCCGAAGGCGCGCCCTTCATCCAGCATCACATCATCCGGGTGACCGAGAAAGCCTTCGATGATTTCGCCGCCGGCACGACCGACAAGAAGCTGCTGCGCGCGATGATGGGGATTTGACCGCGAATTCTTTGAGAAGATTCGACTGCGGGTCCGGGTGGGATTGAATTCCAGGCCGCGGCGGACCCTGATACCCGCCCGACGCTGCGCGTCGGTCCCTCTTCGCAAGGGGGAGGGTGAGGAGCCTAGAGGAGAGGACGAAAATGGTCGGCGCATCGAAGTCGGAAACGGGAGGCGGCCCGATCCGCTACGGCATGGTTGGCGGCGGGCAGGGCGCCTTCATCGGCGCGGTGCATCGCATCGCGGCGCGCATGGACAACGACTTCGTGCTGGTGGCCGGCGCGCTGTCGTCGAACCCGGAACGGGCAAAGGCCTCGGCCGAGGAACTCGGGCTCGATCCGGCACGCAGCTACGGCTCCTATGCCGAGATGGCAAAGGCCGAAGCCAAGCGTCCCGACGGCATCGAGGCGGTGGCCATCGTCACGCCCAACAACGTGCATGTGCCGGCGGCCAAGGCCTTCCTCGAGGCCGGTATCCACGTTATCTGCGACAAGCCGCTGGCGACTTCGCTGGCCGAGGCGAAGAAGCTTGCCGCCCTGGTCGAGAAGGCCGGCAAGGTGTTCGTGCTTACCCACAATTACACCGCCTATCCGATGATCCGCCAGGCGCGCGAGATGGTGGCCAAGGGCCAGCTCGGCGACATCCGCATCGTGCAGTCGGAATATCCGCAGGACTGGCTGACCGAGGACCTCGCCGCCACCGGCCAGAAGCAGGCCTCGTGGCGCTCCGATCCGAAGCAGGCCGGCGCCGGCGGCGCGCTGGGCGACATCGGCACGCATGCCTATAACCTTGCCCGCTTCGTCTCGGGGCTCGAGCTGGATTCGCTGTCGGCCGATCTCGACGCCTTCGTGCCGGGCCGCCAGCTCGACGACAATGTCAATGTCATGCTGCGCTTCAAGCCGGTCGGCAACAAGCATCCGGCCAAGGGCATGATCTGGGCAAGCCAGGTGGCGCCCGGCCATGAGAACGGGCTGAAGCTGCGCATCTATGGCTCGAAGGGCGGGTTGGAATGGGTGCAGGCCGACCCGAACTATCTCTGGTACACGCCGTTCGGCCAGCCGAAGCAGCTGCTCACTCGGGCTGGCGCCGGCGCGATGCCGGTGGCCGCGCGTGTGACCCGCGTGCCGTCCGGCCATCCGGAAGGCTATCTCGAAGGCTTTGCCAACATCTATCAGGAGGCCGCCCGCGCCATCCGCGCGGCGCGCAGGAAGGGTGGCAAGCCGGGGAAGGATGTGGTCTTCCCGACGATCGCGGACGGCGTCGAAGGCATGGCCTTCATCGAGGCCTGCGTGAAGTCGTCGAAGAAGAATGGGGCGTGGACGAAACTGTAGTCAGCGGCGGCGCCCCCTCACCCGGATTGCCAACCGAATTGCGAAGGGCAATTCGGGGCAATCCGACCTCTCCCCGAGGGGAGAGGAGCAGGTAAGCGCCGGCGCCGACCTCTTCTCCCCCTCGGGGAGAAGGTGGCCGCGAAGCGGCCGGATGAGGTGGCCCGCCAACGCAAGCGGCTGGCCGCAAGGTGGGGAGGGGGTGTCGATGAAAATCGGCATGTGCATGTTCTTGTGGACCACCAGCGTCTCGAAGAAGCACGAGCCGCTGTTGAAGGACATCAAGGCGACCGGTTTCGACGGCGTCGAGATACCGGTCTTTGCGGGCTCGCCGGACGACTACAAGAAACTCGGCGAAATGCTCGACCGCATCGGCCTGGAGCGCACCGCGGTCTCGGCGATGGGCGATCCGGCGATGAACCTGATCTCGCCGGATGCCGCGACGCGCAAGGCCGGCATCGACTACATGAAATGGGCAATCGACTGCAGCACTGCCCTTGGCGCCAACACGCTGAGCGGGCCGCTGCATTCGACGCTCGGCGCCTTTTCCGGCAGCGGGCCGACGGCTGCCGAGAAGAAGCGCTCGATCGCCTCGCAGCGCGCCATCGGCGACCATGCCGGCAAGAAGGGCGTGACCATCGGGCTCGAAGCGCTCAACCGCTTCGAATGCTATCTGGTCAACACCATGGCCGACCTGTCGGAGCACATCGACGCGATCGACCGGCCGCACATCAAGGCGATGTACGACACTTTCCATGCCAATATCGAGGAGGCCGATCCGATCGGCGCCTATACGAAGCATCGCCGGAATATCGTTCATATACACATTTCGGAGAACGACCGCGGCGTGCCGGGGCGCGGCAACATTCCGTGGAAGGAGACTTTCTCCGCCATCCGCAAGAGTGGCTATGACGATTGGCTGACGATCGAGTCGTTTGGCCGCTCGCTGAAGGACTTGGCTGCGGCGACCAAGGTGTGGCGCGATTTCGCGGAGAGCCCGGAGGCGGTTTACCGCGAGGGGTACAGGCATATCAGGGACGGGTGGAAGGCTGCCGCGTAGGCGCCTCTCCGTTCGTCATCCACGGGCGGAGCGGGAGCGAAGCGGACGCGGAGACCCGAGGATCCATTCCGTGACGTCGACGCTCCGCGACGATGCAGAATTCTGCACCGCTGCATTCTCCGGGTCAGGGAACGGAATGGCAACTGTGTTCACGCGAATGCGGTTTTGTCGCGAATGATCGCGTTGAGGACGACCAGGAGCTTCCTTGCGACGGCGATGATGGCCAGTTTCTTGGACCCCGAGCGGGCAGCAAGCGCTGTGTAGAATGTCTTGAAGCGCTCACAGGTTCTGATGGCGGTGAGGGCTGCCATGTAGAGGGCGCGGCGCACGCGTGATTGCCCGCCCTGGATCTGGCTCCTGCGGTTGAGCTTGCCGCTCTTGTTGTCGAACGGGGCAAGGCCGACGAGCGCGGCGATCGCCTTGGGTGAGCGCTGGCCGA
>NZ_SADP02000246.1:0-417 GCF_004010375.2 Mesorhizobium sp. M2E.F.Ca.ET.209.01.1.1 | reverse complement strand
CGCCGTTCGGCCATACCGGCGAGGATGCGCTCAACGAGAAGATGGCCGCCTGGGGCGGCTTCGATCACAATGCCCAGTCGCTGCGCGTGGTCACAAGGCTCGAACGGCGCTATGCCGAATTCGACGGGCTCAACCTCACCTGGGAAACGCTGGAGGGGCTGGTCAAGCACAATGGCCCGCTGACCGACGCGAGCGGGAAGGGGCTCAAGGGTCCGGTGCCGCAGGCGATCCGCGATTATTCGGAGCTGCACGACCTCGAGCTCGACCGCTTCGCCGGCATCGAGGCGCAGTGTGCCGCGATCGCCGACGACATCGCCTACAACACCCATGACATAGACGACGGCCTACGGGCCGGCTTCCTGACGCTGGACATGCTGGAGGAGGTCGGGCTGCCGAGCTCGATCCTGAAGGGCGTGC
>NZ_SADP02000245.1:0-418 GCF_004010375.2 Mesorhizobium sp. M2E.F.Ca.ET.209.01.1.1 | reverse complement strand
GTCTGCCTGGTTCACCGAAATGGAGGAGCACCGGCCGCGCGTCGTGCAGCAAGGTAAACAGCCGCAACGGCCCGTTGGCGGTGAGCAGATCGAGGTCGGGCATTCGCCGCCCAAGCAGCGCGTGCCCTTCCCCGAGGTCGTAGTGGACACCCAGGCCGGACATCTCGGCGGCGATTCGTTTGCGTGGCCCGTCCATGGCGAGCAGTTCGGCAAACGTGTCGCCCAGAGCCTTGGTGCGGTCGTCCCTGCGACGAAGCGCGACCTGCGCCATCGCATTGCGCAGCACGCGGGCGGCAACCGGATGGCGTTCGGCAAGGTAGCTGTTGAGCAGGCTTTCAGGGGACGTCGCCTTGACCACCTGGGCCAGCTTCCATCCCAGGTTCACCGCGTCCTGCACGCCGATATTGAGGCCCTGTCC
>NZ_SADP02000244.1:0-418 GCF_004010375.2 Mesorhizobium sp. M2E.F.Ca.ET.209.01.1.1 | reverse complement strand
ATGGCCGGCACCCGTCCCAGGCCCATTGCGACATTGATCCTGGCGAGGCCGTTCAGGCGGTCTGACAGGCCAGAAAGCAGATCCCTGTTCCGCTCCCTGCCCTCGAAGAAAGCCGCGAATGATTTTTCTGTCGCCTCGCTTTTGGGGCCAAGCGAGTTCTCGGTCTGCCCGACTTTTCGCAGCAGGTATTCGACACCGTTGCGCTTGGCCCAGCGCATGCTGCCCACGAACCGTCTTTGGTGCTCGTCATCGGCGCTGCGCCAGCTTTCATAGACCTGCTGGGTGTCTATGAGTTGACGGCGCTGGTCGCTCGTCAGTTCCCTCAGCATCAATTTTCCACTCTCCTGACTCATTTACATTACATAGTGGAAAACTGTTAAATAACAATATCTTATATATTATTTTCCACTACCATGCT
>NZ_SADP02000243.1:0-419 GCF_004010375.2 Mesorhizobium sp. M2E.F.Ca.ET.209.01.1.1 | reverse complement strand
AGTAAGGATTCCGCGGATCCTCTGCCACCGCCCGAGCGAAATACCGCAGTGACTTTTCGTTGTCGAAATCGAGCCCGAGCGTTCCCAGGATATACAGGGCCAGCGGATGGTTGGGCGTGCGAGCCAGGACCCTGAGGCACAGTTCCTCGGCCTCGGACAGACGTTGGGCCTGCTGCAACTCGAGCGCCTGCCGTAAAAGCAAGTCGTCGGCGTGGCTGCGGTCGGGGCCTGCCTTGGACTGCGCTTTGTATGGCGCAGCCTTCGGTGATGCCGCCTTCGGCGAGGGTTGGGTCTTGAGGTGCTTTGCCCACGCGGGCGGCAATCGGTTGCTCATCCTGTCTGGCTAGCAAAAGGGGTTTGGAGAATCCAGCCTCAATAGCCGTTTTGCGCAGAGCGCCGGCGCGGCCCATCGATTTACC
>NZ_SADP02000242.1:0-419 GCF_004010375.2 Mesorhizobium sp. M2E.F.Ca.ET.209.01.1.1 | reverse complement strand
GTCCGGCGTGGCGCCTCAATTGTTGCGCCAGCTGCGCAACGAAATCCGCCACGAACAGATCGCCGAGCTCTTCGTTCAGCGGCGTCAGCGCCGAGAGCAGCGTGTCGCGCAAGCCAGCGTCGCTGACCACGGCGTCGCGGACGAAAGGCAGCGGCTCGCCGCCGAGGCAATCGAGCAGCAGGGACGGCTCCAGGTAAAGGATCCTGTAGCGCAGCCCATCCTCGGTGCCGGCGCCGCCATCGTGCAATTCGTCTGGATGCAGCACGATCACCTGGCCGGGCAGGCTGTGTTGCAGCGCGCCGCGATAATGGAAGCGCTGCACGCCGTTGAGCGTCACGCCGATGGCGTAGGTGTCGTGCCGGTGCAGGTCGAAGGCGTTGCCATGGAAATGCGCTTCGATGCGCTCCAGGCCAAGGCCG
>NZ_SADP02000241.1:0-419 GCF_004010375.2 Mesorhizobium sp. M2E.F.Ca.ET.209.01.1.1 | reverse complement strand
CGGCAAACTTGCCCTGCAGCGAGCGCAGGAAGCCCGCCTCGTCGGCATGCGCGCCCGTCGCGCAGACAAGGCAGGCGGCAGCCAGCAAGGTAGCGGTCGATTTCATCAAGACGTCCCCTCTCGCGATCATAGCCCTTCGACGGAAGGCCTGGACTTAACGGATGCCCCGGACATCAGGTTCCGCCGCCGCAATGACGGTTTGTTGACACCGTCACCCGCTGGCCCAGTCGAATGCCGCCGCTATGGGTTGCGGCAGAGGCCCCGGCTTGCGAGATAGCGCCATGGCACCTGCTCCCTCGATCCCAAAAGCCGCGTTCTGGATGGCTCTGTCAATCGCCTCGTTCCTGGGGATGTCGGTTGCCGGCCGCGAGACGACGGCCGAGCTGAACGTCTTCCAGGTGCTGGAACTGCGCTCGGAT
>NZ_SADP02000240.1:0-419 GCF_004010375.2 Mesorhizobium sp. M2E.F.Ca.ET.209.01.1.1 | reverse complement strand
CCTCATGCCTCCCGCACACGTTCAGATCCAGCCGCTTTTGCAGCCTTTACAAAATTGCGGTCAAAGGTTGCAAAGCCGCTACAATGAGCTGATTTGCCAAGATGCAGCGCATCCGCGAAATCAATCCCGGCATCGGCCAGATCAAGCGCGGAAGCGACGACGGGGGCGTCTTCGATCTCCACGGTGGGAAGCCCGCCGAAGTTCCGCAGCGCCCTGATGACGTCGGCCTTGTCATGGCCGTATGCGCTGCGCAGTACCCATTCGGTTTCCAGAATCACCGTGACGGTCGCAAAGACTGGTTGGCCGTCGATCAACCGCTTGGCGCGGGCGGACTGCTCGGGATGATCGTTAGTCAGGTAGCGAACGATAACATTCGTATCAATTGCGAGCATAGCGCCGCCGTGCTTCGGCGAGCACCC
>NZ_SADP02000239.1:0-419 GCF_004010375.2 Mesorhizobium sp. M2E.F.Ca.ET.209.01.1.1 | reverse complement strand
AACTCCTATGTTCCAAGCAGGGAAGCCGCCGAGCCCGACAAAAACGAGATTCATTGAACAGTCAGGCCGGGTCAAATAAGCCCAGTCATGCGGATGAGATGCATAAGCCGCGTGCCGATAGCGAGGACGAATTGGCCGTCATTGGCGGCCAGGTCCCAGCCAAAGAATGCGATCCAGCAGAAGATCAGGACGGCGAAACGCATTAGTAGATTCTAATATTCATCCGTTGCGCAAATCTTAAGATGGCAAAAGGCCCGCTCTGTGAAGGCGTGAAAGCGGGCTTGGCGAATAGCCTGCCTTGAACGGTCCAAGGACCGATGGATTGCAGCCCCTGACATGGCAGGATTTCGAACTGATATGCCGAGGCGGTGGTGGGGACAGTTTGAAATGATCGACGTTGCCAACGCGATCCGCCGCTG
>NZ_SADP02000238.1:0-419 GCF_004010375.2 Mesorhizobium sp. M2E.F.Ca.ET.209.01.1.1 | reverse complement strand
TTATTTCAATCGAGGAATTGCCGGGACATCTTGCCGGCGGCCGCGCGCTCGCCGGCCTGGATCTCGGCGACAAGACGATCGGCGTAGCGGTTTCCGATCGCGGGTTGTCCTTCGCTCATCCCCGCCCCGTCATCCTGCGCAAGAAGTTTTCGCTCGATGCCGCCCAGTTGCTCGCTCAGCTCGAGAAGGACAATGTCGGCGCCATCGTGCTCGGCCTTCCCGTCAACATGGACGGCTCTGAAGGGCCTCGAGCCCAGAAATCGCGCGCCTTCGCCCGCAACATGGCGACGCTTTGCGACCTGCCCTTTGTGCTGTGGGACGAGCGGCTGTCGACGGTGGCTGCGGAACGCGCGCTGATCGAGATGGATTTTTCGCGCAGGAAGCGCGCCGGCAAGATCGATTCGGCGGCTGCCGCCTTT
>NZ_SADP02000237.1:0-420 GCF_004010375.2 Mesorhizobium sp. M2E.F.Ca.ET.209.01.1.1 | reverse complement strand
GACGCTTCATGACCTCGGCCGAGCGCACCAAGCTCACCAAGGACGGCAGCGTGAACGGCTGGTTCGCGACGATGAATGACCTGTTCAAGACCTTCGGCAAGCTCGACACCTCGCTCGACCCGAAGGACTACTATCTCGGCGATCAATATATTTCGGCCTGATGCCGGCTCTTGAACACCGCGAGCCCCGGTAATCAGCCGGGGCCTGCCTTTGACATCCATAGAAGCGGCGAGTCCTTCATGAACGTTCTCTATATCGACATCGACAGCCTGAGGCGCGACCATCTCGGTTGCTACGGCTATCATCGCAACACCTCTCCCGTCATCGACAGCCTCGCCCGCGACGGCATCCGCTTCGAGAACGTCTATGTCTCCGACGTGCCCTGTCATCCGTCGCGCACGGCGCTGTGGAGCGGCCGCC
>NZ_SADP02000023.1:0-86257 GCF_004010375.2 Mesorhizobium sp. M2E.F.Ca.ET.209.01.1.1 | reverse complement strand
CGGGCCCCAGCTCATCCACGGTTTAGGCTACCTGAGGGGTGACGGGCTCTCGATCGCCGCCACGGATCAGGCAAACACCTGGTCCGTGGCACCCTCAACATGCACGATTCCAAACACACAAGGGGTGCTCCAGCTTGGCGAAACCGCCAACCTCACTACCGCCAAGGCTCCAGACTTTGATCCCTAACATAAGCAATGATGGTGTCGCACACCGCATCCAGCTCTTTCAGCACATCGTCGTTCCAGAACCGCAGCACGCGAAAGCCTCTGGCCTTCAACTCGGCGTCGCGTTCCTGGTCATGCCGCGATTCCGCGTGCTGGCTGCCGTCGATTTCGACGATGAGCTTGGCCTCGGCACAGATAAAGTCCGCCACATATCGGCCCATCGGCACCTGCCGCTTGAACTTGATATTGTCGAGTCGCCGGCCGCGCAATTCTTGCCACAGGCGATCTTCCGCCTCTGTCGGTTCACGGCGCATAGACCGGGCGAAATTGCGTTTGGCCGGGGTTACGGGTTGGTGCGGCATGGTGCGAGATTAGCCGGCCTTCCTGATTGCTCAAATATCCAGCGTTGCACTCCGCTGGAGCACCCCTCATCCGTCTCGGCGCTGCGCGCCGATCCACCTTCTCCCACAAGGGGAGAAGGGAAAGGCCCCCCTACTCCGCCAAATCCACCGTTTCTGTCGAATGCTCCACGCAGATGAAGCAGCAGGTGTCGCAGGGCTGGTCGTTGTCGGGGCCGACGCCGGCGGAGACGGAATCGTCGCCGTCCACCCAGGCGCCCCAGCAGATATGCTCGCCGGACTCGCAGGAGATCGGCACGGATTTTCGTGCCTTCGGCCGGATGAGGAAGACCTTGTCGCCGCCCGGCCAGACTTTCTGGCTGTCGCGGCTGAACAGCTCCAGCGCGACGCCGTCCGAGCGCTGGTTGCGGACGAAGACCGACATGTCGGCGGCGAAGGCCGGCGTGGTGAGGAGAAGGAAGGCGAGCAAGGCGCGAATCATGGCGAGGTCCCCGGGGGAGTAGAGCACGGGTGGAGTGCGTAATCTCCCCCCTTGTGGGGTTGAGGAGCGGTCCGCGCAGCGGACGGGAAGCCAATTGCTTGGCTTTCCGAGGGCGAAAGCCCGGCAGGGCAGAGGGGGGCGCTGTCCCGCCGACATCTCAAAGCTTGGGTTCCTCGCCCCCGCCAGAGGCGGGGGAGAGGTGGCCACGAAGCGGACGGAGAGGGGGCCTTCGTAGGGCGCTCCCCTCTCCGTCTCGGCTTCGCCGAGCCACCTCTCCCCACTTCGTGGGGCGAGGAACTTCGAATTTGCCAGCGCCGCGTTCCTTCGCGCCGCCCTCTGGCCTGCCGGCCATCTCCCCCACAAGGGAGGAGATCAGCAGCTGCGGCGCCACCGCTTTCCTCTCGAGGGGAGTAGCCCTACCGCTTCACCACCACATGCGGCGCAAATTTTTTCACCGCGTCGACCAGATCCTGCCCCCTCACATCCAGCGAGGAGATCTCCATATGCACGGTGGTCTTGCCGAAGGGCATCAGGCCGAAGGCGTTGGCGGAGGAATAACGGATCGCGTCGGGCGGCTCACCGGTGAGCTCGAAATTGAGCATCGCCGCGCCCTTGCCGCCGGCAGCAAGCCGCACGCCTTTCACCTTGCTCCACGGCACCAGCACGTCGCCGGCGCGCGTATCGCGAAAACCCTGGCTGTTCAGCACCACCTTGACCGAGGTGTCGAAGGCGCCCCGCGCAATGAAGGCGCCGAGCGCGAGACAGGCGGCGCCGAGCAGCGCGATCCACAGCACATGCCCGCCATCCGCGCCCGAGGCCACGCCCTGCAGCGCGCCGAAACCGAAGACGCCGCCGATCAGGAACGGCCCGACGGCGGGCAGGATCTTTCCCGATGGGCTGTTGCGGAGTTCGAGCGGGGCGGCCATTGCCTTGGCACTCAACGCTCCGCTTTCAGCAGGGTCCAGATCCAGCCGGTGAAGGTCAGCACCAGAAACGGGTAGCCGAGCGCCGGCAGCGGCGAAGACGTGGGCGAGAGCGGCGCGCCCCACAGGATCATCAGGACCGAAACGGCGAAGAGCACGGCGGCAATGAGCCCCGTGAGCCGCATCCAGAGCGCGAAGGTGGCTTGCGCGCTGACCATGACCAGCCCCGCCGCCCAGAGCGCAATGCCGCCGGCATAGGACGGAACGGAAGCCTGCAGCCCCGCCGCATTGCCGGCCAGAAGCAGGCTTTCGCCGGCAAGGAAAGTCAGGAAGCCGGCCGCGACGAGATCATTGCCGAGCCGCTGGTATTTCACCACGAGTAGCGCGGCCGCCACGACGACGCCCACGCCGTCGATGGTCCACAGCGTCTCGCGCAGCGCATCGCTGGCAACGAACGTGCCCGCCATGCCTAAAGTGCCGCCGATGGCGAGGCCGATCGCGGCGATGGTGTCAGAGGTGGAGCGCATGTGATGTCTCCCCAAGCTGGGGAGAGGATAGCGCAGAATGCAGTGGGCTAACACTCATTGTCGCCGCAGATATCGATCAGTGCCAATGACCGACAGTGTGCTACACTGGATGCCGTGAAAGGATACCCGCTCGTGGAATGCTTGCATCCCGCATAAGTGGCGGCTCTGTGGAAAACACCATGAATGCTCTGCATAACCCCCAAAAATGCGCCTCTTATCCGAGGGCGGCCCTGGCGGTGTGGTAAGCTAGAGTTTGCGTGATTCTGCAAAAGGGGCGCCTAATCCGATGTCTACAAAACTTGATCTCAGGGCACTTCAGATCGGCCAACAGGAACACGACCTCCATTGCCATCTCGACATCCTTTCGCTTCATAAGATGGAGAGGATGAAACACTATGCCCTTCATTTTTCTAAGTACGTCGGACGCTTGGCGCGAGGAGACCTTGAGCAGAAGCCACTAGACGCTACTTTGGTAGATGCCTTGCTCGTCGCCCTCAGCGCAGCGAATGCCCTGAACCAGAGACTGCATACCGAAGACTTCCATATTGATATTCGAGATGACAGCACTCTCGAAGACCTTGCTGACGCGGCCGGACGGTTTGCTGACGCTTGTGAAAAAATGGATCACTTAGAGAGCTTTCGTGACTTGGCTCTACAAGCGAATCACGATGTGATACAGTGGGTTCTAAGGCGAGCAGCCGAGAAAAAATTTGACCTGGGTACTTCACTCCTAACGAGGAGGAAGTTTTTGGCGACCAGGCAAGCGTATCATAGTGGGGGGGATAATGTTTTGGAGCGGAGGAAAGCTTGAGACTGAGCTTGGGAAAATAGTAAGCCCGTTTGATAGTAAACAGATTGATTGCGCTGCGTACACGCTTACTGTTGGGCCGGAGATTTATATCTCTCCAGACGGGACCCGTAATTCTCCAAGAACAATCAGAAAGCTATATTGGAAGGACTCATTCGAAATTCCATCCGGTCAGTTTGCTTTTCTTCTTTCTGACGAGTACCTAACCATCCCAGATGACGTATTGGCCTTTATCAATGTAAAGAGCAAGATAAAGATGCGTGGATTGGTAAACGTGAGTGGTTTTCACGTGGACCCGGGATACCATGGGCGCCTTATCTTTGCCGTATTTAATGCGGGACCTCAGAGTATAACTTTAAAGCATGGCGAGGACGCTTTTTTAATCTGGTTCTGCAACACTGAAGGGAATCCACGTGGGCATGTAAAAAGCAGCGGTGGATTTTCGGAGATAACAAGCGAATTGGTTTCGCAAGTTCCGGGTCGGAACTTGTCTCTAGAAACGCTCAACGAGCAGATGTGGACCCTTCGCACGAGGGTGAATTTGCTTATATCTCTGCTCCTTGTCTCGGTACCTCTTGTGGGCCTCGTGACAATTGAAATCGTCAAGACATGGTTTGCGGACTGAGGTGGGCTCCATATGCACAGAGCTTTCCAAATCAACGTGGAACTTCCGGAAGAGATTTTACAGCGTGTCGCTGAGCGATTGGCGGACATTGGTTATGCGCTAACTCCCTGGCCTGCTGCTCCGCTCGGCGGGATTGCAGGGTTGGGCGATGTCGCTGTCCTTGTACTTGCACAGGGTCTCAACCTTTCGCAAATCGACCAGCGTATCTCCAATGCGGTACGGGCTAACGTGCGAATCGTCGTAATCAGGATGGATGAGACGGAGCTGCCATTGGAAGCTGGGTCATTTAGCTCCAGTGTTGTCACAATCGGATCTCCCGAACTGAGCGATGCTTTTGACGAAGCTAGACCGGAGATTCAGGAAGATTCGGCGGGAAAAACTGCCGACACAAAGAAGATTAGGCACAACAAGTGCTAAAGGTGCATTCTTACGTCATAGAGCATGACGTCGGCTTCGCACCGAATCCTTTCTCTGGAGTTTGCTCTTTGGCAAACTGTAAGCCAAATATTAGAAAGTATGCAAATAAAGGGGATATTATCCTCGGTTTTGGCTCGGCCAAGCACGGATACGGCGGTCTGCTTGTCTACTGGATGAAGATATCTGACATAATAACTTTTGACAAATATTATAGCGATGCCGCCTACAATCGAAAAAAGCCGCTGATGAATGGCAGCCTGATGCAGGTATACGGTGATAATATTTATCACACCGGCAGCGATTTCCAAATCATTCAAGACTTTTCGTTTCATAGCAACGAGGACGGCACCACTAGTCTGGAGAACAAGGACCGTGACGTCGGTCGGACCAGCAATGTCCTACTAGGAAACGAGTTCACCTACTTTGGACGCAGAGCGGTGCCTCTTCCGGATGAACTGACGAGCTTTGTCAAACGCGGCATTGGTCACAAGTCCGATTTCCCCGCCGACCTAATTTTCTCTCTTAACTCTTGGCTCGGGGAACCCCAAGGCGTGGTTGGAAAGCCTATCGATTGGCCGCCCATCGAAGGAAGAGGGTTATGACATCTCATACCGACATTGCGGGCTTCGTTTCATCTGTGGCCTCCCTACGCTCTAGGAACTCGTTCAATCCCTATAGCGACGTTTGTGATCAGGTCGATACGGAGCGATCTCCTCAAATTCGCTGCTCCAACCTTGCGTCAGTATTAGACGCTTGCATTTCAGCTGAAAGGTGCTCGCTTTGGATTGGGAGAGACTTGGGTTATCGGGGTGGCAGAAGAACTGGGGTACCTCTGACCGACGAGATCTTCCTGCAAGATTATGGCGCTGCAATAGGGGCTCGCAATCTCCAGAAAGCAACAAGAGGCCCAGCGATGGCGGAAAGGACGGCCCATGTGGTCCAAGGCTTGTTGCGCCAAATAAAGACATCGGTCTTTATGTGGAATGTCTTTCCTCTTCACCCGTATGAAGAAGCGGACCCCTTTACAAATCGCAAACATACCGCCCAAGAACGCGAGATGTCGCGATTTGCAATAGATTGGCTGGTCAATCGGCTGAGCATCGATGTTGTGATAGCAATCGGTAGAGATGCAGAGCTTGCCCTAGCCGAAATGGGAATAACAGCTGTTTCGGCACGTCATCCGAGCTATGGAGGCCAGCGTGACTTCGCGAGGGTAATACAAAATATCTACGAGACCACTCAGGCTGCCGAGCCGCAGTTGACGCTTTTCTGAGATGTTCTCAGCTTACCAAAACGCCCCTCAATCGCCCATCTTCAGCGCCTGGATAAACGCCTCCTGCGGAATATCCACCTTCCCAAACTGGCGCATCCGCTTCTTGCCCTCTTTCTGCTTGTCGAGCAGCTTGCGCTTGCGGGTCACGTCGCCGCCGTAGCATTTGGCGGTGACGTCCTTGCGCAGCGCCGAGACGGTCTCGCGAGCGATGATGCGGCCGCCGATGGCCGCCTGGATCGGGATCTTGAAGAGGTGCTGCGGGATCAGCTCCTTCAGCTTTTCGCACATGGCGCGGCCGCGCTTTTCGGCCGCCGAGCGGTGGACCAGCATGGAGAGCGCGTCGACCGGCTCGTCATTGACCAGGATCGACATCTTCACCAGGTCGCCCTCGCGATAGTCGGTCAAATGATAGTCGAAGGAGGCGTAGCCCTTGGAGATCGATTTTAGGCGATCGTAGAAGTCAAAGACCACTTCGTTGAGCGGCAAATCGTAGGTCAGCATGGCGCGCTTGCCGACATAGGAGAGATCGGCCTGGATGCCGCGCCTGTCCTGGCAGAGCTTCAGGATGCCGCCGAGATAGTCGTCGGGGGTGAGGATGGTGGCGCGGATCCACGGCTCCTCGATCGAGGTGATCTTGACCACGTCGGGCATGTCGGCCGGGTTGTGCAGCTCCTTCACCGTGCCGTCGATGAGGTTCATGCGGTAGACGACGGAGGGCGCGGTGGCGATGAGGTCGAGGTTGAACTCGCGCTCCAGCCGCTCCTGGATGATCTCCAGGTGCAACAGCCCGAGGAAGCCGCAGCGGAAGCCGAAGCCGAGCGCGGCGGATGTTTCCATCTCGTAGGAGAAGCTGGCGTCGTTGAGGCGCAGCTTGCCGACGGCGGCGCGCAGGTCCTCGAAATCGGCGGCGTCGACCGGGAACAGGCCGCAGAACACCACCGGCTGCGCCGGCTTGAAGCCGGGGAGCGCCTTTTGCGTCGGGCGGCGGTCCTCGGTGATGGTGTCGCCGACGCGGGTATCGGCCACTTCCTTGATCGAGCCGGTGAAGAAGCCGAATTCGCCGGGGCCGAGCTCGTCGACATTGACGCGGTCCGGCTTGAACACGCCGGTGCGCTCGACGAGATATTTCGCGCCGGTGCCCATCATGCGGATGGTCTGGCCCTTTTTCATCACGCCGTCGATGATGCGCACCAGCACGATGACGCCGAGATAGGCGTCGTACCAGGAGTCGACCAGCATGGCCTTGAGCGGTGCGTTGATGTCGCCCTCGCGCGGCGGCGGCAGCTGGTGGACGATCGCCTCCAGTACGTCCGGCACGCCCAGCCCGGTCTTGGCCGAGATCAGCACCGCGTTGGAGGCGTCGAGGCCGATCACCTCCTCCACCTGCTCGCGGATGCGCTCGGGCTCGGCCGCCGGCAGGTCGACCTTGTTCAGCACCACGACGATCTCGTGGTTGTTATCGATGGCCTGGTAGACATTGGCGAGCGTCTGCGCCTCGACGCCCTGGGAGGCGTCGACGACCAGCAGCGAGCCCTCGCAGGCGGCGAGCGAACGCGACACTTCATAGGCGAAGTCGACATGTCCGGGCGTGTCGATGAGGTTCAGCACATAGTCCTCGCCATTCCTGGCGCGGTAGTTGAGCCTGACCGTCTGGGCCTTGATGGTGATGCCGCGCTCGCGCTCGATATCCATCGAGTCCAGCACCTGCTCCTTCATGTCGCGCTCCTCCAGCGCGCCGGTGAGCTGGATCAGCCGGTCGGCAAGCGTGGATTTGCCATGGTCGATATGGGCGACGATGGAGAAATTGCGGATGTGGTCGAGGGGCGTCGTCATGCGGCGCGCTTTAGCAGGGGCGGGGGAAGCGGGCAAGCGGCGGGGCTTTTTCCTTCGCCCCGCTTGCGGGGAGAAGGTGCACGACGGGCGGATGAGGGGTAAGTCCGTCGTCGGCGAGTGGGCATCTCCGCCTCGGATGAGATCGTCGTCGAGGTGACTCACCCCTCATCCGTCTTGGCGCTGGCGCGCCGATCCACCTTCTCTCCGTAAACGGGACGAAGGAGGCGCTCACAAAACATTCAAACCCGCTTAAACATTCATGCACCGCTTTAGGGCATGCTTCGCGCCCGGATGGTAAACCGGCTCGATGCCGCGATGATGAAGGCCCCAAGAATGCCCAGTTCAGTCCGAAAGTTCAGCCCGGCCGGGGTGGCCGGAGCGGCGAGGCGCTTCCTCGCCGGCCGTGACGGCTCGATGATGCCGATGATGGTGCTGCTGACGATCCCGCTGGTGACGGCGGTCGGCTTTTCGGTCGACTACACCTCGGCGGTCACGACCCGCAGCGACATGCAGAACGCGCTCGACGCCGCGATCATCTCGATCACCACGCTGCCCACCACCACGGCTTTTGCCGACCGGCAGACGTCGCTGCAGCAGGCCTATGTGGCCAATAGCGGGCAAGGCACTGCGACGCTCACCAGCGTCAATGTCGCCGCCGACGGCTCGGCGACTTTCGGCGCCACGGCCAGCTATCCCATGCCAACCAATTTCATGCAGATCGCCCGCATCAACACGGTGCAGGTCGGCGTCGCCTCCGCGGTGCGCAAGACGCCGGCGCTGGTGCAGTCCACCTTCAAGGTGACGAAGGTGTCAGGTTACTGGAACAAAACCATGTATCTCTACGGCACCAGGTTCGGCGACACAGTGGCCAAGCCGCTGATGACGATCAGCTACACCTACAATGGCTTCGGCGATCCGAAGGGCTACGGCACGACCACGGTGAGCACCATCAACGGCTCCACCAGCACAGTGGTCCAGCAACAGGCCTGCACGACCAAGACGGTCAAGAACTTCAACAGCCTGCCCACCGGGGCGATCACCCAGACCGACAGCAACGGCAAGAGATATGTGACGACCTGCGCCGACACCTTCTACCCCGCCAACGGCGCCGGCGCTGTGATCGACGTCAGCCAGATGGACCAGCTCTATCTCGAGATGGATGTGCCCTCGGGCAATCCGAAGGTGCTGAAGTCGAACGATCCCTCCACCTCGAACCGGCTCTATATCGGCAACAGCGACACCAACATGCCGGAGGTGGCGACCGGCCAGACCGTCAACATCTTCACGGCAGTGCCCTGCGGCCAGACGGGATACCAGGCCTGGGAAGACGGCGGCAACCCGGTGCCCGCCGATGTCAGCAACGCCGACTTCTTCTACACCACCACCGGCAAGTGCGACTTCAACCAGCGCGCGTCGCAAACCGTGCTGACGCAGTAGGGCGCGGCGCAGCGCGTTTCACCGTTTCACGGAAACGGTGAACCGCTCTACCTCCTTGTTTTTACGCAATTCCGGACGGAAAACCGCTCACACTTTTCCTGGAATTGCTCTAAAGCGCGTCGCGATCTTTCAGATTCGCTCCATGCGCTTTAGGTTTTTGATTTTACGCATGTCTTTATCCCGAAACCGGTTCCCACTTTCGGGAGACATGCTCTAGGCGTTGCCGATCAGCACGCCCGCCCCAAACACCAGCGCGCCGCCCAGCACGACCTGGAAGGCGGCGCGCCAGAACGGCGTCTGCATGTAGCGGTTCTGGATGAAGGCGATCGCCCAGAGCTCGAAGAACACCACCACCGCCGCGACGATCGTTGCCGTCCAGAAATAGGGGATGAGGTAAGGCAGCGCGTGGCCGAGCCCGCCCAGCGTCGTCATGATGCCGACGGTGAGGCCGCGCTTGATCGGCGAACCGCGCCCCGAAAGCTTGCCGTCGTCCGAGGCCACTTCGGTGAAGCCCATCGAGATGCCGGCGCCGATCGAGGCCGCGAGGCCGACGAGGAAAGTCTGGAATGTCGCATGGGTCGCGAAAGCGGCGGCGAAGATCGGCGCCAGCGTCGACACCGAGCCGTCCATCAGCCCGGCCAGGCCCGGCTGCACATAGGTGAGGATGAACTGGCGCTGCTCGGCGCTCGCTTCCTCGGCCTTGACCTCGCCGGGAACGTGGGTTTGCTCCAGTTCATGCGCCGAGCTCTCATGGCCCTGCTCGGCCAAGGCGAGATCGTCGAGCAATTTGCGCGTCGAGGCGTCGGTGGTGCGCTTGGCGGCCTCGACATAGAAGCGGTAGGCCTGCCGCTCCATGTCCTCGGCCTGCCGTCGCACATGCTCGATGCCGAGCGGCCGCACCAGCCAGTCCGGCTTGCGCTCGTAATAGCCCCTCACATGCTCGCGCCGGATCAGCGGAATGCGGTCGCCGAAGCGCCTGCGGTGAAGCTCGATCAGCGAGTCGCGATGGCCGTCCTCCTCCTCGGCCATCGCCTCGAACACCTTGGCCGATTGCGGGAAATCTTGCGCCAGGCCATCGGCATAGGCGCGGTAGATGCGCCCGTCATCCTCCTCGGAGGAGATCGCCAGCGCCAGGATCTCCTGCTCCGACAGCGAATCGAAGGAACGGCGGCCGAAGCCGAAAACACGGGAAAGCATGATGGGATCACTCTAGTTTAGAATCGTTCTAAACTAGGATTTCGGGCGCCCAACGTCAATTGCGAACGCTACGGGCCGCGCGCGAAAATGGATGACCAGAGCGTGATCGGACTGGCCCCTCATTCTGGCCCTTCATTATTGCCGAATGTTAGCCTATATGGACGCTACAGCCGAAATCGAAGGAGACCAACGCAATGACGGAGAAGAAGCCGCCGCACGCATTCGACGCCAAACCGGTGCTCGATCTCATCGCCAGCATCGAGGCCGACCTGCAGCGCCTGAAGGGCCTGGTCGAGGAACAACTCGAGAAATTCGATCCGGCCAACCCGCACAACAAGACGCCGGACGGCAAGCTGACCGAGGAGGGTGCCGAGTGCTGCTACCGCATGTTCGACGAAGGCAAGTCGCGCTACACGGTGTCCCAGCAGATGAAGATATCCTTCGCTGCCGCCACCCACCGCTTCAACACCTGGCGCAACCTCGGCGGCAAGAAGCGGGCACCGACGCTGCTGGGGTGAGGGGGCGTGCGGGGCTCAGAGGAGGTCCTCACAGGAAAAATCGCCAGCATGGTCCTTTGCGGCGAATGGCGCCGACGCGGAAGCTGCCAATCTCCCCCCTTGCGGGGGAGATGTCCGGCAGGACAGAGGGGCGCGTGAAGGAACGCCAGCCTTTCCGGGAAACCTGGAGGAGCCAGCACCTTGCGAGCGTACCCGGCATTGAACGGCTGATATGTCGGCGGGACAGCACCCCTCTCTGGCCTGCCGGCCATCTCCCCCGCAAGGGGGAAGATCAGCGGTTCCGCCGCCGGCGCACCTTCGCCAAACCTTGTCTCCATCACATTTTTTCGTTGGCGCGCCACGGCTTTTTTTGTGCACCATGGGCGATCGCGTTCTTTCGCAAGGCTCGCACCATGACCACCCTGCCCGGCATCTCAGACATCCGCGCCGCCGCCGCGCGGCTTTCCGGCCTGATCGTCGAAACGCCGCTGATCGAATCGCCCGAGATCAACAGGCGCCATGGCGGCCGCATCCTGTTCAAGCCTGAGACGCTGCAGCGCACCGGTTCCTTCAAGATCCGCGGCGCCTATAACAAATTGTCGACGCTGAGCGAGGAAGAGCGCAGCCGCGGCGTCGTCGCCTTCTCATCCGGCAACCATGCGCAAGGCGTGGCGGCGTCGGCCGCGATGTTCGGCGTCAAGGCGGTGATCGCCATGCCGGCCGACGCGCCGGCGATGAAAATCGGCAATGTCCGCAAGATGGGGGCCGAGGTGGTGACGTTCGACCGTTTCAAGGAGGATCGCATGACGGTCGTGCGCCCCTATGTCGAACAAGGCATGGCGCTGGTGCCGCCCTTCGACGATCCGGCCATAATCGCCGGCCAGGGCACGATCGGGCTGGAACTGATGCGGCAGGCGAAGGCGCTCGACGTGGCGCTCGATGCCGTCGTTATCCCCTGCGGCGGCGGCGGCCTGTCGAGCGGCATTTCGGTCGCGGTCAAGGACGCCTCGCCGAACACGCAAATCTGGGCGGTCGAGCCGGAGCATTTCGATGACACGCGCCGCTCGCTGGCCAAGGGCGAGCGGGTCGCGAACGATCCCGGCCACAGCTCGATCTGCGACGCGCTGCTCACCGCCGAGCCCGGCGCCATCACCTTCGAGATCAACCGCAAGAATCTCGCCGGCGCCATCGCCGTCTCCGACAAGGCAGCGGCGCAGGCCATGCGCGACGCCATGGCCCATCTCAAGCTGGTGGTCGAGCCGGGCGGCTGCGTCGCCTTTGCCGCGCTTGCCTCCGGCGAGATCGACCTCGCGGGCAAATGCGTGGCGGTCGTGCTGTCCGGCGGCAATGTCGATTTCAGCACCTATGCCGGGATCATGGCCGCGGCGTAGAGGCGGGCGATTGGTCTCGGGTTGACGCGCTTACCCAGAGCGTTTCACCGTTTCACGGAAACGGCGATCCGCTCTATCCCCTTGTTTTTACGCAATTCCGGACGGAAAACCGCTCACACTTTTCCTGGAATTGCTCCAGAGGCGAGCGCCTCGCCAATCGGCTGACCGGCTCTCATGCTCACTCTTCGCTCGGGAGGTACGCCGGATTATGCAGGATTTCCCAGAGATGACCGTCGGGATCCTGAAAATAACCAGCATAGCCGCCCCAGAAAGTTTTGCGCGCCGGCATCGTGATGTGCGCTCCGGCGGTCTCAGCCCGCGTCATCACTTGATCGACCTCGGCTTCGCTGGACACATTGTGGCCAATGCTGAATTCGGTGGGGCTGCGCGGTGTAGGATCGATGCCTGCATCGAGTCCGAGATCGCTGCGTGGAAACAGGCTAAGCACCATGCCGCCCTCGAGATGGAAGATGGCGATCGCGCCGTGCTCAAACTCTTGTCCGACGATGCCCTGCGTGACCAGCCCAAGGCCGTCGCGGTAAAACTTAAGCGACCGCTCAAGGTCGTCTACGCCGAGCGTCAATATCCCAAATCGCGCTCTCATCGCACTTCTCCTTTATAGCGCTCGTTTGACCTCACCGGGCCACGACCCGGTCGCGGCCCGTATATCGGTGAAGCTATCGAAAGCGACCATGCGACGATTGAACGAATCGGCCAAGTTCAGGCCAACCGGGACGCTGGACGCGGACAAGCGGCGGAGCAGCGATCCCGGCTCACAAGCATGACCACGATCTAATCCAAAGTCCGCCTGAACCGCACCAGGGCCACGCCGGCAAACAGCGCCACGAACACCGCCAGCCAGCCGATTTCCGTCGCCACCGCCGGCAGCTCGGCGCCCTTCAGCATGACCGCGCGGGTGATGCGCAGAAAATGCGTCAGCGGGAAGATCTCGCCAAAAGTCTGCGCCCAGCCCGGCATGCCGCGATAGGGGAACATGAAGCCGGAGAGCAGCAGCGAGGGCAGGAAGAAGAAGAAGGTCAGCTGCATGGCCTGCATCTGCGAGCGGGCCATGGTCGAGATCGTATAGCCGAGCAGCACCAGCGAAAGCACGAAGACCAGCACCGAGGAGAGCAGCAGCGTCAGGCTGCCGACGAAGGGGATGCCGAACAGCAGCTTCGCCGCCACCAGCACAACCACCACCTGCACCGCGCCGACCACGAGGTAAGGCAGCACCTTGCCCAGCATGATCTCCAGCGGGCTCGAGGGCATGGCCAAAAGGTTTTCCATCGTGCCGCGCTCGGTTTCCCGGGTCAGCGCCATGGCCGTCATCATCACCATGGTCATCTGCAGGATGACGCCGAGCAGGCCGGGCACGATGTTGTATTGCGAGACGCCTTCGGGATTGTAGCGCCGGTGCACGACGACATCGAGCTGGCCGCGCGCCGCCTCCCTGGCCGCGTCCTGGGTGCCCTGGGCTCTCAGCAGTGCCTGGCCGGCAACGGTGCTGAGCGTGGAGATCGCGCCGCTGGCGACGGACGGATCGGTCGCGTCGGCCTCGATCAGGATTTGCGGGTTGTCGCCGCGCTCGACGCGGCGCGCGAAATCGGCGGGAATGGTCACGACGAAGGAGACGTCGCCGCGCGCCATCAGGAACTCGGCCTCCTCGGCACTTTGCGCCACATGGTCGAAGCGGTAGTAGCCGGTGGTCTGCAGCGCCGAGACCATCGCCCGCGTGTAGGGATCGCTGCTCGTCGCCACCAGCGCCGCCGGCAGGCTCTTCGGGTCGTTGTTGATCGCAAAGCCGAACAGCACGAGCTGCATCAGCGGCACGCCCAGCATCATGGCGAAGGTGATGCGGTCGCGCCGCATCTGGATGAACTCCTTGATGAGCAGCGCGCCCAGCCTGGCGAAGGAGAAGACCGCGTTCATGCCATATTGTCCTTCGAGCCGGACATGAACTGGATGAACACATCCTCGAGGCTGGTCTCGCCCGGCGTCACCGTCACGTCCTTGTACTCCTTCTCGACGTCGGCGAGCGCCTTTTCCAGCGCAGCCTTGTCGGAGCCGACGACATGCAGCGTCGCGCCGAACGGTGCCACCTGGTCGACGCCGGGACGGCCCTGCAGCGCCTGGGCCACCTGGTCGAGACCCGTCCCATGCAGCACGAACGTGGTCAGCCCGGCATTCCTCACCACCTCGTCGACCGTGCCGGTGGCAAGCATCTTGCCGTAGGAGATGTAGCTGATGCGGTGGCAGCGCTCCGCCTCGTCCATGTAGTGGGTGGAGACGAGCACCGTCAGGCCGCCGCCGGCGAGGCGATGGATCTCATCCCAGAACTCGCGCCGCGCCTTCGGGTCGACGCCGGCCGTCGGCTCGTCCAGCAGAAGCAGCTTCGGCTTGTGCATGATGCAGGCGGCCAGCGCCAGCCGCTGCTTCCAGCCGCCGGAAAGCGTGCCGGCCAGCTGGTTGCGGCGGCTCGCCAGGCCGAGTTCTTCCAGCGTCCTCGCCACATATTGCTCGACCGGCTTCAGCCGGTAGAGCCGCGCTACGAATTCGAGGTTCTCGCCGATCGTCAGATCCTCGTAGAACGAGAATTTCTGCGTCATGTAGCCAACCTCGCGCTTGATCTTGAGCGCGTCGGTGCGGATGTCGAAGCCCAGCACCGTGCCGTCGCCCTCGTCCGGCGTAAGCAGCCCGCACATGATGCGGATGGTCGTTGTCTTGCCCGAGCCGTTCGGCCCGAGGAAGCCGACGATCTCGCCTTCGGCGACCGTCATCGTCACATGATCGACGACCGTCTTGTCGCCGAAGCGCTTGACCAGGCCGCGGACGTCGATGGCGTTCATTGCCCGACATCCGCGAGATCGACATCGACGATCTGGCCGGGCTGCAACGGCCCGGCATCGCCCTCCGGCCGCGCCTCGACGAGATAGACCAGCTTCTGCCGGTTCTCGAGCGAGTAGATCACCGGCGGCGTGAATTCGGGATCGGGCGAGACATAGCTGACGCGCGCCTTCAGCCCCGCCCCGCATCCGTCGCAGTGGACGTTGAGCTCGGTGCCGACCTTGACCGACGAAAACGCGCGTTCCGGCACATAGACGCTGAGCTTCACGGCGCCGTCCGGCAGCATCGAGATCACCGGCGCGGTCGGCCCGGCCGTGTCGCCGGGATTGCGGATGACGTCGTTAACGCGGCCGGGCGAGGGCGCGGTCAGCACCCGTTTCGACAGCCGCCACTCAGCCTGCCGCAGGGCCGACTGCGCCTGCTTGACCTGGTTGTCGGCGGCCTTGATGGTTTCCGGCCGCGCCGGCAGGTTGCCGACGGCGAGGTTGGCCTCCGCCTGCCCGACCTGGGCATTGGCGGTCTCCAGCGAGGCAGAGGCGGTGTCGTAGTCGGCCTGCGTGCCGGTGCCGCGTTTGTAGAGGTCGCTGGCTCGGTCATATTTGCGCTTGGCGTCGGCGGCCTGGGCTTTCGCCATGTCGACCTCGGCCTTCAGCACCGCGATTTCCTCGGCACGCTTGCCGACCTGCAAATCGGCAAGCTGCGCCTGCGCCTGCGCGAGCGCGGCCTCGGCCTGCGCCACCTCGATCCTGGCGTCGGCATCCTCGAGCGTCGCCACCGCCGCGCCGGTCTCGACGCGGTCGCCGCGCCTCACCGTCACCGTCGCCACCTGGGCCACTTCGATCGGCGCCATCAGCACATATTCGCCCTCGACATAACCGACGGCGAGGGGCGCTGCCGGCGCGCAGGCGCCGAACAGCTGAGCCGCGAGCGGCAGCGAACAGAGAAAGCTCATGATTTGCCCTTCCTGCCGGCGGCCGGCCTGCGCGCCGCCAGCATTGCCCTGAGGTTGTCGGTCGTGGCCGCCACCACCTTGGCGGCCTCTGCGTCGCCGATCTCGCGCCAACCCATGCGGCGCATCACCGCTTCGCGGCCGATGCGGAAATAGATGACCTGGCCGATCAGCGTGAAAACGGTGAGCCGGGTTGCCTCGCTCTCGGCCGGCTCGCCGGTCGCCTGTTCCCAGATCTGGCACAGCCGGCGATGCGTCGGCTCGAACACGCCGGCATAGATGCGGTCGAGCGCGGCGGTCGGATGCGACAGCTCGCGAAGTACGAATTGTACGATCTCGCCCGCCTGCGGACTGACGACGACAAAGCCCACCATCCGCTCGAGCGCCGCAAAGAGCTGTGCCCTCGCGGCTTCCGGGCTCGCCGGGACGGCCGCCTGGGCGCCGCCCAGCGCCTGGCCGGCGATGCCCTGGATGGTTTCGACGATGAAGTCGGCGGCGGCGGCGCGCAGGCCCTCCTTGCCGCCGAAATGATAGGCGATCGAGCCTATATTGGCCTTGGCTTCCGCCGCGATCTGGCGCGTCGACGTGCCGTCGAAACCCTGCCGCCCGAACAGCTTGAGCGCGGCGTGCACCAGCGCCGCGCGCGTCTGCTCGGCCGTGGTCGCCTCGCGCTGCTGCCTTTTTGCCCTCGATTGCTTCTCCATGTCTTGACATTTAATCAATCGATTGATTAAAGTCAAATTTGACCGCTGAACCGGCTTGCCTTCCCGGCCCCCACAGGCTTTAGTGCGCGGCCATGGGCAAGGAAGTCGAGCGTAAGTTCCTGGTCTCCAGTTCCGCCTGGCGCGACGAGGTCGAGGCGGAGATTCGCATTCGCCAGTTCTATGTCGCTACCCAGCCCGGTCGCACCGTGCGCGTGCGCATCTCGGACGGACGCTCCGCCGAGCTGACGCTGAAGTTCGGCGACAGGGCGCGCGAGCGCGACGAATTCGAATATTCAATCCCGCTTGCCGAGGCCGAGGAATTGATGGCCTTTGCCATCGGACGTGTCATCGAGAAGACACGCCACCATGTTAGACACCGCGGCTATCTCTATGAAGTCGATGTTTTCGGCGGCAAGCTCGCGGGGTTGATAATCGCGGAGCTGGAGACGCCGGAGGACGTATCTGACGAAATGCTGCCCGACTGGCTTGGTCGCGAGGTCACCGGCGAGTCGAGATTCTACAACGCGTCGCTGGCCCTCGGGGGGATTCCGGAGATCGCCGCATGAGCTTCCGCATCGATCCGCGCTTGCCGCTGACCGGCGAGGTCGGGCGCATATTGGCCGACGAGATCGGCAGGGCCATCAGCCATCTCGAGACGGCGCGCGAGAAGCCGGAGCAGGGCCTGCACAAATGCCGCAAGCGGCTGAAGAGCGTGCGCGCCTTGCTGCGCCTGGTTCGTTCCGGAGACGAACCGTTCTGCCAGACCGAGAACGAGTGCTACAAGCAGGTCTCGGCGCTGCTCGCCGGCCCGCGCGAGGCGACCGCCTTGATCGAGACCGTCGACCGCCTCGCCGATGCCTTTCCGGAACAATCGGCCGGCGGCGGCCTCGATCCCGTGCGCGAACGGCTGGTGCTGCGCCAGCACGAGCTCCACGCCGGCCCGGGCCTCGACGCCGCCATCAATGCGGCCGTAGCCGCCTGCCGGGAAGGCCTGGAGCGCATCGACCGGCTGGCGCTGCCCGACCAGCCGGAACAGGCGGCCGATATCCTGGCCGACGGCGCCCGCGCCACCTTGCGGCGGGCGAAGAAGGCGCTCGACAAGGCGGAGTCGCGCGGCGAGGCCGACGATTTTCACGATCTGCGCAAGGCGGCCAAGACGCACTCCATGCATCTGTCGCTGCTCGGCCGCCTGTGGCCGACGCCGATCAAGGCGCGACGCAAGGCGGTCGACAAGCTCGGCGAGCAGCTCGGCGAATTGCACGACGTCTTCGTCATGCGCGCGCTGCTCGACGCCGAGGGCGAGCCGCTCGGCCCCGTCGATGAAACGAAGCTTCTGCGCAAGCTCTTGAAGCGCTCGGAAAAGAGCCTGACCAAGGCCTGCCTTGCCGACGCCACCGAGCTGTTCGGCGACAGTCCGAAACGCTCGGCCAAGAGACTCGCCCGCAAGGCGCGCGACGACCTCGCCGCGCCGCAGGAAGAAGCGAAAGCGGCCTGATCACGGCGCTCTTGCACGTGATGGCTTTCGGCCTGGGTCAGGACATGCCCCTATGCCGGGACCTACTGCTATCCGGCCGACGTGCAGGTTTTTCGCATGGCGGCCTGTATCACGCTGAAACCGCAACAGCACCTTGGTCCTCGGCTCTGTGCTCGACCCAGACATGGACCGGTTCGTCCCGGCCGCGGACGCTCACCGGGCCATGATCGCTCGCATTCAACTGTGTCATGGGCGATTCCGCCTTTGCGGCCTCTATCAGTCGTGACCCAAAGCAAATATTCGCCCGAAGCTCGCGGCAGAGCGACTGCAAACGGCTGGCGACATTGACGGTGTCGCCAACCACCGCGAAGGACAGATTGCGCTCGCTGCCGACCGCGCCGATGACGACTGCGCCATATTGTGCACCGATGCGAATGTCCAGCGACGGGTATCCCCTGGACACACGCTGCACATTCCATGCTTCGACAGCGGCGACCATCGCTTCAGCGCACTTGATGGCCCGGGTCGCGTCGTCATGGCTGGTTTGCGGAACCCCGAATGTCGCCATGATGCAATCGCCGATATAGTTATCGACGGTGCCCTGGTGGTCGAAGACGACCTGCTCCATGCGACGGTGGAACTGACGCAGAAGTTCGAACACTGCTTCGGCCGGATTATTCTCGGAATAGTTTGTGAAGCCGACGACGTCCGCGAACAGCACCGCGATATCCTGCCGGCGGACCGGGCCGAAGGGCTCGTCATCCGCGGCGAGCTGGTCGACGACGTTGGGCGAAAAATGCCGGGCGAGATTGGCGCGGGCGCGCTCCGCCTTGACATAGTCTTCCGACAGACGTCGGGAACGAGAGACGACCAGCGCCATGATCGCGCCGATGATCAACACAACCAGCACGTTGGTTGCCTGCGCGAATGTATCGACGAAGTTGGGGTTGAGATAGAGGCTCAGTCGCTCTGTCATCGGTAGCGAATAGAGGTTCGTCGCCGGAATGACTGTTCCCGGATGAAAAACCACCCATCCCACCCCGATCGCCCACGTCAAAGCGGCGAGCGCGCCGAGATAGAGCGCCAAGCGTGGCGAAAGGGTCAGCGCGCCAAGGCATACGAAAATCAGCAGGAATTTGAAGCTGCCCTCGCGCAGTTGCATCGCAGCCGGCGTGACCTCCGTGGAAAACGGGTTGGGCGTTACCAGCAGAACGGTCAACAGAATGATGTCCAGCGTGCCGACGAGGTAACCGATCCACCATGGCGCCGTGGGGCGACGCGCAAAGAGAAACTGGATCAGGCCGACGAGCTGGAACAGCACGAGGCCCGCCAGCACGAAGAGCAGCGCGGCATCCCAGCGGCTGATCAATGAAAAAAAGCAGGAGATCACGGCGAGCGATGCGGTACGCGCCCAGAACTGCAATCCAGCACCTTGCCGTTCTGCGCGCTGGCGCAATTTTTGCAGGCGCGAATAGCGGCGAAGCTCGAGCGTTGGCGCGGTCGGCATCGGATCACTTCGATTTCGCATTCGGCAAACCCGCCCCACCACTGTCCGGCAAATCAGTGCGCGAATTCTATCATGAATGTTGATGCCGGATTTCTATTCTATCCCGAGGCGCCCTACGGGCTCGGTCGGCGACGCTGGCGGCAAGGGGCGAAGATGGCGGCAGTCCGCGTCGACGGAGCGGCGCGCGACAAGCTCGACCGCCAGATGCAATCCTGCTCAAAGATGATTGGTCAGGCCGGCAAGGGGCGGCGTCCCTTTGCAGGAGCGACGCCCTGGGCCCCGGCATCACGCGGATGCGGCCCGATCGGCATGATTGCCGGAAACGGTGTCGCGCCGAAGGCGAAGGTCCACTTGTAGCCGGTGAGCTGGTCCTCCGGCGTGGTGTGCTGGTCGTGATGGGCAAGCAGCCGGGCGCGTTCGGCGAGCTCGTCCGCCTCGCGGCGCAGCATCTCCGCCGTTTGCGGCCGCATCCGCCTGGAAAAGCTGATGAAGGTCGCGGCGTCTTCCATATGCCCGAGCGCCCAGCCGACAAAATTCTTGTTGGTCATCTCGAAATGCGGCTTCAGCGGCCCCTCGAAATCCCATTGGATCGGCGTGTCGACCAGCAGCCTTGCCGACAGGCCGCGCCCCAGCGCCACCAGCCCAAGCTCCTCGAGGTCGCGCAGATAGAGGAACATCGAGGCTTCGCTCAGGCCCTGCGAGCGCATGATGCCCTCGGGCGTGAATTTCTCCGACAGCATGATGAAGACGAAGAGCAGCGCCGGCCGCGCCGCCAGCCGGCGCTCGATCTCCGGCGAAACACGATTGGCCGGTCCCGGCCCGCGATTCATCGCGCCGAGCACGTTCTCCAGCTCGACATCGGCCGCGGCGCAGATCTCCATCAGCCGGTCGAGCTTGCAGTTCTTCTCATGGAAGATCCGCTTCACCGTCGGCTCGGAAATGCCCATGCGCTCGGCCAGCGTCCGGTAGGTCAGGCCCTTGGCCTTCAGCGTCCGTTTCAGCGCCTCGAAGATCGGACCGTTCATGGAATGCGCCTCATTCGTGCGGTTTGGTATAGGAATGCGATACTAGCTTCATTCGTGCTTTCCGAGAAGTATCGAAAATCATAGCTCTCCTTCGTCATCACAGGAGAGCACCCATGAAACGCCTGATCGCCTCAACCATCTTCACCGCTGCGGCCGTGTCTGTCGCGCAGGCCGGCGAGCTCTGGCGCGCCACCGGCTTCGAGCAGCCGGAATCCGCGCTTGTCGACGCCGCCCACAACCGAATCGTCGTCTCCAACATCTCCGGCAATCCCGGCGCGGCGGACGGCAATGGCTATCTGTCGCTGCTGTCGATGGACGGCAAGGTCATCGCGCGCCACTGGGTGGACGGCATGGACGCGCCCAAGGGCATGGCGATCGCCGGCGGCAAGCTCTACGCCGCCGACATCACCAAGGTGCGCGTCGTCGATCTCGCCAGCGGCAGGCTGGTCGAGACCATCGACGTGCCGGGCTCTGTCTTCCTCAACGATATGACTGAGGACAAGGCGGGCAAGGTCTATGTCAGCGACATGCTGGCCGACATGATCTACCGCATCGACGGCGACAAGCCGGAGCTGTTCGTCAAGGACCCGTTGCTTGCCTCGCCCAATGGCGTGTTCGCCGATGGCCACAGGCTGATCGTGGCGTCCTGGGGCAAGGACATCAACAAGGCCGACTTCAGCACCGCCGAGCCGGGCGGCCTGCTGTCGGTCGACTTCGCCACCAAGAAGATCACGCCGCTGCCGGGCGCCGAGAACTTCGCCGATCTCGACGGCGTCATCGCCATAGGCGGCACCATCTACGCCACCGCCTACATGACCGGCACGCTTTACAGCTACAAGCCCGGCGGCAAGCCGGAAGCGGTAATGCAGTTCAAGCCGGGCAGCGCCGACATCGGCACGGATGGTGAAAAGATCTTCGTGCCGCTGATGGGCGAGGGCGAGGTCGTGGCGCTTGCGATGGACTGAGGGTCTGGCGGCAACGGCGCCGGGCGGGATTGGACCGCCATATCGGGCCTGCTGCCATCTGGTTCCGCTATGCGCTCCGCGATATCCGGCTGCCATGAGCGATGCCGCGAAGACATCCAGCCTGACCGGCGCCGTTTCTCCGACCATCCCCGTGCTCACATGCGCGCTGGCGATTTTCCTGCTGTCGGGCATGGATGCGGCCATGAAGTCGCTAACGATCGCGGTCGGCGTCTACAACACGCTGCTGTGGCGCAGCATGGTCTCGACCCTGGTCGCGGGCGCGGTCTGGTCGGCGGGCTCGCGTTCAAAGCCGGCCCTTCGGGTGCTGGGCCTGCATGCGCTGCGCGCCGCGATTGTCGGCATCGTCCTGGTCTCATTTTTCTGGGGTCTGGCCAGACTGCCGCTCGCCGAGGCGATCGGGCTCAGCTTCGTCGCGCCACTGTTTGCACTGTTCCTCGCGGCATTGTTGCTGGGCGAACGCATAAGGCGGCAGGCGATCTGGGCATCGCTGGCCGGCATCGCCGGCGTCACCATCATCCTGTCCGGGCAGTTCGGGCGGGAAAGCTACTCGCAAGATGCCCTGCTTGGCACGGCCGCGGTGCTCGCATCGACTGTGTTCTATGCCTACAATCTGATCCTCTCCCGGCAGCAGGCGCTGCTGGCCAAGCCGGTCGAGATCATGCTGTTCCAGAACCTTTTCGTTGGGATTATCCTCGCTCTCGCCGCACCTTGGCTCGCGGTTACCCTGCCCGGCGATCTCTGGCTGCCGCTGATCGGGGTCGCGATGCTGTCGCTCGCGGGGCAATTCCTGATGAGCTGGTCCTATGCCCGCGCCGAAGCGCAATATCTGATCCCGACCGAATACTCAGCCTTCATCTGGGCGATCGCGCTCGGCTGGTTCTTCTTCGGCGAGGACGTGGCCTGGACCACGCTGGCCGGCGCATGCCTCATCGTCGCCGGCTGCCTGATCGCCGCGCGCGCCAATCCGAAACTTGCCGAGCCGATCGAAGCAGCGATGTGAGACAGCATTCCGTCGGGCGGCAAATTCAGCTGTGGTGCCGCTACATCCAAGCCGACCTGGCTCAGCCTTGCGGGTTCTGCGCCGCAGCGGCCTTGAGGCGTACGCCCCTGCCGCCGCGCTCGCTGGCCTGGTTCTCGCCGATCAGCTCCACCCCGACATCATCAAGCGCCTGGATGACCTTCATCAGCGTGTCGACCACGCCCCTGACGACACCGTCGCTCGCTTCCATGCGCTGGATCGTCGGAAGCGAAACCCCGGCACGCTCGGCGAGCGTCTTCTGGTCGATGCCGGTCAACGCCCGCGCGGCGCGCATCTGTGCGGCAGTGATCATCAGCCGGAACCTGTTTCTGAAGATATGAAAGATGTATATTTTAAATATTACAATGTCTCAAGCATCATTTTAAATGCTTCAGCCATCGATGTCGCTGTCAGCCACCACTTTGCGCCGCTGCAGCAGGCGTGCCGCAAGCCAGCATAGCATGGCCCAGGCGAAGCCGGCGCACCAGCCGGCGAGCACATCCGACGGCCAGTGCACGCCGAGATAGACGCGGCTGGCGCCGACCAGCACGGTGGTGAGCACGGCGAGGCAAAGCACGAAGATCTTCGTCCGGCGATCCGGCAGGAAGCGCGCCGCCAATGAGCCGAGCGTCAGATAGGTCACCGCCGACAACATGGCGTGGCCGCTCGGAAAGGACAGCGACGTTTCGGTGACCAGGTGCGAGACGAGATCGGGCCGGGGCCGGTCGACCTCGAGCTTGAGCAGGCTGGAAAGCACCTGCCCTCCGGCTATGGCGACGAAGACGAACAGTGCCGTCGCCGGCCGGCGGATCAACAGCAGGTACAGGATGGCCGCGGTCGTGATCAGCACCAGCACAGTTGTGCTGCCGAGGGCGGTGATGTCGCGCACCGCGCCTTGCAGCCAAAGCGGGCCGATCGGGCTGTCCGGCTGCCCGGCACGGCGGAAGGCAAGCAGGATCTCGGTGTCGAAGGCGTGCGGCGTCGTGGCGCGCGCCACCTCCATCAATTCCTCAAGACCCCACAGCCCGCCGGCGATCACCAGCCCGGCCAGCAGCAAGGGGAATTCGATCTTGGCAAGCAGCGCGCCGACGGATGGCTTCATGAGAGGCTCGAGGGTTAGAGCTTCTGCATATAGGGCCCGAGCGTGATCAGGGCGACGGCGGCGATCGCCAGCACCATGCCGGTCGCCTGGAAAGCATTGAGCCGTTCGCCGAAAAAGGCGATGGCCACGACGTTCACCGCGACAAGCTGGATCACCGCCGACAGGCTGAACGACGCCGACATGCCGAACTCGCGCACCAGCCTCAGCATGATCAGGTTGCCCGCGGTATAGAGCGCCAGCGTCACAAGGAGCTTGGCCAGGCTCGGCGCCAGCCCCCATTGCTTCGCGGCTATTGCCGCCAGCAGGAACATCACGGTCGAAATACCGAGCTGCGCCAGTCCCCAGAAACTCACCTGCCATCCCCTTTTGAAGCGCCGTCGCCACGGCCGGCCGCAGCCCTTGTTTCCGAAGCGGGCGAACCCGTCAAGCCGATCGCGACGGACGTTGCGTGTTCAAAGGGGGACCGAAGGCGGCTGGCCAGGGCGAAGCAGGAGCGAAGCTCCGTCGCGTAAACCCTGGAATCCACGCCGTTACCTTGGCCGCAATTGCAGCGGAGCAGAATTCTGCACCGCTGGCGGGGCTTCGATGTTACGGCATGAATCCTCGGGTCTACGCGTTCACTTCGCTCCCGCTCCGCCCGTGGATGACGAAAGTGCCGAGCACTCACCCAGCCCGCTGAACCATGGCGATGTTCATCGCGCTGCGCAGCCGGAAGCCGATCGACTCGTAGAGCCTGATCGCCGCAGCATTGTTGGCAAAGGCATGCAGATACGGCACCTCGCCGCGCGCCACGATGCGGTTGGCCACGAACAGCGACAACAGCCTGGCGAGGCCGCCGCCGCGAAAATCCGGATGCGAGCAGACGCCGCTGAGTTCCGAATAGCCGGGCTGCTTCATGCGCTCGCCGGCCATCGCGGCCAGCCTGCCATCGATCTTCACGCCCCAGAATTCGCCGAGGCTCAAGGCTTCCAACGTGAACGGGCCAGGCTTCGTCAGCGAGGCGAGCGCGAGCATCTCGGCCGCGTCCTGCCGCGTCAATTGCTCGATCCGAGGATCGGCGACCGTCTGCAAGGCTTGCCCGGTAATCATCTGCACGGCATCGGCGGTCATCGTCGCGACAAGCGCCGGCGGCAGGACAATGTTCTCGGCCTGAGCCAGGATGACGGTCTCGCCGGCCGGAACGAGCCTTCCGAGCGCATGCAGGCTTTCCGGATCGTCCGTTGCCGTGGCGGCGAACGGGATGATCGATGGCCGGTACCGGCGCGCGAGATCGTCACCCTCGGCGAAAGTCCTTTGCCGTGTTTCGAGCGCGCTCCAGACAGGGCGGTCGAGGATATGCTTCATGGCGTGGCGATCCTTTCGGCGCGACGGTGGAGCGGCGTCTCTGCCAGCCGATCCTCGATGGCGGCAAGCTGGCCGAGCAGCGGCCCGGAAAGATCGGCGCACAAATCCGCGACGGCATTTTCGATGCTCGGCCAGATGTCCCGTTTCGCCCGGTCGACCAGCCGCCTGCCGTTGCCGGTCAGCGAAACGATCCTGCGCCGCTGGTCGTCCTCTGCGGGATTGACCTCCACCAGCCCCAGTTCGGCAAGCAGCGCGACGCTGCGCGTCACGCCCGGCTGCGCGACGCCCAGCGATTGCGCCAGCTCACCGACCGGCAACGGCCCCAGCCTGTCGAGCGCGGCGAGCAGCGGGTACTGGCTCGACTGGATGCGCATGTCGAGGCGGTCGAGCACGCGCTGCGTGTCGGCTTGCAACTGCTCGCCCATGCGTTTCATCCGGCTGCCGAGGCAGAGAAAACCAAGAGATCGCAGAATGTCTTCCATAGCGCGCCCGCCACCTATCGATAACTTGATATATAACATTGCATGGAAAAATCAAGCGAATGCACACAGGGCGTTCCTGCGGCTGATGGCCGATACCGGACGCTTTCGGACGTTTGCCCTTCATTCGCCGTCAATTGCATCATATATCGCTGGCGCGACGTGGCCGGCAGCGGTCGCCAGCGATTCGCGACCTGAGGGTGGCAGGTCATCACTTCTTGGCACGCGGAGCTCATGGCGCCCCTGCGCATCTATTTCGACAGGCTTCTCGATGCCGTGGCGCCCAAGGTTCCGCGGCGTGAATTGAGCGATGAGGAGCGCCTGGCGCTGGTGCGCCGCCATGGCGATTTCTCGCTCGCCTATTCCACGGCTGTGCAGAAGAAGCTGTCCTATTTCAGCGACGGCGACGGCTACATCGCCTTCGGCACCAAGATGAGCCGTCATTTCGCGCTGGGCGATCCGGTGGCCGACCCGGCCAACCGCCCGGCCTATATCAAGCGCTTTGTCGAGGCGGCCGGCAGCCCCTGGTTCGTGCAGATCGGCGCCGACACGGCCAAGGTGCTCGCCGGTCTCGGCTACCAGGTCAACCGGCTCGGCGTCGACACCAGGCTGCTTTTGCCGGAGCATGATTTTTCGGGCAAGCGCAACGAGACCGTGCGCTATTCCGAGCGCTGGCTGGCGAAGAAGGGGTTTGTCCTCACCGAGGGCACGGGCGACATGCTGCTCGAGGAGATCAAACAGCTTTCCGCCGACTGGCGCAAAGAGCGCATCATCAAGCGCTGGGAGATGGGCTTCCTGAACCGTCGCTTTTCCAGCCAGCTGGGCGCCGACATGCGCCGCTTCCTCCTGCACAGCCCGGAAGGCCGGCTTCTCGCCATCCTGGATTTCGACCCGCTGTTTCGCGACGGCAAGGTCTTCGGCTACACCACTTCCTTCAAGCGCAAGCAGATCGACACCACGCCGCATGCCGAGATCGGGCTGACCAAATTCGCGGTCGACCGCTTTCGCGACGAGGGCATCTCGGTGGTGACGCTTGGCCTCTCGCCGCTCCTCGATGTCGAGCCCAGTGGCTTTGCCGAATCGGACTTCTGGCGCAACGCCTTCCAGCGCGCCTACAACTCGCCCTGGGTCAACCGCTCGCGCTTCAACCTGCAGGGCCAGGCGGCTTTCAAGCGCCGCTTCCATGGTGTCGAGGAACCGACCTATATCGCGTTCCGCAAAGGGACCTTCGTGGAGATGCTGGGGCTGCTGCGCCTGACCAAGGCGATCTGAGGCGGGCTTTTTTCCTCGCCCCCGCGAAGCGGGGGAGAGGTGGCTCGGACGAAGCCCGAGACGGAGAGGGGGCGACATCCGCGACGGGAGAATCCGTTGGGAGAAGGCACCACAGCCACCGGATCAAACTATCGCGACCAGCGACGGGTGCCGGCGTAGCCCCTCTCCGTCCCGGCTTCGCCGGGCCACCTCTCCCCACTTTCGTGGGGCGAGGAAGGCGAGTTCCGTCAGTTCCTCAACCTGTATCCCGTCTTGAAGATCCAGGCGACGATGGCGATGCAGATGGTCAGGAACACCAGCGTCATGCCGAGGCTGACGCCGACCGAGACGTCGGCCTTGCCGTAAAAACTCCAGCGGAACCCGCTGATCAGGTAGACGACCGGGTTGAACAGGGTGATCGTCTTCCAGATGCCCGGAAGCATGTGGATCGAATAGAAGCTGCCGCCGAGGAAGGTGAGCGGCGTGACGATGAGGAGCGGCACCAGCTGCAGCTGCTCGAAGGTCTTCGCCCAGATGCCGATGATGAAGCCGAACAGGCTGAAGGTCACCGCGGTCAGCACCAGGAAGGCGATCATCCAGAACGGATGCTCGATCCTGAGCGGCACGAACAGCGCGGCGGTGGCGAGGATGATCAGGCCGAGCATGATCGATTTGGTCGCCGCGCCCCCGACATAGGCGATGATGATCTCCAGGTAAGACACCGGCGCCGACAGGAGCTCATAGATCGAGCCGACGAATTTCGGGAAATAGATGGCGAAGGAGGCGTTCGAGATCGACTGCGTCAAGAGCGACAGCATCATCAGGCCCGGCACGATGAAGGCGCCGTAGGCGATGCCGTCGATCTCGTTGATACGCGAGCCGATGGCCGAGCCGAAGACGACGAAATAGAGCGATGTCGAGATCACCGGCGAGATGATGCTCTGCAGCACCGTGCGGAAGGCACGTGCCATCTCCACCCGGTAGATCGCCCATACCGCACGAAAATTAGGGGCAGCGCGCAGATTCATGGCTCTTGCCTCACGAGATTGACGAAGATCTCTTCGAGCGAGCTGTTCTTGGTGTCGAGATCGCGGAACTGGATGCCGGCCGCCTCGAGATCGCGGATCAGTGAGGCGACGCCTGGACGGTCGCTCTGGTTGTCATAGGTGTAAGTGAGCTCGTTGCCGCCCCGGGACAGCTCCAGCGGATAGCGCGACAGGCCGTCCGGAATGGCGGCTAGCGGCGCGCGGAGCTCCAGCCGCATCTGCTTGCGGCCGAGCTTGCGCATCAGCTCGGCCTTGTCCTCGACCAGGATGATCTCGCCCTTGTTGATGACGCCGACGCGGTCGGCCATCGCCTCGGCTTCCTCGATGTAATGCGTGGTCAGGATGATGGTGACGCCGTCCTCGCGCAGGCGCCTGACCATCGCCCACATGTCCTGGCGCAGCTCGACGTCGACGCCGGCCGTCGGCTCGTCGAGGAACAGCACGCGCGGCTCATGCGACAGCGCCTTGGCGATCATCAGCCGGCGCTTCATGCCGCCCGACAGCGTGATCGCCTTGGAATCCTTCTTCTCCCAGAGCGAGAGGTCGCGCAGCACCTTCTCGACGAACGCCTTGTTCGGCGGCTTGCCGAACAGGCCGCGGCTGTAGTTCACCGTCGCCCATACTGTCTCGAAAGCGTCGATGGTGAGTTCCTGCGGCACCAGCCCGATCAGGCTGCGCGCCGCGCGATAGTCCCGGCTGATGTCGTGGCCATCCACCGTGACGCTGCCCGACGAGCGGTTGACGATGCCGCAGACGATCGAGATCAGCGTCGTCTTGCCGGCGCCGTTCGGCCCGAGCAGCGCGAAGATCTCGCCGCGCTCGATGTCGAGGTTGATTTCCTTCAATGCCTTAAAGCCGGTGGCATAGGTTTTCGTGACACCGGAGATCGAGATGATGGATGACATGCTGAAAAACGGCCGGCTGGAAAATGTGACCTGATATAGGTCGGATGCCGCTCAAGGCAAACGGCAAATCGATGCGGCTCCTGACAGTTCTGGACAGTGGGCTGGCGGGCGACAGCATCGACAATTGGCGAAGCGGCCGATGACGGCGTCTTTCTCCCCGTCACTATACGGGGAGAAATACCCGGTAGGGCAATGAGGGGCAGCGCAACCTGTCAGGCAAAGCCTACCGCATTCCTTCGACCAATGACGGCTCGCGGTTGCCAACCGCAAACGCCGGCGCCGCCCCTCATCCGCCCTTCGGGCACCTTCCCCCCGTGGAACGGGGAGAAGGACTACCCCTGCTCCGTCCAGAACGCGATCTCCTGCGCCTTGGCCCTGAGCTCGGTCTTCAGCCACTGGTCGTCGTCGTCGAGATAGCTCCACGGCGTCTTGCCCTGCGCGCGCATCTCGCGGATGTAGGAGCGGTAGCGATAGTGGCTGTAGACCGACATCGCGTAGGTGGCATAGGCGGCGGCAAGCTTCCTGTGGCCGCGCACGATCACCAGGTTCTCGTCGTTCTTCTGGCTCGCCGGGGCTGAGAAATTGTGGCTGCCGGTCACCACCACGCAATCCTTCGAATGCGGATCGGTGACCAGGATCTTCGAGTGCACGATGGCGTGGCCGATCTGCGACAGGAACTCCCGCCGGTTGACCTCGGCGATCCACGGCCCGAGCGGCGCATCCAGGCCTTGCGGCTGCGCCACCGCGTAGCGGTCGGGCGTGAACGTCCGGTCGCTGCTTACCAAGTCGATGTCGAGAAAATTCTGCTCGGTGCCGCCCTCGTTCGCGCTCAGCGTGGAGACCACGCCACGCACATACATGCCCCTTTCCCTGGCGCGCTGGCCGGCAAGGGTATGCAGCCCCTGCTTGCCCGGCGTGAACATCAGGAACAGCACCGCCTGCCTGGCCGAGGTGATGACCTCGCGCAGCGCATCCATGTCGGCCCCGTTCGAGGTGCGGGTGAACCAAACAGTCGCCCTGGCGCTCCCGATCGTGAAGGTTTTCGGCGCGTCGTTGTCGGCCATCAGCGCCGGCGTGAAGTTCGCCGGGTCGGTCTTCAGCGGCGAGGCGTCCTTGAGCAGGTTCCAATGCTTGCGGAAATGCGCCGCTACCGCCGCGTCCTCGATCAGCAGGCCGTTGTTGACCTGCGTGCACAGGCCCGTGGTGCTCCAGTTGGTGCTGCCGGTCCACACCTTCTTCGGCTCGCCGTCTTCCGACACCACGACGAACTTGTTGTGGCCGAGCCCTTTCGATTTCAGCATCCGGTCGATGGTCGCGATGCCGTGGTCGTTGAGGTTCTTGCGCGCCGCCTTGTTGCCGTCGCCGCTCTTGTCGGAGCCGTTGGCGAGGATGAGATGGAGCCGCGGCCCGAGCCCGATCAACGCCGTCTCCAGCCTCGCATCGCCAAGCTCGTAGAGCGCGGCATGCAGTTCGTCGCCGGCGCCTTGCGTCAACCCAACCATGCGCAGGCCGAGATCGCCTTCCAGGAAGGCGCGGAATTTTGCGTCGCCATTGGTCTGCAGGCTCTTCTTGAAGGCCGCGGGCGTGAGCCTGTTCTTGGCCATGTAGCGGGCGACGAACTGCGACAGCACCAGCCCGCGGTTGAAGTAACAGGAAAAGCCGCCCCCGGCGTCGGTCGCAAGCGTCTTCCAGTCCGTCCAGTCGCTGGAAACGCCCTTGGTTAGCGGCCTGCCGGGGCCTGTGCTCGTCATCGCGGTGACCCGGTAGCGCACGACATTGCCGACATCGGCCGCATGGTCGGTCCAGTTGAAGCGCTGGAACGGCCAGACGTCCGACGGCTTGTGGTCGCCCGATTTCGGCCTGTCCTTGGTGAAGCCGACGCGATTCTCCACCGGCTCGATCTTCTCGGTCGCGCCGGCCTTGCGGCCGCGTTCCAGCAGGAAACCCCGGCATCCCGCGATGAAGTCGCTCGGCGCCCAGGCGACGAAGGCGTCATCGCCATTGGTGTAGACGGAAACCTTTATGCTGACGGTCACCTGTCGTTCCTCCCCGATGCAGCGCCGGCTGGTCCGGCCCATCAACGCAGCCAACAAACCCGCGCCGGAAGCAGGGCTCCGGATCAGTTGAAACAGAACTTTCGAAAAGGTGACGGCGACGATTATGTGGCGGCAGAAGATCGAACATCAATGTTTTGCAGCGTCAAGTATAACTCTATGAACTGCTTCACATTGCGTTCCGTCTGCCAGCAAAGCAAAGGGTGGATGGTTTCGGCGACCGAACCTCGTCATTCCAGGGCGGAGCAGCCGCGAAGCGGCGGCGTGGAGACCCTGGAATCCATGCCATGACCTTGATCGCAGGATGCAACGAAGCCGAATTCTGCACCGTTGCGTAGCGTCAAAGTCACGGAATGGATCCTCGGGTCTGCGCGTCGCTTCGCTCCTTGCTCCGCCCGTGGATGACGACTTCGCGTAGGCTTCGGCCAATCGTCAAGGCATCCGCCACGCAAATATCCCTGCGTCGGGAAACGGGCCGGCTCTCAGCTCTTGCTGGAGGCGAGCACCAGCACCGGCTTCTCGCTGTAGAGCTGCGGGAACAGCGCCTTCAGATTCTCGATCTTGGGCAGGTCGTTGTAGACGATATAGGGATAGGTCGGGTTCAGCGTCAGGAAGTCCTGATGGTAATCCTCGGCCGGGTAGAAGGTCCTGCCGGTCTCCAGCGTGGTGACGATCGGCTTGGGGAATACCTTGGCCTTGTCGAGCTGGGCGATGTAGCTCTCGGCGACCTTCTTCTGCTCGTCATTTTCGGCGAAGATCGTCGAGCGGTACTGCGTGCCGGAATCCGGCCCCTGGTAGTTGAGCTGCGTCGGATTGTGCGCGACCGAGAAATAGACCTGCAGCAGCTGGCCGTAGGTGACCTTCGACGGGTCGTAGGTGATCTCGACCGATTCGGCATGCCCGGTTCGGCCGCTGCCGACCACTTCATAGACGGCGTTCTCGGCGCTGCCGCCGGTATAGCCGGATACCGCCTTGCTGACGCCCTTGACGTGCTGGAACACGCCCTGCACGCCCCAGAAGCAGCCGCCGGCGAAGATCGCCTTCTCGGTGCCGCTCGCCGCCTTCTCGTCCATTGCCGGCGGCGGGATCACCACCGCGTCCTCGGCCGATCGCGCCGGGCTCTGCCACAGGGCGGTAGCCGCAACGGCCGCAAGGCCGAGCACGGCCAGGGCGCCGCGGGTGAAGAATGGCCGCGCGGCTCTTGTCTTTATGCCGTTCATGTCCTGATCTCCTGTCATTGTCTTAAGTATATACGAAAGAAGCCGTCGGGAGGTTCTCACTTTGCCGTGCGGCGGTGTGCAACCGCCAACGGCGCTCCCCCTCTCCGTCTCGGCTTCGCCGAGCCACCTCTCCCCCAACCTTTGGCGGGGGCGAGGAACCCAGGCATGCGAAGGCCTCTCCGTGGCTCATTGGCGTTCCTCGCCCTTCGCGGTTAGCGTTTCCTCGCCCCCGCAAAGCGGGGGAGAGGTGGATCGGCGCGCAGCGCCGAGACGGAGCGGGGGCCAGCGCTGACATTCGCGATTGGCTCCGAGCCGGCTGCGGCGCAAGCCTAGCCTTACTGAGCAGTCGTATCCGCCGGCTTCATCGCGTCGGTTGCCGGCTTCATGGCATCCGTCGCGGGCTTCATCGCATCCGCAGGCTTCATGGCATCCGTGGCCGGCTTCATCGCCTCCGTGCTCATCGCATCGGGCTTCATGGCATCGGTCGCGGGCTTCATGGCGTCGGCCGGCTTCATCGCATCCGTCGCCGGCTTCATGGCATCGGTCGCCATCGCATTGGCGGGCTTCATCGCATTGGTCGCGTCGTCGGCGCGGGCGCCGGCTACGAAGACCGCGGCGGAAAGCGCGAGGGCCAGAGCCGGCAGCGTGAGGAACTTGGTCATGAGGTAGTCTCCTTGGTTTTGGCGCGCGCAGATGCGGGCCTTGGTGAAGCGTTGCCGCCCATGCGGCCCCGCGCGAAGGGAAAGAAAGATCAGTTGGCAGCGGCGGCCAGGATTGGCCCGCCGCGCGGCGCCTGCACCAGCACGGCGGTGCTCAAGCCGCCGCTGGCCGCCGGCAGCGGCAGCGTCGTCGCCTCGCCGTTCCAGCTGCCGAGCTTTGTCAGCGCATGCACGACATTGGCATGCGGCAGCGTGCGGCCGGTGTTCTCGCCGCGCGCCACCGGCACCTCGACGACGCCTCTGTTGTAACGCACCAGCCAGATGTCGGCGCCGCCGCCCGGCGCCTTGCCGGCGCCGATGCTGACCTTGCCCTGCCCAAGCGAAAGCTCCGGACCTTGCGGGTGGCCGCTGTTGGCGATGAGGCCCTGGATCTCGCCCGGCGCCGCACCCACGGCATCATGGCTGCCGTTCACCACGACCTGCGGCGTGAACGGCCCGTCGCGGCCGAGCGGCGGCTCATAGGTCACCTGGCGGTCGGTGAATTCCTTGCGGCCAAAGGTGTCCTTCCAGCCGAGATAGTCCCAGTAGGTGACGTTGAACGACAGCGCCAGCACGCCAGGCTGGTCCTTGACCTTGATCAGGTTGGCATTGGCCGGCGGGCAGGACGAGCAGCCCTGGCTGGTGAACAGCTCGACCACGGTGAGTGGCTGGGCGGCCGCGGCGCCGATCGTGGCCGCGAGCATCGCGCCGGCGAGCAGGCTTGTCTTCAATCCGGTCATGGGAAGCAGTCTCCGTTACAGCGGGTCATGCTCCCATTTCGCCACCGCGGATCGCTTCGTTACAGGCCTCACCGGTTTGTGATTGCAAGCCCTCTCCGCTTCTCCCATGTCGTGGAAGAAGGCTTCATCCGTTCACTACGCGGCTATCTTGCGGCGCTTCGGCCCTTTCCGTCAGCCCGTAATCGCGCACGACCTGGGCGATGCGCAGACGGTAGCCGGCAAAGATGCCGCCGCGCCCGGCCTTTTGCGCCTGGCGATGCTCCTCGGTGTTGCGCCAGGCTTTCACCGCTTCCTCGTCGCGCCAGAAGGACAGCGACAGCAAGCGCTTCGGATCGGTCAGGCTCTGGAAGCGCTCGACCGAGATGAAGCCGTCGATGCTCTCGAGCAGCGGCTTAAGTTCGGCGGCGATGCCGAGATAGGCATCGCGCTTGCCCTCGGCCGGTTCCACTTCGAAGATGACAGCAATCATGCCTCTATCCCTTCCTTGACCGTTACGTCGGTGCGAAAGACCTGCTGCGGACCGTGCGGCCCCGACACCAGCTTCAGGAAGACGCGATCCTCCTTCAAGATGAATTTCTCGCGCCTGGCGAACTCGTAATTTGCCTTGCCGGCCGGGTCGGCGGCAAGCCGGGCGCGATAGGCCTCGTAGGCCGCGAGACTTTCAATGTTGTAGGCGGCATAGGCCGTGGTGGCCGAGCCTTCATGCGGCGCGTAGTAGCCGATCAGGTCGGCGCCGCAACGCGGAATGGCTTGGCCCCAGGCGCGCGCATATTGCTCGAAGGCCGCCTTGCCGAACGGGTCGATCTCGTAGCGGATGAAGCAGGTGATGGTCATGTCGGTCTCCTCGTCGGTTGGCTTCCGCACGTCGATGCTTCGACCGTGATCGAAACATTGCTGGCGTCTCTGTGCTAGGCATCCTCTTGTCAGGAGTGTCTGCCTGGGCTGCTTGAGATGGTCCCAGAATAATGCTTCCCTGACGGGAATGCTTCGATAAGGATCGAACCATGCGTGAAGGACCCGACATCGCCCGCATCGCCAGCCTGGTCGGCGACCCGGCCCGCGCCAACATGCTGAACGCGCTGATGGGCGGCACGGCGCTGACGGCGTCGGAACTGGCGCTGGAAGCCGGCGTGTCGCTGCCCACGGCTTCCTCGCATCTGTCGAAGCTGATGGAGGGCGGGCTGCTGACCTTGGCCAGCCAGGGCCGGCACCGCTATTACGGGCTTGCCAGCGCGCAGGTGGCCGGCATGATCGAGGCGATCATCGGCGTCGCCGAGGCGGTCGGCCCGAAGCGGGTGCGGCCCGGCCCGCGCGATGCGGCCATGCGCGTGGCGCGGGTCTGCTACGACCACCTTGCCGGCGAACAGGCGGTGGCGATGCTCGACCGGCTTTTCGACAGGAAGCTTCTGCTGCGCGAGGACAACGAGATCAGACTCTCGTCAGCCGGCGCCTCGCATTTTTCAGCGCTCGGCATCGAGATCCAGGCCAGGGCGCGCCGGCCGGTGTGCCGCGCCTGCCTCGACTGGAGCGTACGGCGCTCGCATCTCGCCGGCACGCTGGGCGCGGCCATCCTCGACAAGATCATCGTCGAGAAATGGGCACGACGCGAGAAGGACAGCCGCGCCGTGGTGTTTTCGCCGAGGGGAAGGCAGGCGTTCGAGAGGGTGTTTCTGGCGTAGGCGGACAATCTCGCGATGCTGGCGGGACAGCGCCCCCCTCTGGCCTGCCGGCCATCTCCCCCACGAGGGGGGAGATCGATGTCATGCCGGCTTTCGCCAACCGTCAACATTGCAGGACAAGCGAGGCGTCGAGACTGCCAATCTCCCCCCTTGTGGGGGAGATGTCCGGCAGGACAGAGGGGGCGCGAAGGATCGCGACGCTTGTTGCGGCAGCTAATTCCGCTTCAGCGCCTTCCCCAGCTTGAAGAACTCCTTCCACGGGTCGGCCTTCTTCAGCTGCGCCAGCGTCGTCCCATCGCCAAGCGGGAAGGCATTCGGGCCCAGCCCCTTCTCCAACTCCGGCCAGGTCACCGGCATCGATATCGTCGCGCCCTTCTTGGCGCGCGAGGAATAGGGCGCGACCGTGGTCGAGCCGCGGCCGTTGCGCAGATAATCGACGAAGATTCTTCCGGTGCGCGCCTTCTTCGACAATGTCGCCGTGTAGCGGTCGGGCGCGGCCTGCTCCAGCGCGCGGGCGAAGTCGTGCGCGAAATCCTTGACCTCGTCCCATTCCGCCGAGGGCTTCAGCGGCACCAGCACATGATAGCCCTTGCCGCCGGAGGTCTTGACCAGATTGGGCAGCGACAGCTCGTCGAGCTGCCTGCGGATGTCGAGCGCCGCCTCGCGCACTTTGGAGACGTCGACGCCTTCGTCCGGATCGAGGTCGAAGATGATCTGATCCGGCTTTTCCAGCTCATCGATCGTCGAGCCCCAGATATGGACCTCGACCACGCCGTACTGGACCAGCGCCGCAAGCCCGTCGAAATCCTTGATGTAGAGGATCTCCTCGCCATCGGTCGGATCCTTCATCCTGGCGATCTTGTCGCTCATGCCTGGCGAGGCGTGTTTCTGGAAGAAGCGCTGGCCGTGGATGCCGTCGGGCGCGCGCACCAGGCTCAGCGGCCGGTTGACGACGAATTGCTCCATGCGCGGCCAGACCAGCGCGTAGTGCTCTAGAAGGTTCTGCTTGGACACTTTTTCGTCGGGCCACAGCAGCTTGTCGGGATGCGAGAGCTTTATCGATGTCTTTGCCGCTCCGGCCGAGGGCTTTGACGGCGCTTTTGCGCCCGACTTTGCTTCGCTCTCGGCCTTCTTCGGCTTTTCCTCCACTACTTCCTCCGCCGGCTTGTCCTCGCGCAGCCCCTGGAACGAGGCGTGGCGGATTATACGGTCGGATGTCCAGCTGCGGAACTCCACCTCGCCGACAAGCTCGGGCTTGACGAAGGTGAGGCCTTTGCCCTTCGGCACCGCCGCCGAGAAGGGCGATGTCTTTGACTCCAGGCGATCGAGCTTCTTCTTCAAATCCGTCATCACCTTGCCGGAAAAGCCGGTGCCGACGCGGCCGGCGTAGTTGAGCTTGCCGCCTTCATAATAGCCGACGAGAAGCGAGCGCACGCCCCGCCCGGTCTTGTCCGAAGGCAGGTAGCCGCCAATGACGAATTCCTGCCTGAGCGTGCACTTCGACTTGATCCAGGTGAGCCCTCGTCCGCTGCGATAGGGCGCGTCAGCGCGCTTCGACACCACGCCTTCGAGACCCATGCGGCAGACATGCTGCAGCATGACCTTGCCGGGTTCGTGGAAATGATCGCTGAAGCGCAGCGCCGAATCCTCGGGCTGCCGGCCCAGCAGCTCGGCCAGCACCTGCTTGCGCTCGACCAGCGGCTCGCGGCGCAGATCCTCGCCGTCGAGCCGCATCAGGTCGAAGACATAATAGACGAAGCGGTCGGCGCGGCGCGCCGACAAGTCCGCCTGCAGCAGCGGGAAGGACGATGCGCCGCTGTCGGCGAGCACCACGACCTCGCCGTCGATGATGGCGTCGCGGCATTTCAATTTGGCCAGCGCCGCCGTGACCGGCCCGTCGAATTTTTCCGTCCAGTCGAGGCCGGCGCGGGTGAGCAGCCTGACCTCGCTGCCTTCGATCTGCGCCTGCATGCGGTAGCCGTCGAATTTCACTTCATGCAGCCAGTCATCGCCGGCCGGCGCTTCCTTCTCCAGCGTCGCCAGCTGCGGCTCGATGAATTCGAGCTTCCGGACTTGCCCGGCCTTCTTTCCGGCGGCCGGCCTGTTGGACTGCCAGACCTTCGGTGTCTGCCCCTTGGCCGCCTTGCCTTCGCCGACCTCCTCGATGGTCAGGCCCGATTTCACCGATTGCGGTTCTTCTTCGAGGATATCCTCGCCGGGACGGGCGGCGGCATCGTCGGATTTGATCAGCAGCCAGTTGTCGCGCTTCTCGCCGGGGCGGGGCCTCAGCCTGACCAGATGCCAGCGGCCATTGAGCTTGTGGCCTTCGAGCTCGAAGTCGATATGGCCCTTCTTCATGCCCTGAGCGGGATCGCCATCCGGTGTCCATCTGCCCTCGTCCCAGACCAGGACCGAGCCGCCACCATACTGGCCCTTCGGTATGGTGCCTTCGAAGGAGGCGTAGTCGATCGGGTGATCCTCGACATGCACGGCCAGCCGCTTCTCATGCGGGTCGAGGCTCGGGCCGCGCGTCACCGCCCAGCTCCACAGCACGCCGTCATGTTCCAGGCGAAAATCGTAGTGAAGCCGCGTGGCGGCATGCTTCTGGACGACGAAGATGCCGCCGGCCTGCTTGCCGCGCCTCACCTTGCCTGCCGGCTCGGCGGTTTTCTTGAAATCGCGCTTGGCGTGATATTGTTCCAGGCTGGCCATGCCGCCACTCCCCTATGCGGATTTGCGCTTCGAGGCCGCTGCCTTGGCCTTCGGCCGCCGCGCCGTCGTCTTTGACGAAGATTTGCCGGCTTTGCCGTCGTCGGCGTTGAGGCTCTTCTTCAGCGCGTCGAACAGGTTGACGACGTTGGACGGTTTCGGCGATGCCTTGGCGCTGGGCGCCTTCCTGCCGGCTTTCCTGGCGCGAATCAGCTCAAGCAACGATTCCTCATAGCGATCCCTGAATTTGGCCGGATCGAACTTCGCCTTCTTCTTGTCGATGATATTTTCGGCCAGCTCGACCATTTCGCCGTCCAGCTTGGTGGACTGAATATCCGCGAAGACGCCGGACGCGTCGCGCACCGTGTCGCCGTAGCGCAGCGTCGTCAGCAGCATGCCTTTGCCGAACGGCTCGATCATCGCCGGACGCTCGCGCTGGTAAAGCACGATGCGCGCGAGGCCGGCCATTTTCTTCTCGGCCAGGGCATCGCGGATGACGGCGAAGGCCTCCTGCGAGACCTTGTCGGCGGGGGAGACGTAATAGGGCGTGTCGAGATAGACCTGGTCGATCGAAGCCTTGTCGACAAAACCGTCGAGATCGAGCGTGTGCGAGGACTCGATCTGGACCGCCTCGATATCCTCGTCCTCGATGCGGATGAATTCGTCCTTGCCGACCTCGAAGCCCCTGACCTCCTCATCCTCTTCCAGCGGCTTGCCGCTTTTCTGGTCGACATAGACACGCCGGACCCTGTTGCCGGTCTTGCGGTTGAGGATGTGGAAGGACACCTTTTCGGCGTGGCTGATGACGTTGCTCAATTCGATGGCGCAGGTGACCAGTGAAAGCTTGAGATAACCGCTCCAGGCGGGGCGCGGCGCCATGACCAACTCCTTGCAGCATCGGGACAAACCGAAACGGCCGGAGCGCCGCTTCGGTTCCCGGAAACCAAGGCCGGCGTCAAAAGCCCCGGCCCCTGAATGGGCGCCCCTACTCGGCCGCTTGCAGGTTGACCTTGCTTTCGGCGATCTCGGTCAGCTTGCGGTCGGTCGCCTCTTCTTCCTTGAGGTTCTTGGCCAGCACATTGGCGCAGTCGCTGCGGCCGAGCTGCTTGGCCCAGGCGATCAGCGTGCCGTAGCGCGTTATCTCATAGTGCTCGACGGCCTGCGCGGAGGCGATCAGCGCCGCATCGAGGACCTCCTTGTCGTCGACATCGCCGCTGACCTCGTCGGCCTCCGCGAGGATGCCGTCGATGGCAGGGCAGTTGACCGTCTTGGCCTTGACGCCGTGCAGCTCGAACACTTGCTCGACCCGCTCGATGTGGCCCCTGGTCTGCGTGAGGTGCTTCTCGAAGCCGGCCTTCAATTGCGGATCGGTCGCCTTGTCGATCATCTTCGGCAGGGATTTCTCGATCTGCTTTTCGGCATAATAGATGTCGCGCAGCGTGTGGATGAAGAGATCGTCCAGCGTCTTGATGTCCTTCGAAAAGAAGCCCATGGCGGTTGCCTTTCCATGTTTCGCGTTGTGGGAAGGTTGCGCGGCGGACAGCCGTCAACATGGCCGGGTTCATCCCGGCCTTGCGGGTCAACGTAGTCTTCCGTGACAGGTTCCTGCCGGGCCTGTCCCGCGAAAGGAAATTTCCGGGCGCGACCTGGAGACGAAACAGAAGCGCTGCCAAGCGACATCGGAACGAAACATATGTGGTGCAAAAGTCACACGGCGCGGAAACGCGACGAAAGGCACCGAAACACCGCGAATCAGCCGCAATCCGGCCACGATGCAACGACTTTCGGACCAGAAATTAACATCACGTTCACCGACTATTCACGCCTCGACGCTATGCTCTTGAACAATTCGGAAGGGACATCCGAAAGCGGGACAGGGACAGGTAAAATGCATTTCTGGAATCACATCGCCGGCTACGCCGCCGCCATCCGCGAATTCGTCGCGCCGACCTATCGGCCGGAACGCTACTACATGCGCGGTCCGGGCCCGGCCTGCGCGCGCCGCGGCAACTCGCTGGGCGTCAGCGCGAACTGACATGACCCGTTTACGCGCCCACCACAGCCGCATCTGCCGGCCGGCCGCCGATCAGCGCGCCACCACCTATCGCGCCGAGCGCCTCGTGCTCGCCGCCAACTGGCGTGCGACAACGCCGCGACTTTGACGCCGCCGCCGGCTGGCTTAGTGTCTAAAAACACAAGCAGCCGGGGCCGCCATGACCGACCTGCCCGAACCGAATCGTCCTGCCTCTCCAAGCCAGGCCTATGACGCCCGCCAGCCGCTGATCGTCTTCGACGGCGTCTGCGTGTTCTGCTCGGGTTTCGTCCAGCTCATCCTCAGGCTCGACCGGGAAAAGCGCTTCCGCTTCGCCACGGCGCAATGGCCGCTCGGCGAGGCGCTGTTTCGCCGGCATGGCCTGCCGACCGACGATTACGACAGCAACCTCGCCATCATCGACGGCGCGGCCTTCACCAAGCTCGACAGTTTCGTCGCGGTCATGGCCGCGCTCGGCTGGCCATGGCGCGCGGCGAAGGCGCTGCTCATCCTGCCGCGGCCGCTGCGCGACTGGCTCTACGACCGCGTCGCCAGGAACCGCTACGTGCTGTTCGGCCGCAAGGACAGTTGCGAGATTCCATCCGCCGAGTTGCGGGAGCGGCTGATCGGCTAAGGGAATTTGAACAAGCGCGGAGTGAATGGCCTGCTTTGCATCCACCGCGGCAGCCAGCAAAAATTTTCCGGCGCCTGTCGAAATCGGTCGATGCCGCACGACATAGGTCGGCACGCAACGACGCGGCCTTCAAGAAACGGTAGAAGACCATGCGATACATGCTTTTGATCTACAATGACGAAGCCGCGATGGCGAATGCTCCGAAAGAGCAGACCCAGCAGGTGCTCGCCGCCTATGGCGCCTATACCGAGGCGCTGAAGAAATCCGGCGCTTATATCGCCGGCGAGCGGCTGCGCCCGACCCAGGCGGCCACCTCGGTGCGGCTCGCCGGCGGCAAGACCAATGTGCTCGACGGCCCCTATGCCGACACCAAGGAGCAATTGGCAGGCTTCTACATGATCGAGGCGGCCGACATCGACACGGCCATCGAATGGGGCGCGCGTTGCCCCGCGTCCAGCACCGGCACGGTCGAGGTGCGGCCGATCTGGGAAATGGCAGAGTACGTCGCCGCCGCGGAGTGACCCGCGATGGATGATCGCTCGGAGATCGCGCGGGCAGCGGCGGAAGCGGCCGCCCGGCGCAGCTACGGCAAGCTGGTCGCCTGGCTGGCGGCGCGCACGCGCGACGTCGCCGGCGCCGAGGATGCGCTGGCCGATGCCTTCGCCGCCGCGCTGGAGCGCTGGCCGCGGACCGGCGTGCCGGCGCAGCCGGAAGCCTGGCTGCTCGCGGTGGCGCGCCGGCGCGAGGTCGACGCCGTGCGGCGGCGGCTGACCGGCGAGGCGGCCCGCGATCATCTGCAGCTGATTGCCGAGGAAATGGAGGCACGCATGAGCGGCGAGGAGCTGCCCGACGACCGGTTGCGGCTGATGTTCGCCTGCGCCCATCCGGCGATCGAAGCCGGCGTGCGCGCGCCGCTGATCCTGCAGACGATCCTCGGTTTCGACGCCGCGACGATCGCCTCGGCTTTCCTGGTCTCGCCGGCGACAATGGGCCAGCGGCTGGTGCGGGCCAAGGCGCGCATCCGCGAGACCGGGATTCCGTTCCGCGTGCCGGAACAGGCGGAGCTGGGCAAGCGGCTGGACACGGTGCTCGAAGCGATCTACGCCACCTTCGCCGAAGGCTGGTCGGATGCGACCGGTACCGACAGCCGGCGGCGCAACCTCGCCGGCGAAGGCATCTGGCTTGGACGGCTGGTCGCCTCGCTGATGCCGGACGAGCCGGAGGCGTTGGGACTGCTGGCGCTGATGCTGTTCGCCGAGGCGCGCCGCTCGGCAAGGCGCGGCCCGGAAGGGGATTTCGTGCCTTTGGCCGAGCAGGATATCGCGCTCTGGGACGACAGCATGATCGACGAGGCGGAAGCCCTGCTGGTGCGCGCCGCGCAAAGGGGCATCATCGGCCGCTACCAGCTGGAAGCCGCCGTGCAATCCGCCCACACGGCGCGCCGGCGCGGCAGCGGCACCGACTGGGCGGCCATCCGCCAGCTTTACGACGCGCTGCTTTCCGTAGCCGGCTCACCGGTGGTGGCGATCAACCGCGCGGTGGCGATCGCCGAAACCGAGGGTGCAACAGCCGGGCTGGCGGCCCTCTATGTGCTGGGCGAGGACAAGCGGCTGCAGGACTACCAGCCTTATTGGGCCGCCCGCGCCGGCCTCTTGGCCAGGCTCGGCAACACCACGCAGGCGGCCGAGGCCTATGACCAGGCGATCGGCCTGGAGCGCGACCCGGCGCTGCGGCGTTTCCTGCAGGCCGAGAAGGCGAAGCTTGTGGGGGGTTAGGGGTGCTGTTTATCGGCGAGCCCGCTGACCTCCCCAACGTCGTCATTCTAGGGCGGAGCAAGGAGCGAAGCGACGCGCGCAGACCCTAGAATCCATGCCGTTACCTCGGCCGAAGGATGCAAACGGAGCAGAATTCTGCACCGATGCGGCGCGTCGAAGTCACGGAATGGATCCTCGGGTCTGCGCGCGTCGCTTCGCTCCTTGCTCCGCCCGTGGATGACGAGGTTGGAAGGCTTCGGTCAATCTCCAAGGCATGCAGCGACGTACGTCATCCGTTCTGGGCCACTGAAGCCACTTCCCGAGGTATGTGCGCGCCTACGCCCCCAGCCCATCGAACAGGATGGTCGAGAGATAGCGCTCGGCGAAAGAGGGGATGACGACGACGAGGTTCTTGCCCTTGTTCTCCGGCCGCGAGCCGACGACGATGGCCGCCTGCAACGCCGCGCCCGACGAGATACCGACCGGCACGCCTTCGAGGCGGGCGACGAGACGGGCATTGGCGACCGAATCCTCGTTCGACACCCTGACGATCTCGTCATAGACGGACGTGTCGAGGATTTTCGGCGCGAAGCCGGCGCCGATGCCCTGGATCTTGTGCGGGCCGGGCTGGCCGCCGGACAGGACCGGGGAGGCCTCCGGCTCGACCGCCACGACCTGGAGCGAGGGCTTGCGCTTCTTCAGCACCTGGCCGACGCCGGTGATGGTGCCGCCGGTGCCGATGCCGGCGACGAAGATATCGACCTCGCCATTGGTGTCGTTCCAGATCTCCTCGGCCGTGGTGCGGCGGTGGATCTCGGGATTGGCCGGATTCTCGAATTGCTGCGGGATGATGGCGTTGGGCAGTGTCGCGGCAAGCTCATCGGCCTTGGCGATGGCGCCCTTCATGCCTTTCGGCCCTTCGGTCAGCACCAGCTCGGCGCCGAGCAGCGCCAGCATCTTGCGGCGCTCGACCGACATGGTCTCCGGCATGGTGAGGATCAGCTTGTAGCCCTTGGCGGCGGCGGCGAAGGCGAGCGCGATGCCGGTGTTGCCGGAGGTCGGCTCGATCAGCGTGGTCTTGCCGGGCGCGATCTTGCCGGCCTCCTCGAGCGCCTCGATCATGGCGACGCCGATGCGGTCCTTGACGGAGGCGATCGGGTTGAAGAATTCGAGCTTGGCCATGAGGTTGGCGACGATGCCCTTTTCCCTTGCGAACTTGTCCAGCCTGACCAGCGGCGTGTCGCCAATCGTCTCCGTGATCGAATTGAAGACGCGGCCGCGGCCGGGCACGCGAGCGGAGGTGACGGGCTTGTTCATTTGGTTCGCTCCCAGGGCAATGTCACAGGCAAAACAGAATAGGGCTTTCAGCCGCGCAAGATAGGCCGGCGTTTGAAAATATCCGAGTGGGGCGGTTGCTCAAAAGCGCGCCGCAGCGGAAATGCATTTTCCGCCGTCAGCGGTTTCAGGAATGGTTTGGCTGAAATCCGGGAGCGGCTGACATTGGAGCCTACTGGCGGGCCGCGATCGCGGCCGCCGCGCCCATCATGAAGCCGGCGGCGGTGCGGTTCAGCACCTTCAGCGCGCGCGGCGATTTCAGGAACCAGCGCGCCTTCGCGGCCAAAGCCAGAAAAGGCACCAGCACCACGAACAGCACCGCCACGGTGAGCACCGCGAGGATGGCGTAGTCGGCGAACGTGATCGCCTTGAGGTCGACGATGGTCGGCGTGATGGCGAGATAGAAGATCATCGTCTTGGGATTGCCCAGCGTCACCGTCAGCCCGGCGATGAAGCTCGACACCAGCCCACCCTTGGCCTTGCGCGCCTCGATGTTTTCCGGCGTGATGCCGCTGGTCCAGAAGCGCCAGGCGAGGAAGGCGAGATAGGCGACGCCGGCCCATTTGATGGCGAGGAAGACCAGGCCGAAGGTCTGAGCGACGAAGGCCAGGCCCAACACCACGGCGGTGAGATAGGTGAGGTCGCCAAGCATCAGGCCAAACGACATGGCGAGCGAGGAACGGAACCCGGAGCCGAGCGCGCGGGCGACAAGCGCCGTGACGCCGGGGCCGGGAATGGCGGCGGCGACGCCGAGGGCGGCGCTGTAGGCGAGGAAACCGGTGAGTGTCATGGTTCTGGCCCGACTGTTGATCCCGCAATGCTAACGCCGCGCGTCACGGCGCATGAGTTCGCCTTGAGTCATACCGCAAAACCATGATCGCGGTCGCCCCTTTGCAAGCGTCTGCTCTTATTCCTCAGTGCTTTCCTCGTGGCCCCGGTACAACGCCTCATAATCCCGGCCGCCGTAAAACACATTGACGATTTCCACGGTCTTGCCGACGCGGTAAGCGATTACGGTGCTGCGCTCAAAAGGCACAGTGCGCAACCCTGGTTGAAGGTCGTCGCGTGGTCGACCACCGTTTGGTGCATCGCCAATCTTGCGACAGCGGGCATGTATGCGCCGAACAAAGGCCAATGCAACGTTGCGGCTTTGGCCCTGCGTGGCGATGAACCGGTAAACTTCGGCCAAGTCCGCGATGGCGTCGGGTCGGTAGGTGGACCCTAAGACGCCGCACGGTCCAGGTCTTTGTCGATTCCGGCGATAGCGGCCTCAAGCGCGGCGTCGGCCTCGTCTTCGCTCAAGGACGGCCTGGAGTCCTCGATGGAGCGGCGGACACGGGCTCGGATAGCCTCAAGGCGCTCGGCATCCTCGATGCGTTGCCGCTGCCATACCCGCACGGCGTCACGCATGGCTTCGCTGACGGTGGCAAATTCGCCGGCTTCCACTCTCTCGCGGATAGCCTGCATTTGCTCGCGAGCCATGGTAACGCTCACTTTTTCGGCGTTGTTCACGGTTGGACTCCTTCTCGCTGCCCTACTAGGTAGGATAAATTCCGACCTGGCGCCAGAAATTTGGGAAAAGCTGTGGTGTCGGACCGTCAGGACCGGCCATCTCCATACGTGATGCGCCAGATGGTGCCGTTGCCGTCCTCGGTGAGGATCAGCGCGCCGTCCTTGGCCACGGCGACGCCGACCGGCCGGCCCCAGAGCGCGTCGTCGGCAATGACGAAGCCGGTGGCGAAATCGTCATACTCACCGGTCGGCTTGCCGTCCTTGAACCTCAGCCGCACCACCTTGTAGCCGGTGCGGACATTGCGGTTCCAGGAGCCGTGCAGAGTGACGAAGGCGTCGCCCCTATATTCAGCAGGAAAACCGTAATCGGCCGGAAAGTTGCCGCCGTCGTAAAAGGCGATGTTGAGCGGCGCCGAATGCGCCTGGATCAGCACGTCCGGAACCGTGACCTTGCCGGCGAGGTCCGGGCGCGCGCCCTCGTGGCGCGGGTCCTCATTGTCGCCGATGTAGTACCAAGGCCAGCCGTAGAAGGCGCCTTCCTTGACGGCGGTCGCGTATTCGAAGGGGACGTTGTCGCCTAGCTCGTCGCGCTCGTTGACGACGCACCAGAGCGCGCCTGTCGCCGGCTGCACGGTCATGCCGGAGCAGTTGCGCAGGCCGGTGGCGACGGTCCTGCGGTTGCTGCCGTCGGGGTCGAAGGCGAGCACATCGGCGCGGCCCTCTTCCGCGCCCCAGGCAGCGCCCAGCGGCTGCGATTTCGCCCACGCCTCGACGCCGCCTTTCGGCTTCGCGCCCATATCCTCGGCGATGTTGGAGCCGGAGCCGACCGACAGATAGAGCGTCTTGCCGTCGGGCGAGAAAGCGATGTCGCGCGTCCAATGGTGGCTGGCGGGGACCTTGGCTACGATGGTCTCCGGCTTGGCGGACGCTTCCAGGTCGCCCTCGCGATAGGGGAAGCGCACCACGCTGTTGCTGTTGGCGACATAGACCCATTGCGGCTTGTCGCCCGGGGGATAGAAGGCGATGCCGTAGGGTCGCGTCAGGCCCTTGGCGAAGATCGACGTCTCAGCGGGCTTGGCGCTGCCTTGCGCCAGGCGATAGACGCGGACCTCGTTCGCCCGGCTGTCGGCGACGAAGAGGTCGCCGTTCGGCGCCACGCGCACCACGCGGGGACTGTCGATGCCCGATGCGACCAGCTCGGCGGAGAAGCCCGGCGGAAGTTTCGGCCTGGCCCCCTCGGGACGATCGGTGACGCCGCCGCCATTCGAGGCGGACTCCGCCACATCGGGCTTCGGCATATCCTGAGGCTTCAGCAGCCGGCGCACGCCAGGACGGTCGGCCTTCCAGTCGCCGAAGGCCTTTTCGCCGCTGAGCAAGGGTTGATCGGCCTGCTGCGCAAAGGCACCGGTGGCAAAAACCAGCGCGAGGCCCGCAAGCTCGACGATCCGCGTCATGCTGTATCTCCGTCGTCTGCCAATGCGCCTATCGATCGGCGCCTGCCGACGGAGATATCGGGCACAGGGTCTAAAAGAGAAGCAGGCGCACGTTGATTTGACGACGAAGCGCCAGGAGTTCAGCTCTCGTCTTCGGCATCCAGGTCGTCGTCGAGGCGCTTTTCCAGCTCGACGAGGTCTGCCGGCAAGGGCAGGCCCATGGCGCGGAGCTCCCGCAATTTCTCGCGCAGCTGCTCCTGGATCTCGCGATCGTCCTCGGGCTGGTTGATCATTTCCTGAAGCAGGAGGTCGATCTGGGCCTTGATTGCTTCCAGCGCCATTTTTTCTCCTCCGCAGCGACCTTAGGTGTATCGAGATTCAGGTCAGGCCGGCATCACCTGAATATCGATACACCTAACGGAGCATGCGCGAAATGAGCTGCGCCGTATAGTCGACCATCGGCACGATGCGCGCGTAGTTCAGCCTTGTCGGGCCGATGACGCCAAGCGCGCCGATGACACGGGCGTCCTTGTCGCGATAGGGCGCGACGACCAGCGACGAGCCGGACAGCGAAAACAGCTTGTTCTCCGAGCCGATGAAGATGCGCACGCCCGGCCCTTCCTCGGCGAGGTCGAGCAGCTGCAGCAGCCCGTCCTGCGTTTCCAGGTCCTCGAACAGATGGCGCAGCAGTTCGAGGTCGGCCTGGGCGGTGACATTTTCGAGCAGGTTGGCGCGGCCGCGCACGATGAGACGCGCCGGCAGGCCGCTTTCGGCGCCTGCCCAGACCGCCAGGCCCTTCTCGACCAGATCCTGCGACAGCGTGTCGAGGGCGGATTTGGTTTCGTCCTTTATGCGGGCGATCTCGGCGCGCGCCTCGGCAAGCGTCCGGCCCCTGATATGGGCGTTGAGGAAATTGGACGCCTCGTGCAGTTGCGACACGGTGGTGCCGGCGGGCAGGTCGACGACGCGGTTCTCGACATCGCCGTTCTGCGACACCAGCACGGCAAGCGCCTTTGTGGGCTCGAGCTGGATGAATTCGATGTGCTTCAGCGCCACCTCGTTCTTGGAGGCGAGCACGAGGCCGGCGCCGCGCGACATGCCGGACAGCATCTGGCTGGCCTCGGTCAGCATATGCTCCAGCGTCGCGCCCGAGCCGGAGGCGCGCACCTGTGCCTCGATGATGCGGCGCTCGTCGTCGGAAAGATCGCCGAGCTCCATGAAGGCGTCGACGAAGAAGCGCAGGCCCGTCTGGGTCGGGAGCCGCCCGGCGGAGATATGCGGCGCGTAGATCAGGCCCAGATGCTCGAGGTCGCTCATCACGTTGCGGATGGTGGCCGGCGACAGCGAGGAGGGCAGGATGCGCGACAGGCTGCGCGAGCCGACCGGCTCGCCGTCGCGCAGATAGGAATCGACAATCCGCCGGAAAATATCGCGCGAGCGCATGTCGAGTGACTGAAGTACCGGTGACTGAAGCCCGGGTGACTGCGACGTCGGATCGACTGGTTTGTTCATTCCGGCGAGAAACCTCCTGCCGAAAAGATATAGACTTAAGCCACCCCCGCGCAACCCGGTGCCGCGTTTGCGGTCACGGTGCCGCGTTTGCTGCCCCTTTTCCTTTGCGACTTGCCTCGCATGCGTCTACAAGCCGGCCACGATTCCGAAAACGACAAGAAAGCAGGCCGAATGCGCCCCTCCAAACGCCAAGCCGACGAAATGCGCGCCATCTCCTTCGAGCGCGGCGTGTCCAAGCATGCCGAAGGCTCTTGCCTGGTGAAGTTCGGCGACACGCATGTGCTGTGCACCGCGAGCCTTGAGGAAAAAGTGCCGGCCTGGATGCGCAACTCCGGCAAGGGCTGGGTGACCGCCGAATATGGCATGCTGCCGCGCTCGACCGGCGAGCGCATGCGGCGCGAGGCCTCCGCCGGCAAGCAGGGCGGCCGCACGCTGGAGATCCAGCGGCTGATCGGCCGGAGCCTGCGCGCCGTGGTCGACCTGCAGGCGCTGGGCGAGCAGCAGATCACCGTCGACTGCGACGTCATCCAGGCCGATGGCGGCACCCGCACCGCCTCGATCACCGGCGGCTGGGTGGCGCTCTACGACTGCCTGCGCTGGATGGAAGCGCGCCAGATGGTCAGCGTCTCCAAGGTTCTGAAGGACCATGTCGCGGCGATCTCCTGCGGCATCCATGACGGCCAGCCGGTCATCGACCTCGACTATCTCGAGGATTCCTCGGCCGGCACCGACGCCAATTTCGTCATGACCGGCAAGGGGGGCATCGTTGAGATCCAGGGCACCGCCGAGGGCGAGCCGTTTTCCGAGGAGCAGTTCGCGGCGCTGATGGGCCTGGCCAAGAAGGGCATTTCGCGGCTGGTGAGCCTGCAGCAGATGGCGGTGGCGTAGGGCGCCGCAGAGAAGAACGAATGAGGTTGGCGATCCTTCACACCCCCCTCTGGCCTGCCGGCCATCTCCCCCGCAAGGGGGGAGATCAGATATCACCTTGGGTTTCGCCAACCATCAACGTCGAGATGCCGCCTGCGGAGCTGCCAATCTCCCCCCTTGCGGGGGAGATGCCCGGCAGGGCAGAGGGGGGTGCCTCGTGATGCCCTCGGCAATTTTGGAATCAGCCCTCTACGTCACCGATCTCGCCGCCGCCGAAGCCTTCTACCGTGACATCATCGGCCTCGATCCGCTGGGCAAGGTCGAAGGCCGCCACGTCTTCTTCCGCTGCGGCGACGGCGTATTGCTTCTCTTCAACGCCGAGGCGACGAAAATCCCGCCGGCGCCGGACGCCCGGCTGAAAGTGCCGCCGCATGGCACGGCCGGCGAGGGGCATCTCTGCTTTGCGGCAACCGCCGACGAGATCGCCAAGTGGCGCGACCATCTCTCCGCCAGGAACATCGCCATCGAAAGCGATTTCGAATGGCCGCAGGGCGGGCACTCGATCTATATCCGCGACCCTTCGGGCAATTCGATCGAGTTCGCCGAGCCGAGGATCTGGGGTTTCTGATGCATTCTTTGAACGGAAAGAAGATCGTCGTCGCCAGCCATAATGCCGGCAAGCTGCGCGAATTCGCCGACCTCATGGCGCCGTTCGGCTTCGAGGCGAAATCGGCCAAGGAATACGGCCTGCCGGAGCCGGACGAGACCGGCACGACCTTCGAGGAAAACGCCTATATCAAGGCATATGCCGCGGCCAAGGCCACCGGCCTGCCGGCGCTGTCCGACGATTCCGGGCTCTGCGTCGACGCGCTCGACGGCGCGCCGGGCGTCTACACCGCCAACTGGGCGGAAAAGCCCGACGGCAGCAGGGATTTCGGCATGGCCATGCAAAAGACGGAAACGGCGCTGCAGGAGGCCGGCGCGACCGAGCCGGCGCAACGCACCGGCCGCTTCGTCGCCGTCATCTGTCTCGCCTTTCCGGACGGCGAGGCCGAGTATTACCGCGGCGAGGCGGAAGGCACGCTGGTGTGGCCGCCGCGCGGCACGCTCGGCTTCGGCTACGATCCGGTCTTCCTGCCCAATGGTTTCGACAAGACTTTCGGCGAGATGAGCGCGGAGGAGAAGCATGGTTGGAAGCCAGGCCAGGCGACGGCGCTTTCGCACCGCGCCCGCGCTTTCCAGAAATTCGCGCAGGCGCGTCTAGATTTGGCCCGGCTGGGTTCGGCATGATCGGGACCGCCCAGACGATGCAGCTCGACCGGAGCCCAGGCTTCGGCGTCTACATCCATTGGCCGTTCTGCGCGGCCAAGTGCCCTTACTGCGACTTCAACAGCCATGTCCGCCACCAGCCGGTCGACCAGGAGCGTTTTGCCCGCGCCTTCGAGACGGAGCTTGCGACCATGCGCGCCCGCACCGGGCCGCGTGAGGTGACCAGCATCTTCCTCGGCGGCGGCACACCGTCACTGATGAAGCCGGAAACGGTGGGCGCGGTGCTGGAGGCGGTGGCGAGGAACTGGACGGTGCCTGAAGGCATCGAGGTGACGCTGGAGGCCAACCCGTCCTCGGTCGAGGCCGAGCGTTTCCGCGGCTATCGCGCCGCCGGCGTCAACCGCGTCTCGCTCGGCGTGCAGGCGCTGAACGACAAGGATCTGCGCTTCCTCGGCCGGCTGCACAATGTCGAGGAGGCGCTGCACGCCATCGGGCTCGCCCGCGAAATCTTCCCCCGCCTCTCCTTCGACCTGATCTATGCGCGGCCCGGCCAGACGCCGGAAGCATGGGGCGCGGAGCTGGAACAGGCGATCGGCTATGCCGTCGACCATCTGTCGCTCTACCAGCTCACCATCGAGGAGGGCACGCCCTTCCACGCGCTTTACGCGGCGAAGAAATTCACCCTGCCCGACAACGACCATGCCGCCGACCTCTATGCGCTGACACAGGAGGTGACGGCGGCGCATGGGCTGCCGGCCTATGAGATTTCCAACCACGCCCAGCCGGGCGCCGAGAGCCGGCATAATCTCACCTACTGGCGCTATGGCGAATATGTCGGCGTCGGGCCGGGCGCGCATGGCCGCTTCGTCGAGAACGGAAGGCGCACGGTGACGATAGCCGAAAGGATGCCGGAGACCTGGGCCAATCTGGTCGAGGCCAAGGGGCACGGCGTCACCGGGGGCGAGATCCTGACCCGCGCCGAAGAGGCCGACGAATTCCTGCTGATGGGCCTGCGGCTCGCCGAAGGCATCGACCTGCAGCGCTACGAGGCGCTGTCAGGGCGCGGCCTTTCCAGCGCGCGGCTCTCGGTGCTGCAGGGGGAGGGGCTGGTGGCGCCGGTCGGCAATGCAAGGCTGCGCGCCACGACCGCCGGCATGATCGTGCTCGATGCGGTGGTGGCGGATTTGGCGCGGTAACCTCTTTGAAGAACGTCCTCTTCGTCTGCAGCCAGAACCGGTTACGCAGCCCGACCGCCGAGCAGGTGTTTTCCACGCGCCGCGACATAGAGGTGGAATCGGCCGGCACCAATCACGACGCCGACAACCCGCTGACGCATGAGCTGGTCGCCTGGGCGGACATCATCTTCGTGATGGAAAAGGCGCACCGCGCCAAGCTGCAGAAGAAGTTCCGGGCGAGCCTGAAAGGCGCCAGGGTGATCTGCCTCGATATCCGGACGACTACGACTTCATGGACCCGGAGCTGGTGGGGCTGCTGGAGGTGAGGGTTGGCAGATACCTCTGAAGATGCGGCGCTCTCCAGCGCGTTCGTCATTCTCGGGCTTGACCCGAGAATCCATGCCGTGACCTATGCGAAGGGTGCTGCGGTCCAGAATTCTGCACCGTTGGTGGCGCTTCGATGTAACGGCATGGATTCCAGGGTCTGCGCGCGTCGCTTCGCTCCTTGCTCCGCCCTGGAATGACGAAGCGCGAGATGGCGAAGGTTGCTGGTTGTTCTAAGCGTCGTGCTTCTGGCGATGCTTGCCGCGGTGCTTCTCGCCATGCGCCTCACCATCGCGGACCGGCTTCTGGTCGGCCTTGTCGCGGCGTGCGCCGCTCTGGGCGGCGATGGGGTGTGGGGGAATGCCCTCGCGGGCGGTCTTGCTTTCAAGTCGGCTGATGAAGATGTCGAAGCGATTGGGCATCGTCCGGTCCTGCCTCCTCCCGGGGAATCAGGGGTTAAATTCGCCGTTGCCGGTTTCGTTCCGCACTGTGGCAAAGGCATGGCGATTTCCTTGGCCCAACCTCACGTTTTGCAACAGGCCGTCAGCCATGCCAAAGAGACTTTGTTCTTTCGCAATTCCGGACGGAAAACCGCTACGCACTTTTCCTGGAATTGCTTGGACGGAGGGTTATTCTTGACCGGCGACAAACACAGCTACCTGATCGGGCAGACCGAGATCGCGGCGCGGCCGCTCACGCCGGCGCTCTATCTGGTGGCGACGCCGATCGGCAATCTCGCCGACATCACGCTGCGTGCGCTGGAGACGCTGGCCGCCGCCGACATCGTCGCCTGCGAGGACACGCGCGTATCGCGCGTGCTGCTCGAACGCTACGGCATCCGCCGCCGCACCACCGCCTATCACGAGCACAACGCGAAAGAGGCCGGGCCGAAGCTGATCGAGGCGCTGGCGGCCGGGCAGAGCGTGGCCCTGATCTCCGACGCCGGCACGCCGCTGGTCTCCGATCCCGGCTACCGGCTGGTCGGCGAGGCGCTGGAGCAGGGTATCCGCGTCGTGCCGATCCCCGGGCCTTCTGCGGCTCTCGCCGCGCTGACGGCATCCGGCCTGCCATCCGATGCTTTCCTGTTCGCCGGGTTCTTGCCGGTCAAAGCAGGGCAGCGGCTGACAAAGCTTGAAATTTTCAAGCAGGTGCCGGCGACGCTGATCTTCTTCGAATCGCCGCGCCGACTGGCCGAGACGCTCGGCGCCATGGTCGAAGCACTGGGCGGCAGCCGCCAGGCCGCGATCGGCCGCGAGCTGACCAAGGCCTTCGAGGAGATGCGCACCGGAACGCTGGCCGAACTGGCCGATCACTATGCGGCGGCCGACACGCCGAAGGGCGAAATCGTGATCTGTGTCGGCCCGCCCGAGGCGGCGGAGGACCAGCCGGCCGACATTGACCGGCTGCTGTTGTCGCTCGCGGCCGAAATGCCGGCCTCGAAGGCGGCATCGGAAGCGGCGAAGATGACCGGCGGCCAGAAACAGGCGCTTTACCGGCGGCTCTTGGAGCTCAGGGACGGACCATGATCCCAAAAAGTGGAAGCCGGTTTTTGGATAGGATCATGGTCGAGCAAAAAGGAGCCGACGGTGGCTGAGCGCACCGTTGGCCATCGCCGCAAAGCCTATCGGCGCGGCCATCGCGGCGAGTGGCTGGCGGCGCTAGCGCTAATGCTGAAGGGTTATCGCATCCTCGCCCGCCGCCATCGCACGAAACTCGGCGAGATCGACCTGATCGCCCGCCGCGGCGACCTGGTGCTGTTCGTCGAGGTCAAGGCGCGGCGCACGCTGATCGAGGCGATGGAAGCGATCGGCCATGAATCCGAGCGCCGCATCGAGGGCGCGGCGGATATCTGGCTGTCGCGCCAGCCGGATTACGGGCGGCTTTCGATGCGTTTCGACATGGTCGCGGTGCTGCCCTGGCGCTGGCCGGTGCATGTCGAGAACGCATTTTATGGAAGGAATTGAGTGCCTGCTCAACGTCGATAGCTGGCGGGACAGCGCCCCCCTCTGGCCTGCCGGCCATCTCCCCCACGAGGGGGGAGATCAGATGTTGCTCTCGCTTTCGCCAATCACCAACGTTGCAAGAAGAATGCCGACGGCAAAACTGCCAATCTTCCTCCGAGTGGGGGAGATGCCCGGCAGGGCAGAGGGGGGCGCGAAGGAACTCAACGAATGTTGCGGGCAAAGCCCGCCCTCACCCCCAAACCATCAACGCCACCAGCCCCGCGATACCCACCGCAAGCCGCCACCAGCCGAACAGCGAATAGCCGTTCTTCGAGACGTAATCGAGCAGGAAGCGCACCACGATGAGCGCGGCGACGAAGGCGGCGATGAAGCCGACGGAAATGATCGGCAGGTCGGCCGCGGTCAGCACGTTGCGATTCTTGAAGAGGTCGAAGGCGAAGGCGCCGACCATGGTGGGCATGGCGAGGAAGAAGGAGAATTCCGCCGCCGCGCGCTTGTCGACGCCCATCAGCAGCGCGCCGACGATGGTCGAGCCGGAGCGCGAGGTGCCGGGGATCAGCGACAGGCACTGGAACAGGCCGATCTTGAGATAGATGCTCAACGGGAAGCGCTCGACGTCGTGATGCACCGGCTTGAAGTTGATGCGGTCGACGACGAGCAGCACCACGCCGCCGATGACCAGCATGATGCAGATCAGTTTTGGCGACTCGAATAGATAGTTTTTGATGAAGTCGTGACCCAGCGCGCCGATCGCCGCTGCCGGAAGGAAGGCGATCAGGATGCCGATGACGAAATGCCTTGTTTGCGGATCGCTGGGCAGCTTGACCAGCATCTGCCAGAGCTTGCTGAAATAGACGCTGAGGATCGCCAGGATCGCGCCGAGCTGGATCAGGATCTCGAAGGCCTTGCCGGTGGAATGGAAGCCGAGGAAATGGCCGGCAAGCAGGATGTGGCCGGTCGACGACACCGGGATGAACTCGGTCAGGCCCTCCAAAAGCCCAAGCAGCAGCGCTTCGACGATGGTCTGGCTTTCCATGGCAACCTCAGGATTTCGGGGATGGCTGGGGACAACGGCTTGCTTGTCACGGCGCGGAAGTCCCCCTATAGGTCGCAACACCGTGACGGCCGCATGACGGGCCGCCAAGACTTACCGGCGCAGGTATCGATTCGCCAGTGCGCCCTATCATCGCGGAACCATGCTGACGCTTTTCCATCATCCCATGTTCGCCACCTGCCGGTTCGTCCGCCTCGCCTTTGGCGAGTATGGCGAGGAGCTGGCGCTGATCGAGGAAAAACCGTGGACGCGGCGCAAGGAGTTCCTGGCGCTGAACCCGGCCGGGACGCTGCCGATCCTGCTCGCCGAAGGCGACGTGCCGATCGTCGGCGCCATGGTGATCGCCGAATATCTCGACGAGACACGCGGCGTGCTCAAGCGCGACAAGCGGCTGTTCGCCGAGGACCCGATGCAGCGCGCCGAAATCCGCCGGCTGACCGACTGGTACCTGGCGAAGGCCGAAAGCGAAGTGACCCGCCACCTGGTGCGCGAGCGCGTGCTGAAGCCGGTGATGCCGGAAACCGCCGGCGGCGGCTCGCCCGACTCGGCTGCGATCCGGGCGGCGCGCGCCAACATCCGCCAGCACATGAAATACACCAACTGGCTCGCCGGCACGCGCCATTGGCTGGCCGGCAACAAGGTGACCTATGCCGACCTCGCTGCGGCGGCCACGCTTTCGGTGCTCGATTATCTGGGCGAGATCGACTGGCGCGAACACAGCGCCGCGCGCGAATGGTACACGCGGGTGAAATCGCGGCCGTCCTTCCGGCCGCTGCTCTCCGACCGGGTGCGCGGTCTGTCGCCGGTATCGCATTATGCGGACCTCGACTTCTGAAAAGCTACGCGCGCTGATCGACGCGGAGGCGCGCCGCGCCGGCTTCGAGGCGGTCGCCGTGACCCGGCCGGACGCGATTCCGCTGGCGCCGGCAAGGCTCGCCGAATTCGTCTCCGACGGTTTTCACGGTTCGATGGACTGGATCGCCGAGACGCTGGAGCGGCGAGCCGAACCCTCGACATTGTGGCCGGAGGTGTGCTCGATCGTCGTGCTGGCGATGAATTACGGCCCCGACCGCGATCCGCGCGATATCCTGACAAAGCCCGATTGCGGCGCGATTTCGGTCTATGCGCAGAACCGCGACTATCACGACGTGATGAAAGGCCGGCTGAAGGAGATCGCCGGCAAGATCGTGGCAAAGGCGGGCGGCGACGTGAAAGTGTTCGTCGACACCGCGCCGGTCATGGAAAAGCCGCTGGCGGAAGCGGCTGGCCTCGGCTGGCAGGGCAAGCACACCAATCTGGTCAGCCGCGCGCATGGCTCTTGGCTGTTCCTCGGCACGATCTTCACCACGGCCGAGCTGGAGCCGGACAAGGCCGAGATCGACCGTTGCGGCTCCTGTCGCGCCTGCCTCGACGCCTGCCCGACCGATGCCTTTCCCGCGCCCTACCGGCTCGATGCGCGGCGCTGCATCTCCTACCTGACCATTGAGAACAAGGGGCCGATCCCGCGCGAGTTCCGCGACAAGATCGGCAACCGCATCTATGGCTGCGACGACTGCCTGGCGGCCTGCCCGTGGAACAAGTTCGCCAGCGCGGCGTCGGAGGCTAAGCTTGCAGCGCGTAACGATCTGCGCGAGCCGCCGCTTTCGGAGCTGCTGGCGCTCGACGACGCGGCGTTCCGCGCCTTTTTCTCGGGCTCGCCGGTCAAGCGCATCGGCCGTGACCGTTTTGTCCGCAACGTGCTGATCGCGGCCGGCAACTCGGGCGACGCGGGCTTGATCGGCATCGTGCGTGGCCTGCTTCGCGACGTCTCGCCACTGGTGCGGGGTGCGGCAATCTGGGCCCTGTCGCGACTGCTGTCCGACCGCGAATTTGGCGAGCTTGCCGCCACCGCCTCGAAGACCGAGACCGATGCGGCGGTCCGTGAGGAGTGGCTGGCGGCGTTGGCAGATCCCGTGAAGGCCGATTGAAGGAGATTCATCGATGAGCGAGAGACGCTTCTTCATCTTCGGCGCAGGCTACTCCGGCAAGGCATTCGCGCGGGCCAACGGACAGCATGAGCCGGTCTTCGGCACGACCCGGACGCCGGAAAAATTTGAAGCGCTGAAGCTCGCTGGAATCGAGCCGCTGCTGTTTGACGGCTCGCTGTCGCCTGAGCTCGGCGAGGCGCTCGCCAGGACCACGCATCTCATCGTCTCGGTCGCTCCCGACGAGGCCGGCGACCCGGTGCTCAATGCCGCCGGCGAGGCGCTGCGGGAAAAAATGCCGGCGCTGGAATGGATCGCCTATCTCTCCACCGTCGGCGTCTATGGCGACCATGGCGGCGCCTGGGTGGACGAGACCAGCGACTGCCGCCCCGTGTCGAAGCGCTCGGTGATGCGGGTGGCGGCCGAACAGCAATGGCTGGCGCTTGGCCGCGCGACCGGCAAGCCGGTGGCGGTGCTGCGGCTTTCCGGCATTTACGGGCCAGGCCGCAACGCGCTCACCAATCTCGAGGAGGGCACCGCGCGGCGACTGGTCAAGCCGGGGCAGGTGTTCAACCGCATCCATTGCGACGACATCGCCGGCGCGCTGTGGCACCTCGCCGGCAACAACCTCGGCGGCATCTTCAACGTCACCGATGACGAGCCGGCGCCGCCGCAGGATGTCGTCGCTTACGCCGCCGGGCTGATGGGCGTCGAGCCGCCGCCCGAAATTCCCTTCGAGACCGCCCAACTTTCGCCCATGGCACGGTCTTTCTATGGCGAGAATAAGCGCGTCGCCAACAAGGCGATCAAGGCGGCCGGCTATCGCTTCCGGTTCCCGAACTACCGGGTGGCGCTGGAGCGGATGTGGGCCGAAGGCAACTGGCGGGACGGGGAGCCCCGCAGCCCGATGAGAGGTTGAAGATCGATGCGGGACGCGCGGCGTGGTATGATTCGTTCCTGTTCGCCTCACCGTGCCGCAGACGGATAGACTGGAGAGGGATCCGGCCTGATGAATTTGCGATCGCTGCCCGACAGGAAGCCGTTCCTGACCGCCGCGCTGGCGCTGGTGACCTTGGCCGCGCTGGCGGCGGCCGCGATTTCGGCCGAACCGCGCGCCAAGGATCTGTTCGGCGCCAAGAGATTGCCGGCGGTGGTGCCCGCGCAATCCTTCGGCTTTTACTCCAAGGGCTGCTTCGCCGGCGGCGTCGCCCTGCCGATGGAAGGCCCGACCTGGGAAGTGATGCGCCCCTCGCGTAACCGGCGCTGGGGCCATCCGGCGATGATCGCGCTGATCGAGAAACTGTCGCGCGACGCTGCAGCCGATGGCTGGCCGGGGCTTCTGGTCGGCGACATCTCGCAGCCGCGCGGCGGACCGATGATGACCGGCCATGCTTCGCACCAGATCGGGCTCGACGCCGACATCTGGCTAACGCCGATGCCGAAGCGGCCGCTGAGCATGGCCCAGCGCGAATCGATGAGCGCCACGCTGATGGTCGACGAGAAGACGCATCTGGTGAAGGACGCGCTGTGGACGCCGGCGCACACAAGGCTGCTCGAGCGAGCCGCGAGCTATCCGGAAGTCGAGCGCATTCTGGTCAATCCCGGCATCAAGAAGGAGCTTTGCGACACCGTCACCGGCGACCGTTCCTGGCTGCGCAAGATCCGGCCGTTCTGGGGCCATGACTATCACTTCCACATGCGCATCGGCTGCCAGCCGGGCTCGCCCGGTTGCAAGGGGCAGGAGGCGACGCCCGCGGATGACGGCTGCGGCAAGCCGCTGGCCTGGTGGTTCACCGAGGAGCCGTGGCGGCCCAACAAGAACCCGGATGCGCCCAAGGCCCGCGACCTGATGACGATGGCCAATCTGCCGAAGGAGTGCCAGGCGGTGCTCGCCGCGACGGATGCGCCGTCGCTGGCGGCCGTGACCTACCAGGGCGGCAGCGCCGCCGCCGTGGCCGTTGCCGAACCGCAGCCGACCGAACCGGTGGAGACGATCTCCAGCGGCGCGCTCCCGGCCCAGGCGAGCGCTTTCGCGCCGACGCCGAAGATCGGCATTCCGCTGCCAAGGCCTAGACCGGGAAACTGACGCCGAAGCGGGCTTTCCCTTTCCGGGGTCATGCGCTAGTCAATCGATTGAACGGCGCAGTGGCGCCGCAACGAGGACGATCAAGAGCATGGCAGGCGAAGACGAGAAGGGGCTGCGGTTTCCGGTCCTGATCGGCGACATTGGCGGCACCAATGCGCGCTTCTCGATCGTGCTCGACGCCAATTCGGAGGCGACCGAGCCGCAGATCGTCCAGACGGCGAATTTCAAGACCATCGACGACGCGATCCAGGCGGCGGTGCTCGACCGCTCCTCGATCCAGCCGAATTCGGCGGTGCTGGCGATCGCCGGGCCGGTCGACGGCGACGAGATTCCGCTCACCAACTGCCCCTGGGTCGTGAAACCCCGGCAGATGATCGCCAATCTCGGCCTGAGCGAGGTCGTGGTGCTCAACGATTTCGAGGCGCAGGCGCTGGCCGTCGTGGCGCTCGGCGAGGAGCATATGGAAAAGATCGGCGGCGGCACGCCGGAACCCAATGGGAGCCGCGTCGTGCTCGGCCCCGGAACCGGGCTGGGCGTCGCCGGGCTGATTTACGCGCTCGATCGCTGGATTCCGGTGCCGGGCGAGGGCGGGCATATGGATATCGGACCGCGCACGCCGCGCGACTTCGAGGTGTTCCCGCATATCGAGAAGCTGGAAGGCCGCATCTCCGGCGAGCAGATCCTGTGCGGGCGCGGGCTGGTCAATGTCTATCGCGCCGTGGCCAGGACGGACGGCAAGCCGACGCCGTTCACGACGCCGGCCGAGGTCACCGGGGCGGCGCTCGCCAAATCCGACGCGGTGGCCGGGGAGGCGCTGGAGCTGTTCGTCACCTGCCTCGGCCGCACCGCGGGCGACCTGGCGCTGGTGTTCATGGGCCGCGGCGGCGTGTTCCTCACCGGCGGCATCGCGCAGAAGATCGTTCCGGCGCTGAAGGCCGGCAATTTCCGCGCCGCCTTCGAGGACAAGGCGCCGCACAGCGCGCTGATGCGCGAAATGCCGGTCTATGTCATCACCCATCCGCTGGCGGCGCTGCTTGGGCTTGCCGCCTATGCCAGGACGCCTTCGCTGTTCGGCGTGCAGACCGCCGGGCGGCACTGGCGGGCATGATCGCGCCAGGGCCTGGGCCGGCGCTCGGCCCCGCCGCGACGAAGTTTCGCCATAGGCAAGCCGTAGCCGGGGCGCTAAGAGGGTTGGCCTTATGACGAAAACCCACGAAGCGCTTCCGATTTGACACGTCAAAATCCAGACAAGCAAAAGACCCGACCGGGTGAGGTCACCGCGGTGCTGCGCCGCATCGTCGCCGAAAACGGCTATGACCATCGCTGGTCCTACGCGATCGTCATCGTCTGCTCACTGCTGGTTTCGGGCGCGACCGCCTTCTCGGCCTGGGTCATGGCGCCGATGGTCAATCAGATCTTCTACGAACGGAGCAGCGGCGCCGTCTGGTGGATTTGCGCCGGCTTCATGGGCGCCTTCCTCGTGCGCGGCTTTGCCGGTTACGGCCAGGCGGTGATGCTGGCCAAGGTCGGCAACAATCTCGTCGCCCGCTACCAGAAGCGTTGCTTCGACCAACTCATGAAGCTCGGCGTCAATTTCTTCAACGACACGCGTTCCGGGCGCCTGGCGGCGCAGCTGGATGAGAATGTCGGCGGCATTCGCGACCTGCTGTCGCTGACCTTGATTTCGATCACCCGCGATGCGGTGACGCTGATCGGCCTGGTCTGCCTGATGGTCTACCAGGATCCGGTGTTGTCGCTGAGCTCGCTGCTGATCGGACCGCCGCTGATCTGGGCCGTCGTCTACATCACCCGCCGGGTGCGCAAGATCAACCGCGAATCCGTGCTGATCAACTCGCGGCTGAGCGGCTCCGTACAGGAGGCGGTTCAAGGCATAGCCATCGTCAAGGCCTTCACCATGGAGGACGAGCTGGCCCGCCGCATCGGCATCATGGCCGATACGGCCGAGCAGCGCAGCAACAAGATCGCCCGCGTCTCCGAGCGGCTGTCGCCGATTTCCGACATGCTGGCCGGCCTCGCGGTCACCGCCGTCATCGCCTATTCCGGCTATCGGGCATTGTATCTCGGCCAACCGCCTGGCGCGGTGTTTTCCTTCATCACCGCGCTGATCCTGGCCTACGATCCGGCGCGTCGCCTGGCGCGCATGCAGGTGACGATGGAACGCGCGCTGGTCAATGCGCGCATGATCTATGAGCTGCTCGACCTCGAGCCGAGGCAGGGGGATGCCGCCGACGCGGTCGAGGCGAAAATCACCACGGGCGAGGTGCGCTTCAACGACGTGAGCTTCGGCTACAGCACCGACATGCCGGTGCTGCGGGACCTGAGCTTCACCGCCGCCGCCGGCAAGGTGACGGCGATCGTCGGCGCCTCGGGCGCCGGCAAGTCGACGCTGGTGGCGCTGCTGCAGCGCTTCTACGACGTCGACAAGGGCTCGATCGAAGTCGACGGCCAGGACATCGCCAAGGTGACCAAGCGCTCGCTGCGCCAATCGATCGCCTATGTCTCGCAGGCGCCCTACCTGTTCGAAGGCACGATCCGCGACAACATCCGCTACGGCCGGCTCTCGGCCACCGATGCCGAGATCGAGCAGGCGGCGAAACTCGCCGCCGCCGACGAGTTCATCCGCCAGCAACCGCGAGGCTATGACACGCCGGTCGGCGAAGGCGGCTCGACGCTGTCGGGCGGCCAGCGCCAGCGCGTCTCGATCGCGCGCGCCATCGTGCGCCAGGCGCCGATCCTGCTGCTCGACGAGGCGACCTCGGCGCTGGACAACGAGGCCGAGGCACGCGTCCAGGAAGCGCTGACCCATGTCATGGACGGCCGCACGACGATCGTGATCGCGCACCGGCTGTCGACGGTGGTCAATGCCGACCATATCATCGTGCTGGAAGAGGGCAGGCTGGTCGAACAAGGCACGCATGCGACGCTGATGGCCGACCCGCACAGCATCTATGCCCGTTTCCACAGGATCCAGGGCAAGAAGGGGCTGGGACTTGTCGACGACGCCAAGGCAAGCCAGACTTCCGGCCAAACTCCGGCGCCGCGCAGCCGCGCCAGGAAGACCGTCAGGAGAAGCGCATGAGCGAAGCCGGCGATATGGGCCTGGTCGTGGTGGGCGCCGCGGGCCGCATGGGCCAGACGCTGATCCGCGCCATACACACGATGCCCGGCGCGCGCGTCGCAGCCGCGATCGAGCGGCCGGACTCCCCCCATCTCGGCAAGGATGCCGGTGAGCTTGCCGGCATCGGCATCATCAACGTGCCGATCGTCGACGATCCGCTGCCGGCCTTCGCCAAGGCTGACGGCGTGCTCGATTTCACCGCGCCGGCCGCAAGCGTCGAATTCGCCGGCTATGCCGCGCAGGCGCGCATCGTTCATGTCATCGGCACCACCGGCTGCTCGGCCGACGACAACGCCAGGATCGCCGCCGCCGCGCGGCATGCGACGATCGTCAAATCCGGCAATATGAGCCTCGGCGTCAACCTTCTGGCTGTGCTGGTCGAGCAGGCCGCGAAGGCGCTCGACCCGGAGGATTTCGACATCGAGATCCTGGAAATGCACCACCGCCACAAGGTCGACGCCCCGTCCGGCACGGCGCTGCTGCTCGGCGAGGCGGCGGCCAACGGGCGCGGCATCGATCTTGCCGGCAACAGCGTGCGGGTGCGCGACGGACATACCGGGGTTCGCAAGGCGGGCTCGATCGGCTTCGCCACGCTGCGCGGCGGCTCCGTCGTGGGCGACCACAGCGTGATCCTTGCCGGCACCGGCGAGCGCATCACGCTGTCCCATCACGCCGAGGACCGGGCGATCTTCGCCCGCGGCGCGGTGAAGGCGGCGCTTTGGGCGCGCGGCAAGAAGCCCGGACTTTATTCCATGCGGGACGTGCTCGGACTTTCCTGACACAAGCCTGAAGCATTTCCTTCTTACGCAGTTCCGGAAACCGTTGGAATTGCTCAAACCACAGAGGAGCAAACATGTCGGGAACTCTCGTGCTCGTGCGCCACGGCCAGAGCGAATGGAACCTGAAGAACCTGTTCACCGGCTGGCGCGATGTCGACCTGACCGACCAGGGCAATGCCGAAGCGCTTGCCGCCGGCGAAAAGCTCAAGGCGCGCGGCCTGAAATTCGACATCGCCTACACCTCGGCCCTGAAGCGGGCGCAGAAGACCTGCCAGCACATCCTCGACGTGGTCGGCCAGAGCGATCTCAAGACCATCCGCGACCAGGCGCTCAACGAGCGCGACTATGGCGATCTCTCCGGCCTCAACAAGGACGACGCGCGCAAGAAATGGGGCGAGGAGCAGGTGCATATCTGGCGCCGCTCCTACGACATCGCGCCGCCCGGCGGCGAGAGTCTGAAGGACACCGGCGCGCGCGTGTGGCCCTATTACCTGCACGAGGTGCAGCCGCATGTGCTGCGCGGCGAGACGGTGCTTGTCGCCGCGCACGGCAATTCGCTGCGCGCGCTGATCATGGCGCTGGACGGCAAGTCGGGCGAGGAGATCGTCAAGCTCGAGCTCGGCACCGGCGTGCCGGTGATCTACAAGCTCAACGCCGATTCCACCGTGGCGAAGAAAGAAGTGCTGGAGGGGTGAGCTTCCCTCTCCCCGTTCACGGGGAGAGGGAAGCTCTCGCCACCGATTTCGCCAATCGCCTGCGTTGCAGGAAGAGCGCCGACGCGGCGGCCCGCCCTTTCTCCCCGTTCACGGGGAGAAATGCCCGGCAGGGCAATGGGGGCAGCGCAACGCCGGGAAGAAGGAGAGCCAACACTGGTGAAAAAAGCGCGTTGACACATATCGTTTGCCCGCTTACATGAGCGCCCACCAGCCCAGATGGCGGAATTGGTAGACGCGCACGGTTCAGGTCCGTGTTCCGCAAGGAGTGGAGGTTCGAGTCCTCTTCTGGGCACCATCCTTCGCTCTTCGAGCTTCGGATGGCAGGCCATCCCGTAGTTCCAAGAGCAAAGAGTATCCGCAACGCCAATCGAGAAGGTTGCGGTTCTATCCTCCTTGCCGAAGGCTAACGCCGCCGTGTCGCTGCCTTCCGACGCCGCAAAAAGGAGAGGCCGCCCAAAGGCGGCCCCCGAAGCCGTGCCGTAACACGTGGACAGAAATTATGTCGGACATCCAGAAGCTTTGGGGTCCTTGACGCAGTCTGCGACCAGCTTGAACTTGGCGTTCAACGCCCCGCCGAGCGAGCTGGCGCCGACCATGATTGCCAACGCGATCAGCGCCGCGATCAGGCCGTACTCGATCGCCGTGGCGCCGGATTCGTCATTCTTGAACCGCTTAATCAGTTTGAGCATTTTACGATTTCCTCGTTGCCCGTTGGTGACCGGCTCAAACTATACAGAAACGATTTTGAAGACCTTAATCGAAACAGTTAAGATTCTGTTATTGCGACTATATCCGTAATATTCTTTGTCGACTCTTTGGGTAATAACAGAACATCGTTATAAAGCGATCTCTAATATACAACTTGTGAGATATCCTGGCGGAATGCATTTATGTGCAAAATGAGACGGTTGACTGATGCCCGCGGTTTGCCATACGCCCGACTCCCGTCTATACCGTTCGAAAGAAGCCTTTTTTATCATCTGCATTGATTTCAATGCGGACAAAACCTGATTTCATTATAATGACGATGTCATTACAAGATACTACTCTTGCACAATGAAGCACGAATCGCCGGACGCTTCGAAGAGAAGCACGCTGAACATGCGCATCAGGCCCGAAGAGCGCGGCCTGATCGACGAGGCCGCGCGGACGCTCGGCATGACCCGAACGGATTTCATCCTCGACGCCGCCCGGCGTATGGCTGAGGACACGCTGCTCGAGCGCACGCTTATCAAGGCTTCGCCGGAGGCTTATGCCGAGTTCCTTGTCCTGCTCGATGCGCCGGCCAAGTCGAACGAGCGACTGTCCAAACTGATAAACGCGCCGCTGCCTTGGGAAACCAAGTGACGCTGCAGGCACCGGTACCGCTGGATCGTGGCCACGATCTCTCGTCTTTTTCATCCGGTGTTGCGGCGTCGGATGACTGGGTCAAACGCCGGGCGCTCGCCAACCAGGACAGTGGCGCGACTCGCACCTTCGTGGCCTGCGAGGACGACAGGGTTGTCGCCTATTACGCGCTCGCTTCGGGCGGCGTCATTGCCAGTCATGTGCCGGGCCGGTCCCGGCGCACCATGGCCGATCCGATTCCGGTGGCAATTCTTGCCCGTCTCGCAATCGACAAGTCCTGTCAGCGGCAGGGAATGGGCAGGGTGCTCGTCCAGGATGCAGCACGCAGAGTGATGAATGCCGCAGGCTCGCTCGGCATCCGCGGCATCCTGGTCCACGCCATCTCCGATGAAGCGCGAAGCTATTACACGGCGCTTGGATTCGACCCGTCGCCCCTCGATCCCATGACGCTGGTGATCTCTCTCGCCGATCTGCGTGAGGCGATCAGGTAGGGGCCATTCGACCGACGAAGCGGCGCCGGCACCTCCCCTTCCGGCCAGTCCTCCAACAAACCACTTCAAACCCGGCGGCCATGACGCTACGGTCGCGCCATGGCCCCTTCCGTTAGTCCGACCATCGCCGCCCGCCGCGACCAGATGTTCCCGATCCTCAGCGAGGCAGACATCGAGCGCATGCGCCGTTTCGGCGAGCCACGCGCCTATGCCGCCGGCGATCACATCGTGACGGCCGGCGCGGTTTCACCAGGCGTGATCCTCATCCTGTCGGGCAAGGTCGACATCACCCAGGCCGACGGGCTCGGCCAACGCGACGCGATCATCACCCATGGCGCCGGCAATTTCATCGGCGAGCTGGCGCAGCTGTCGAACCGGCCATCGCTGGTCAATGCCGAGGCGGTCGAGCCGGTCGAGGCGATCGTCATCCCCTCGCAGCGGCTGCGCGACCTGATGGTGCAGGAGGCCAATCTCGGCGAGCGCGTCATGCGGGCGCTGATCCTGCGCCGCGTCGGCCTGCTCGAAAGCGGCGCCAGCGGGCCGGTCGTCATCGGCCCTCCGGGCAATGGCGACGTGCTGCGGCTGCAGGGTTTTCTGCGGCGCAGCGGGTTGCCGCACCGGGCGCTCGATTCCGACACCGACCCTTGCGCGAAAACGCTGATCGAGCGCTTCCATGTCGATCCGCACCATCTGCCGATCGTGCTCTGCCCGAACGGCAAGCTGATGCACAATCCGGGCGAGAACGAGCTGGCCCGCTGCGTCGGCCTGCTGCGGCCGATCGATGCCGACAAGATTTATGACGTGGCGATCGTCGGCGCCGGGCCGGCGGGTCTGGCCGCCGCCGTCTACGCCGCCTCCGAAGGCCTGTCGACGATCGTGCTCGACTGCCGCGCCTTCGGCGGGCAGGCGGGCGCCTCGGCCCGCATCGAAAACTATCTCGGCTTCCCGACCGGCATCACCGGCATGGCGCTGATGGCGCGCGCCTACAACCAGGCGCAGAAGTTCGGCGTCGAGATGGTCATACCCGACGAGGCGAAGCTGCTCGACGACGCCAATGACGGCGCACGCTACAGGCTTGCCATCGGCGATGGCGAGAGCGTGCGTTCACGCGCGGTGGTGATCGCCACCGGCGCGCGCTACCGCCGCCTCGACATCGCCAATCTGGCGCAGTTCGAGGGCACTTCGGTGCATTACTGGGCCTCGCCGATCGAGGCCAGGCTTTGCCAGAGCCAGGAGGTGGCGCTGGTCGGCGCCGGCAATTCGGCCGGACAGGCGGCCGTCTATCTGGCGAGTCAGGTGCGCAAGGTGACGCTGCTGGCGCGGCGCGGCCTCGACGCCACCATGTCGCGCTATCTGGTCGAGCGCATCGCCGCGCAGCCGAACATCGAGGTGCTGGCCGGGACCGAAGTCGTGGCGCTGGAGGGCCATGAGGGCAATCTCGAGCAATTGCGCTGGCGCAACCGGATAACTGGTGAGGAGACCACCCGCGCCATCCAGCACCTCTTCCTGTTCATCGGCGCCGATCCGAACACCGACTGGCTGGCGAACTGCAATGTGGCGCTGGACGCCAAGGGTTTCGTGCGGACCGGGCCCGACACGACGCCGGGGCACGGGCTGATGGAGACGAGCCGCAGCGGCGTCTTCGCCATCGGCGACGTGCGCTGCGGCTCGACCAAGCGGGTCGCGGCCGCCGTCGGCGAAGGCGCGCAGGTGGTCGCTGCCTTGCATGCCTATCTGGCGCGGAACGGCGCCGCCGCCAACGAATAATCAGCCCGAACCGGTAGGGAACCCGCGATGGACGAATGCAGGCACACCAAGGACATCAAAAAGGTCACGCCGAGCGCGCTTGGCTGCGAGGAATGCCTGAAGAACGGCTCCTGGTGGGTGCATCTGAGGCTCTGCCGCACCTGCGGCCATGTCGGCTGCTGCGACGACTCGCCCAACCGCCACGCGACCAAGCATTTCCATGCCACGCAGCATCCGATCATCGAAGGCTACGACCCGCCGGAAGGCTGGGCCTGGTGTTTTGTCGATGAGGTTTTTGTCGACCTCGAGGGCGATACCACGCCGCAGAAGGGGCCGATCCCGAAATTTGTCTGAGTCCAGCCGTCCGGGCGGCGCTTCGTCAGCGCACCGAGCTCGTAACCGTCGGATCGACGGCATCCGGCACGGATTTGCGATCATTGCCGGCGAAGATGCCGATGAGCAGCAGGCTGAGCACGACCGGCACAAACAGGATGGCGACGCGGGCCTGCACGTAGAAGATGGCGCGCCATTCATTTCGCTTTTCGTCGTTCATCATGCTCGCTCTGTCTGCGCCACCCGGGGCGGGACATAGAGACGAAGCGTTAAACATCTCCTTCCGATTCCGTTAACGGGGGGCGATCTGCGGTAATGGCAGAGGGTAGTGCCAGCCCCTCTCCGTCCGCTTCGCGGAAACCTCTCCCCCACTTTGTGGGGGCGAGGAAACGCCAATCGCCGAGGCGGCGCCTTCGCAAGCTTGGGTTCCTCGCCCCGCCAGAGGCGGGGAGAGGTGGCTCGGCGAAGCCGAGACGGAGAGGGGAGCGCCCTTTACGATTACCCGCCGGCGCGCTTCCTTTCGCCTGAAAACTCGCCGATCAAACAGCCGGCAGCGCGAACAGCCTGCCACCCGCCGGCACCACGTCGTCGATACCGGCGAGGCGCAGGCAGTGCCAGGCCATGGCGTGATTGGAAGAGGTGACGGGAATGCCGATGCGCAGTTCCAGCTCCGCCACGGCTTCGGCGACGCGCAGGCTGGTGCAGGAGATGAAGATCGCATCGACGCCGGGCATTTCAGCCATGCGCTCGGCCGCCGCCTCGATCGAGGCCAGCGAGATGCGTGCGGCCTCGCGGTCGTCGCGGCGGTCGAAGGTGGCGACGGCGGCGATGTCGAGGTCGCGACCGGTGAAATAGCGCACCAGACCCTGGTTGATCTCGGGCGCGTAAGGGGTCAGCAGGCCGATGCCCTTGACGCCCAGCGCCTTGAAGGCGGCCAGGGCGCCGGTGACCGGCGTGGTGCAGGCGACGCCCGGCCGCGCCTTGCGGATTTCGGCGAAGACCGCTTCCTCGCCGAGCGTCATGGTTGCCGAGGTGCAGCCGAAACCGACGACGTCGAGCGGGATCGAGGGCAGGATGAGGTCGACGGTGGGCGCGATGCGCGGGCCGATGGCGCGCAAAGTGTCGGGCGTGATGTCGTTGTCGTTGAACAGGCGCGCCTCGTAGAAGGCGACGCCCGGAATGCGCACCAGCGCGCGGAACTCGTGCTCCAGCGTCTGGTCCGTGGCGAGGATCGCCAGGCCGATCGCCGCGCGCGAGGCGAGGCCGCCATCGATCTGCGACGGCAGCACGCCCAGATCGATCGGTCCGGAGGCAGAACGCGGCGCGGCGGCAAGATTGGCGGACATGGCATTCCCTTTCTTGATCGGAGCGAGGACAGGCCTCGCTCAGCAGGATGCTGCGTTCAGTTCAAAAGGCCTTCCATGGAAACAGAAGGCTTGCGGCCGGCGATGAGGTCGGCGGTGATGCGGGCCGAGCCGTGCGACATGGTCCAGCCGATATGGCCGTGCCCGGTGTTGAGGTAGAGGTTGCGCAAGCGGCGCTGGCCGAACTCGGGCAGATTGTTCGGCGTCATCGGACGCAGCCCCGCCCACATCTCGGCGCGGTCGTAATCGGCGCCCTCGGGATAAAGCTCCTCGGTCACGCCCTTCATGAAGGCGAAATCGGCCGGCTTGTGGCTGGTGTCGTAGCCGGCGAATTCCGCGGTGGCGGTGACGCGCAGCCGGTCGCCGAAGCGCGAGACGGCGACCAAGTTGTGCTCGTCGATCGCGGCGATGGTCGGCGGCGCCGGCCGGTTGCCGATCGGAATGGTCAGCGAATAGCCCTTGATCGGATAGATCGGCAGGCTGAGCCCGATCGTCCTGGCGATCAGCGGGCTGTAGGAGCCGAGCGCCAGCACATAGGCGTCGCCCTTGACCGCCCCCTTGTCCGTCATCACCTGCGCGACGCCGTCGCCCGATGTCTCGATGCCGGTGATGGTGGTGCCGGTGCGGATCTCGCCGCCGCGCTCGATGACCTTGGCGGCCAGCGCCCGGGTGAATTTTGCCGGGTCGCCGGTCTCGTCGGTCGGGCAATGGATGCCGCCGGCGATCTTCTCCTTGGCCGAAGCCAGCGCCGGATCGAGCGCCACGATGGCATCGCGGTCGAGCACCTTGATCAACTGGCCGTCGGATTCCAGCAGCCGCATATGCTCGACGCCTTTGTCGAGCGCCTGCTGGCTGCGATAGAAATAGAGGATGCCGCGATCGTTGCGGTCGTAGTCGATGGCCTCGTCGGCGATGACCTGTTGCAGCACCGATTGCGAATAGACGGCGAGCCGGTGCTTGAGCAGCGTGTTGCGCCTCGCCTTCTCGGCCGTGCACTCCATCAGGAACAGCCATGACCAGCTGTAGAGCCTCGGATCGGCCGACAGCCTGAAGCGCAGCGCCTGGTCCTTCAGCACCAGTGATTTCAGCAGGATCATCGGCGCCCTGGGCGAGGACCAGACGAAGGAATGGCCCGGCGCGATCATGCCGGCATTGCCCCAGCTGGTCTCGGCGGCGACCTGTTGCTGGCGCTCGAGGATGACGACCTCGTGCCCGTCCTTCTGCAGCTGGTAAGCGGTGGTGACGCCGACCACGCCGCCACCCAACACGATCACGCGCATCACGCCTCCGGAGATCGCAAAGCTGGCTCACTGTAGAGTGTAAGCTGCGCTCTGCAATGGCACACATAGCGAGATGTCGGCGGGACAGCGCGCCTCCGCGTGGGCCCTCGTGGGCAGGACGATCGCAAATGGCGCTTCGTCATTCTAGGGCGGAGCAAGGAGCGAAGCGACGCGCGCAGACCCTAGAATCCATGCCGTGACATTGGCCGTAGAATGCAAACGGTCCAGAACAGCGCCTGGCGATGGCGCTGGATAAGATCGCGACATGACAGGCTACGTCTACCTGACCGCAAGCCAGAAAGGCGGCACGATCTATATCGGTGTCACCAATGACCTTGCGCGGCGGATGCCCGAGCACAAGACAGGCCAAGGCTCCAGCTTCACCAGGCGTTATGGTGTGCAGCGTTTGGTCTGGTACGAGGAATACTTCGACATCGCCGATGCTATTCAGCGCGAGACATCGCTGAAGCGCTGGCCACGCCGATGGAAGGTCGAACTTATAGAGAAAGCCAACCCGGAATGGTTCGAGCTCTTTCGCGGAATTGGCTGGTGAACGTTCTGCACCGTTGCGGCGCTCGGGCGTCTCGGCATGGATTCTAGGGTCTGCGCGCGTCGCTTCACTCCTTGCTCCGCCCTAGAATGACCAAGCGCCATTTGCGATTGTCCTGCCCACCAGGGGCGCGAAAGATCACCACGCCCGGTGCTTTAAAGCGCCAGCGCCTGCTCCAGGTCCGCAACCAGATCATCGCCATCCTCGATGCCGCAGGAGAGCCGCACCAGCGAATCCGTGATGCCGATGGCGCCGCGCTTCTCGGCCGGGATCGATCCATGCGTCATCAGCGCCGGATGCTCGATCAGGCTCTCGACGCCGCCGAGGCTTTCGGCCAGCGTGAAAAGCTGGGTGCGTTCGAGAAAGCGTTTCGCCCCGGCAAGATCACGGTCGAGGTCGACCGAGATCATGCCGCCGAAGGCATGCATCTGTTGGACGGCGATGGAATGCTGCGGGTGGCTGGCGAGGCCGGGATAGATGACCCGACGGACATCTTTTCGCGTTTCCAGCCATTGCGCTATCTTCAGGCCATTCGCGGAATGGCGCTCCATCCTCAGCGCCAGAGTCTTGATGCCGCGCAGCGCCAGAAAACTGTCGAAGGGGCTGGAGATGGCGCCGATGGCGTTCTGCAGGAATTTCAGCTGGTCGGCGAGGTCCTTGTTGTCGCCGACGACCGCCACGCCGCCGACCATGTCGGAATGGCCGTTGAGATATTTCGTCGTCGAGTGCACGACGATGTCGATGCCGAGCTCCAGCGGGCGCTGGATATAGGGGCTGCAGAAAGTGTTGTCGGCGACGGTAAGCAGACCCTTACGCTTTGCAAGCGCGGCGAGAGCTTCGAGATCGACGATGCGCAGCAGCGGGTTGGTCGGCGTCTCGACCCATAGCAGTTTTGTTTCCGGGCGGATCGCTGCCTCGACCGCGGCAAGGTCGGTGAAGTCGGCGAAGCTCACCTGCAGGCCGGCGGAGCGCTTGCGCACCCGCTCCATCAGCCGGAACGAGCCGCCATAGATGTCGTCGGTGGCGACGATATGGGCGCCGGAATCGAGCAGCTCCAGCACCGTCGAGATCGCCGCCAGGCCGGAGGCGAAGGCGAAGGCCCTGGTGCCGCTTTCAAGATCAGCGACCGCGCGTTCGAAGGCAAAGCGCGTCGGGTTCTGGCTGCGGGCATATTCAAAGCCCTTGTGCACTCCGGGCGACTGCTGGCCATAGGTGGAGGTGGCGTAGATCGGCACCATCACCGCGCCGGTCAGCGGGTCGTGGCTCTGGCCGCCATGGATGGTGCGGGTGGAAAAGGCCAGGCGGTTCTTGCCGTTTGAAGTCATTTTGCGCGGCGCCTCAGATGGTTGATCAGGTCGATACGGGTTATCAGGCCGATGAACTCGTCGCCATCGAAGACGATGGCGACCTCGTTGCGGTCGAAGACCGGCAGCAGCGCATCCAGCGTCTGGTTGGCCTGCAGGGTGTGCAGGTTCGACGTCATAGCCGTGCGCACCGGCGCGTTGAAACGGTCCCAGCGGCCGTCATAGGGCCCGTCGACCTTGGCCAGGATATCGCTTTCGTCGACGATGCCGACCAGCCTGCCTTCATCCAGCACCGGCAATTGAGAGACATCGGAACGGCGCATGCGACCATAGGCGTTGAGCAGGCTTTCCTCGGGGCCGACGGTGACGATGTCGCCGGTGCGCGGCGAGCGCATGACGAGGTCGCGCAAATCGCCATGCTGCTCCTGCTCGGCAAGGCCCTGCTCGGCCAGCCAGAAATCGTCGAAGACCTTCGACAGGTACTTGTTGCCGCTGTCGCAGACGAAGGTCACGACGCGCTTCGGCACCGTCTGCTCGCGGCAATAGCGAAGTGCGGCCGACAACAGCGTGCCCGAGGACGAGCCGGCCAGGATACCTTCCTTGGACAAGAGATCGCGCACCGCCAGCATGCTCTGCTTGTCGGGAATCGAGTAGGCTTTCTTCACCAGCGAGAGATCGGCGTTGGGCGGCACGAAATCCTCGCCGATGCCTTCGACCGTCCAGCTGCCGGCCTCCTCCATCTTGCCGGTCTTGATCAGCGGCGCCAGCACCGAACCGACCGGATCGGCGAGCACCATCTCGGTCTTGGGCGAATGTTTCGCGAAATAGCGGCCGAGCCCGGTGAGCGTGCCGCCGGAGCCGACGCCGACCACCACCGCGTCGACGTCGCCGCCAAGCTGCGAGAAAATTTCCGGCCCGGTGGTCGTCTCATGCGCCAGCGGATTGGCGGGGTTGGCGAACTGGTTGGCGTAGAAGGCGCCGGGCAATTCGGCGGCGATCTTCTCGGCCATGTCCTGGTAGTATTCGGGATGGCCCTTGCCGACGTCGGAGCGCGTCATGCGCACTTCAGCACCGAGCGCGCGCAGATGCTGAATCTTCTCGCGCGACATCTTGTCGGGCACGACCAGGATGATGCGGTAGCCTTTCGGGATGCCGACCTGGGCGAGGCCTAGACCGGTGTTGCCGGCAGTGGCTTCGACGATGGTGCCGCCACGCTTCAGCCGGCCGTCCTTCTCGGCCGCCGCGATCATAGACAGCGCGATGCGATCCTTGATCGAGCCGCCGGGGTTCTGGCTTTCGAGCTTGATGAACAGACGGCATTTGCCGGTGTCGAATTTGGTCAGCTCGACGATCGGCGTCTGCCCGATCAGGTCGAGCACCGAAGCGTAAGGCGGACGCAGTCTCGACAGATTGGTGTCCGCGCCGCCGGGCGCCGGTTGTCTCTGCTCGCTCATCTGAGATGCTCCATGGAAGCAGTGTTGGCAATCTCGCGCATCGGACCGCCGAAAGCCATTGCGGTTTCACGGATCGCTCGCCTGTCTTTTCCAGCCCTTTTCATCCGGAAAGAAGATAGATCGTGCCAATCCGGCGGCGAGTCGAGGAATGGAATTTCGCGGGCGGCATATTGGGAGAAGGGTGATTGGAAATCGATGATCAGCGTCGAGTTCCTTCACACCCCCCTCTGGCCTGCCGGCCATCTCCCCCGCAAGGGGGGAGATTGGATGTCGCGGCCGCTTTCGCCAATCATCGACGTTGCAGGAGAGGCGCCGCCGGCGGAGCTGCTGATCTCCCCCCTTGCGGGGGAGATGCCCGGCAGGGCAGAGGGGGGTGCTGTCCCGCCAGCGTCTCAAGGTCTCGCTTCACAGCGAGCCTCACCCCAGCAGCTGCTTGCTCAGCTTCGCGCATTGCACGCGGATGTCCGGAATGGCGTCGATCTCGAAGAAGGTGCCGCGCGTCAGCGGCCCGACGGCGAGCAGCTTCGACGACACCGTGCCGTCGGCCGCGATCAGCTCGCATTTCGCCGTGACGTCGAGGCCGAGGCGCAGCGGATCCGGCCGCGCCAGGCTGCGCTCGATCAACGAGCGCACCACGCCGTTCGAGGTCCTCGAAATGTCGCGGGCGATGCCCATGCAGTCATAGAGCCGGGCGACCTCCAGGGTCTCGATAGCCTGCGTGCTGCGCGGCTGGATTTTTACGGTGAAGCCGCCGTTCGCCTCGACATTCACGACCCTGCCGGCGACCAGGCGGATGCGGCCCGACCCGACCGCCTCGGTGACGCGCGCGTAGACTTCCGGCGCCATGCGGTGGCGGTGGATGTCCCACCAGGCCTTGGTGTGCTCGACGAAGCGGCGCTTGGCCGAGGACGGCCAGTTCTGCCAGATCGTCTGGTTGAACGGCCGAAGCCCGTCCACGACGTCGCGCCAGTCGCCGCCGGCCTTCTGGGTCTCGTGGATCAGGTTGCGGAACCAGCCGACGAAATAGGAAAGCTCGGTGCCCAGCGGAATGTCGGCGATATCGAGCTTGATCGGGTTGCCCTTGCGATGCGGCGACGGCAGCAGGCCGCGCCGCGACACCGCGACGATCGGGCCGCGATGGCCGCGCTGTTCCAGCGACAGGAAGGCATCGACCATGCTCAAGCCCGTGCCGAGCAGCAGGACCGAAGTTTTGGGATCGAGCGTGGTGTCGGCCTCCGTCCCCATGCGGATGGCGTGGCCCTGGAAGGCGCCGGGCTGCTCGTCATGGCCAGTTGCAAGCACGGCCAGATGGCCAACGACGCTGGTGCCGTTGGCGAGCACCACCTCGACACCAGCCGGCGTCGGCGTGATCGACAGGCTCTCCTCGGCAATCAGCCGCAACCGGCCGGTCTCGCGCTCACGTTCCACGAGATCGTCGAGCAGCTCCCTGAGGTAGCGCGCATAGAGGCTGCGCGGCGCATAGAATGGCCCTTGGTCGGGTTTGGCGAAACCGCGCTCCAGCACCCAGCGTGCGAAATGGGTGGGGTCGTCGGCATAGGCGCTCATGCCGGAGGCTTTGACGTTGAGCACATGCGCCGACAGCAGAGTGGAATAGGCCATGCCCTGGCCGAAATGCGGCCGCTTCTCGATCAGCGTGACGCGCAGATCGGGGTTCGACGACATCAGCAGATGCGCGGCCAGCACCACGCCGCTGGCGCCGCCGCCGACAATGATGATGGAGTTGCCGCGTCCAACCATGGTTGCGAGCCGGAATTTCTGTCGAGCGGTCAGCGCGCGGCGGTCGCCGCGGGCGGCCTCGGCCGCAGGCCACGAACGATCGCCGGAACGGTTTTTAGAAGGTCGCGCATCGTTCTCTCACTCCCAATGTTGATAAGATTACTATACTAAGCGAGCCAGGCACGAAACCCGCTTTCCAATTGCCGGCTCCTTTAAGGTATGGATTTGCCCGGGTAGGCTTGTTGGAGAATTTTCGTTCGCTAGGCCGCATCCATACGGGTCGTCATTCTAGGGCGGAGCGACGCGAAGCGGCGCGCAGACCCTAGAATCCATGCCACTACATCCATGATAGGCACTACGGTGCAGAACGAAGGTTTTGCGGGGCGACACCGGATAATTCCGCACCGTTGCATCGCCCCCATGTCACGGAATGGATTCCAGGGTCTGCGCGCGTCGCTTCGCTCCTTGCTCCGCCCTGGAATGACGACGGACGGGGACGGGCTTCGCCAGAGCGCTGCGGGCGTCCGCCACCGTCGCCTCTCCGCGACTGTCCTTTTGCGCTTCCGCCGCCGGTACAGGGCGACACTTTTCCAACAAAGCCCGCTTCGTTGGAAGGATTTAACTCTACAAACCCGATCGAATTAACGGACGATAGAAAGGCAATCCAATTTTCAGGGGTATGGAGCCTTTCAATGTCAATCCTTTCACGACGCGTTCTGCTTTTCTCGTCGGCGGCGCTTACGGCCGCCGCCCTGCTCGGTCCGGCCAGCGCCGAGGACCTCAAGATCACCATCGGCTACCAGACGGTGGTCGAGCCATCGAAAGTGCCGCAGGCCGACGGCGCCTATGAGAAGGCGACCAAGGCGGCGATCGACTGGCGCAAGTTCGATTCCGGCGCCGACGTCATCGCCGCGATCGCTTCCGGCTCGGTCGATATCGGCTATGTCGGCTCGAGCCCGCTGGCCGCGGCCGCCAGCCGCGAATTGCCGATCCAGACCATCTTCGTCGTCGGCCTGATCGGTCCGTCGGAAGCGCTGGTCGCCCGCAACGGCGCCGGCATCGAGAAGGTCGCCGACCTTGCCGGCAAGAAGGTCGCCGTGCCGTTCGTCTCGACCACGCATTACAGCCTGCTCGCGGCGCTGAAGCATGAAGGCGTCGATCCGAAGTCGGTCCAGATCCTCAATCTGAGGCCGCCGGAGATCGCCGCCGCCTTCGCGCGCGGCGATATCGACGCGGCCTATGTCTGGGATCCGGCGCTCGGCCAGGTGAAGACGACGGGTAAGGTGGTGCTGGACTCCTCGCAGGTGGCCGCCTGGGGCGCGCCGACCTTCGACGCGTGGATCGTGCGCACCGATTTTGCCGAAAAGCATCCCGAAGCCGTGCGCGACTTCGTTAAGGTGACGGGCGAGGCCTATGCCCAGTTCCTCGCCAAGCCGGACGCCTGGTCGGTATCCTCGCCGGAAGCCGGCAAGATTGCGAAACTCACCGGCGCCAAGCTGGAAGAGGTGCCGGAACTGCTCAAGGGTTATGTCTTCCCGTCGCTCGAAGAACAGGCTTCGGACAAGTTCCTCGGCGGCGCGACCGTCAAGGCCGTGGCGGCGACGTCCGCCTTCCTCAAGGAGCAGGGCAAGATCGACGCCGTGCTGCCCGACTATTCGAAATATGTGACGGCGAAATACGCCAGCGAGGCGCTCGCCTCGAACTGAGCCTTCTCCATGCAATTCCCGGAAGGATGACCGCCTTTCGGGAATTGTTCGCAAGCGCGGCCTCCTTCCCTGGCCTTGCGCTTGTCTGTCCCGGAGCCGCTTACGAGGCGCGGCTTCGGGGCAGGCCTTAGGATCCAACGCCTTGGTCCAGCAGAGGCCCGAATGACGCATCTCATCCTCGACAAGGTCATCGTTCACTATGACGGCCAGCCGGCCCCGGCAGTCGAGCGTGTTTCGCTCGACATCGGCAAAAGCGATTCAGGCAGGGGCGATTTCGTCGTGCTGGTCGGCCGTTCCGGCTGCGGCAAGACCTCGCTGCTCAATGTCGCCGCCGGCCTGGTCGAGCCCGCGGGCGGCCTGGCCACGGTGGACGGCCGGCCGATCACCGGGCCCGGCTCCGATCGCGCCGTGGTCTTCCAGAACGATGCATTGTTCCCCTGGCTGACGGCGCGGGAAAATGTCGCCTTCGCGCTCAGGCTGCGTGGCGTATCCGCCGACAAAAGGGCGCGCCGCGCCGACGAACTGCTGTCGCTGGTCAAGCTCGGCGATGCCGGCGACAAGCGCATCTGGGAGCTTTCCGGCGGCATGCGCCAGCGCGTCGGCCTGGCCCGGGCTTTGGCCGCCGAACCCGAATTCCTCCTGCTCGACGAGCCGCTTGGAGCGCTCGACGCCCTGACGCGCGAGCGCATGCAGACGACGCTGCTCGACCTGTGGGCAGCGGCCCATGTCGGCGTGCTGATGGTTACGCACGGCATCGAGGAGGCGCTGGTGCTCGCCACCCGCATCGTCGTGCTGGCGCCGGGTCCAGGGCACGTGGTGCGGACATTCGAAACCCATTTCGGCCGCCGTTACGCCGCCGGCGAGCCGATCCGCGCGATCAAGGCCGATCCCGCCTTTGCCGCGGCCCGCGCGGAGCTGACCGATGCGATCTTCGAAGGAGAGGCGGCATGAGCGTGAGTGCCTACAGCGAACGCCCCGCCGCGAACGCCGGCGAGAATGACGGGTTTTCCGTGCCATGGTCCCGGCCACGGCCGAAACGTGCGGTCGTTTCGGCCAGGCTGGTCAGCGCGATCACCATTCTCGTGCTGCTCGCCGCCTGGACGGCGGCGGCCTCGCTGCAGCTGGTATCGCCGGTCTTCCTGCCCACGCCCGCCGCGGTCTGGGCGAAATTTGTCGTCGTCGCCCGCGACGGATTCGTCGATGCGACGCTGCTCCAGCATACCCTCGCCTCGCTTTGGCGCGTGTTCGCGGCGCTGATCGCGGCGATCCTCGTCGGCGTCCCGGTCGGGCTCGCCATCGGCATCAGCAGGATCGGGCGCGGCGTGTTCGACCCGCTGCTCGAGTTCCTGCGGCCGATCCCGCCGCTCGCCTATCTGCCGCTGATCATCATCTGGTTCGGCATCGGCGAGCCATCGAAAATCCTGGTGATCGCCATCGCCATGCTGGCGCCGGTGGCCCTGTCGACCGCTGCCGGGGTGCGCGGCGTTTCGCGCGAGCGCGTGGACGCGGCGCGATCACTCGGCGCCACCCGGGCCCAGGTCATTCGCCATGTGATCCTGCCGAGCGCACTGCCATCGATCCTCACCGGCCTGCGCATCGCGCTCGGCGCCGGCTGGTCGACGCTGGTCGCAGCCGAACTGGTGGCGGCGACGCGCGGGCTCGGCTTCATGATCCAGTCGGCGGCGCAATTCCTGGTCACGGATGTGGTGGTGATGGGCATCCTGGTGATCGCGATCATCGCTTTTGCACTGGAATTCGTCATCCGGCGTGTCGAGCGGGTGCTGGTGCCCTGGGCGGGGCGGGAATGAACGAAAGCGAAGGAGTAGGACTTGTGACCCATTCCACCGCGGTGCTGTTCGCGCATGTCGGCGCTTGGCTGTTGCGTCTGCCGTCGAGCGACACACGACAGAAAGACGAACCGAAATCGCCGACGCCGGTGCTGCTTGCCGGCGAACGCGACCGCCTGCCGCCCCGTGACGAGAGCTTCTACTGGGCCTGGCAGTACTGGTCGCAGTGATCAGGGCGCAGGAGCATTCTTTGTTCCGGCGAGGCGCTGTGTGGCCGCCCGGCGCCGCTTGTAGAAAATGATTCCGATTTGCGCTGCGAACTCGCAAGATCGTTCCTCTACTAACTTTATAGATTTACCTAGCCTGACCTCATTCCAAACGGCCCGGCAGTTCGGGACCAACGAAGGAGAGGGTCATGTTCAATCTGACGAGACGCGCTTTCGGCGTCGGCCTGCTGGCAGCGGCGGCCTTTGCCGCATCCTTTGGGACGACATCCCCCGCCGCCGCGCAGGACCTCAAGGCGTTCAACATCGGCTACCAGAAGACCGGCTTGCCGGTGATCGCCCGGCAGCAGCAGATCATCGAAAAGGCGCTTGCCGACAAGGGCGTCACGGTTAAGTGGGTCGAGTTCACCGCCGGCCCGCCGCTGGTGGAAGCCCTGAATGTCGGCGCCATCGATGTCGGCTGGACCGGCGACGCGCCGCCGATCTTCGGTCAATCTGCCGGCGCCAACATCGTCTACGCCGCCGCGCTGCCGTCCAACGGCCAGGGCGAGGCGATCTTCGTCAAGCCGGCCTCGCCGATCCAGTCGCTGGCCGACCTCAAGGGCAAGCGCATCGGCGTCGGCAAGGGTACCAGCGCGCATAATCTGGTCGTTGCCGCCCTGGAAAAGGCCGGCATCCCCTTCGACCAGATCACGCCCGTCTACCTCAGCCCCGCCGATGCGGCGGCCGCCTTCGCCAGCGACCAGATCGATGCGTGGGCCGTCTGGGATCCGTTCTTCGCCATTGCCGAGACCCGTTACCAGCCGCGCGTGCTTGCCCGCTCCAGCGACGTGCTCCAGGTCAACACCTATTTCCTCGCCAACAAGGATTTCGCCAAGGCGCATCCGGATTTCGTCTCGACGACGATCGCCGCGCTTGGCGACGCGGCCAAATGGGCCGACCAGAACCGCGACAAGGTGGCCGAGGCGCTGCATGAGGTGACCGGCGTGCCGCTAGACGCGCAGACGATCGCCGCCAACCGCACCAAGTTCGGCATCTATCCGATCACCGCCGAGATCGTCGCCGGCCAGCAGGCGACCGCCGACCGCTTCTTCAAGCTCGGGCTGATCCCGAAAGCGGTGCGGATCTCCGACGCCGTCTGGACCGCGCCGGGCAACTGAATTCCATCCACGGCGCCGGGCGGCGAACGCCCGGTGCCGCCTTTGTTTTCGACTGTCTTCTCCCGGGTATCAGCCATGACCGCTTCAGCCAGCCCGCTCGATTTCTTCTGGTTCATCCCGACGCATGGCGACGGAACCTATCTCGGCACCGAGAAGCAGCAGCGTCCGCCCGAGTTCGGCTACTTCAAGGAGATCGCGCAGGCGGTCGACCGGCTGGGCTTCCCCGGTGTGCTGTTGCCCACCGGCCAGAACTGCGAGGATTCCTGGATCACCGCCACCGGTCTCGCGACGCTGACGGAAAGGCTGAAATTCCTGGTCGCGCTGCGACCCGGCGTGACGCTGCCGACCTTCGCGGCGCGTCAGACCGCGGCGCTCGACCGACTGAGCAACGGCCGGCTGCTGCTCAATGTCGTGGTCGGCGGCAACCCGACCGAGCTTGCCGGCGACGGCGTGTTCCTGCCGCATGACGAGCGCTATGCGCAGGCGCAGGAATTCCTGACCATCTGGCGCGGGCTGGTCTCGGGCGAGCGGGTGAATTTCGAAGGCAAATACTATCGCGTCGAGAACGGTCGCCTCGACCTGTTGCCGCTGCAGGAGCGGCCGCCGCTCTATTTCGGCGGCTCGTCCGACGCCGGCCAGGAGCTCGCGGCCGACCTCGTCGACATGTATCTCACCTGGGGCGAGCCGCCGGCGCAGGTTGCCGCAAAGATCGCCTCGACGCGCGAGAAGGCGGCGCGGCGCGGCCGCAAGCTGCGCTTCGGCATCAGGCTGCATTTCATCGTGCGCGAGACCGAGGATGAGGCCTGGCGCGCCGCCGAGCGGCTGATCAGCCATGTCACCGACGCGCAGATCGAGAACGCGCAGGCGCGTTTCCTCAAGGAGATGGATTCGGTCGGGCAGCGGCGCATGGCCGAGCTGCATGGCGGCCGGCGCGACCGGCTCGTCGTCTCACCGAACCTGTGGGCCGGCGTCGGCCTGGTGCGCGGCGGCGCCGGCACGGCGCTGGTCGGCACGCCCGAGCAGATCGCCGAGCGCATCGGCGAATACCAGGCGATCGGCATCGACACCATCATCGGCTCCGGCTACCCGCATCTCGAGGAGGCCTATCGCGTCGCCGAGCTTTTGTTCCCGCGGCTCGGCCTCGGCACGCAGCGGCAGCGGGCGCACAAGGATATCGCCAACGAATTCTCGGTCGGCTTCCACGGCGCCAGCCGCCTGCAGGCGGCGTCATGAGCCTGGCCGCTCGCCTTGCCCGTAGCGGCGCGGCCGGCTGGCTGCTGCCGGCAGCGATCATCGCCGCCTGGGAAGCCGCCGCACGCGCGGGTTTGATCCCGGCCAATGTGCTGCCGGCGCCGAGCGCGGTGGCCGAGGCCTTCTGGCGGCTGACACTGTCCGGCGAGCTGGTCCGCAACATCGGCGTCTCCACTTTGCGCGCGCTGTCCGGCTTCGCCATAGGCGGCTCGATCGGCTTCGCGCTCGGCCTCGCCAACGGGTTGTCGGCGCTGAGCCGCGGCCTCACCGACACGACGCTGCAGATGATCCGCAACATCCCGCATCTGGCGCTGATCCCGCTGGTCATCCTGTGGTTCGGCATCGACGAGGAAGCAAAACTCTTCCTGGTGGCGCTCGGCGTCTTCTTCCCGATCTATGTCAACACGCTGCTCGGCATCCAGAGCGTCGATCCGCAGCTGGTCGAGATGGGCCGGGTCTACGGGCTCGACCGGCGCGCCTTGTTCTTCCGAGTGGTCCTGCCCGGCGCCCTGCCTTCGATCTTTGTCGGCCTGCGCTATGCGCTGGGCATCATGTGGCTGACGTTGATCGTCGCCGAGACGATCTCGGCCAGTTCCGGCCTCGGCTACATGGCCATGCAGGCGCGCGAGTTCCTGCTGATCGACGTCGTGGTGCTGTCGATCCTGATCTACGCGCTGCTCGGCAAGCTCGCCGACAGCCTGGCCCGCCTGCTCGAGCGCCTGTCGCTCGGCTGGCATCCGGGCTTCCAGAAAGGGTGAGAACAAAGATGCCAGCCGCAGCCCTCACCGCCGCACGCCCCCTCGTCGCCACGCCGGCGCAAGCCCGGACGATCGGCTCGGTCGAGGGCCGCCGGGCCTTCGCCTTCAGGGAAGTGGGAAAACGCTTCGGCGACAAGATCGTGCTCGACGGCATCAGCCTCGACGTGCGGGCCGGACAGTTCCTGGCTGTCATCGGCAAGAGCGGCTGCGGCAAGAGCACGCTGCTTCGGCTGCTCGCCGGGCTCGACCGCCCGAGCAGCGGTTCGCTGACCTTTGGCGCGGCCGAGGGAGGTCACAGCCGCACGCGCTTCATGTTCCAGGAGCCGCGGCTGCTGCCCTGGGCGAGCGTGGTGAAGAATGTCGAGATCGGTCTGACCGGCATCGCCGGCGGCACTGACGCCAGGCAGCGGGCGCTTGCCATGCTGGACGAGGTCGGGCTGGCCGATCGCGCCGACGAGTGGCCGTCGGTGCTGTCGGGCGGGCAGAAGCAGCGCGTCGCGCTTGCCCGCGCTCTGGTCGGCCAGCCGCAGATCCTGGCGCTGGACGAGCCGCTCGGCGCGCTGGACGCGCTGACCCGCATCGAGATGCAGCAGCTTCTGGAACGGATATGGCTCGACCAGAAGTTCACCGCCGTGCTGGTGACGCATGATGTCGGCGAAGCCGTCGCGCTTGCCGACCGTGTCGTGGTGATCGGCGCCGGCAGGATCGCCCTTGACCTCGACGTGCCTGTGGCCCGGCCCCGCCGGCACGGTTCGGCGGAGCTTGCCCATATCGAGGGCACCATCCTGGATCACCTGTTCAGCCGGACTTGATCGCGGCGCCGGCCGCGATCCCAGATCACAAGATCATATCGCAAGGTCAGACGCGCGAACGGTTCGCCCAGCGCAGCCCGACAATACCGGCCAGCATGGTGACGAGGCCGATATAGAGCCATTGCGTCCGGCCGGTCATGAAGCTGCCGCCCACCAGGCCGAGGCCCTGCAGCGACCATAGCGCGCCCAACCCCAGCACAATCAGCGCCAGCACAAACCTGATCAATCGCATCGGCTGGACCCTCTCCGGAAGTCGATCCTGAACGGCAACAGGGACGCAACAAAGACGCCGAGGAATCGGAATAGTCCGGTGCCTCTGTACTTCCAATCTTGGGGACCGATCTTGTCCGGAACGTCCCGGATAGTGACCCGATATTCATCAAGAATACGCCTTTCCGGCTCCAAAAATATCATGACAAACTGTTTCGCGGCGACTCCAAACGTGTGCCGTCGCCATGGAACCGCCAGAAGGCTGCCGCATTTCCCGCCTCATTCGGCACTTAGGCGGGGCTACTCGATCAACGGAGCCACCCCCAAAGCATGAAGAAAACCAACCAGACCGCGCTTGTCGCGGTAACGATCGCGGCTGGCCTGATGGCTGGCGCCTCGTCCGCCTCCTCCGCCGCCGCGCAATGCGGCCGCGCTTCCTGGTATGCGCTGCATTCCAGAACCGCCTCAGGGGAACGCATGAACCCCTCGGCATTGACTGCCGCCCATCGCTCCCTGCCCTTCGGCACCAAGCTCCGGGTCACCAACAAAGACAATGGCCGCAGCGTCGTCGTGCGCATCAACGATCGCGGTCCGTTCGTGAGGGGACGCATGCTCGACCTCTCCCGCGGCGCCGCCAGCCAGCTCGGTTTCATCGGTTCGGGCCACACCGCCGTCTGCATGGCGCGCGTTTGAGGGTCCCTCACACCATGATCTTTTCCGAAAACCGGAACCCACTTTTCGGGATCATGGTCTAGTGTCCGGCGTGAGGGGCCGGACACATATCCTTCACATTTCGGCACCGCACAGTGAGCCGGCTCGCCCGGTCCAAGTCCGATTTCAACAGGTTGAACCAAAGAAGCATTCGTCAGACAAAATGACGTATTGCATCGCAACAATATCTCGTTAACCTCGCCGGGAGACATTCAAGGCTCGGCGCTGTTCGTCGTCCCTTTGGTCGATGGACGGCAACGAGGTTCTCGATGTTCTACCAGCTCTACGAAATGAACCATGCGGCGCTGCAGCCGGTCCGCCTCTATGCCGACGCGGTGCGGCTCTTCTACTCCAACCCGCTCAATCCGATCTCCCACACCCCCTTCGGACGCTCGGTCGCGGCGACCGCCGAACTCTTCGAGCGCACCACCCGCCGCTACGGCAAGCCGCGATTCGGCCTGGACAAGACCGTCGTCGACTGGAAGAGCGTCGACGTCACCGAAAAGACGGTCTGGTCGAAGCCGTTCTGCAATCTGGTGCGTTTCGAGCGCGCGCTGCCTGCGGGGCGCAAGCCGGACCCGAAGCTTTTGATCGTGGCGCCGATGTCGGGCCATTACGCGACGCTGTTGCGCGGCACGGTCGAGGCGATGCTGCCGCATGCCGACGTGCACATCACCGACTGGGTCGACGCCCGCATGGTGCCGGTGGCGCAAGGCAGCTTCGATCTCGACGACTATATCGACTATGTCGTCGAGATGTTCCATGCGCTCGGCCCCGACACGCATGTGATGGCCGTCTGCCAGCCTTCGGTGCCCGTGCTGGCGGCGGTGGCGCTGATGGAGAAGCGCGGCGATCCATTCGTGCCCTCGACCATGACGCTGATGGGCGGCCCGATCGATACGCGCCGCAACCCGACCGCGGTCAATCTTCTGGCCGAGGAAAAGGGCATCGCTTGGTTCCGCGACAATGTCATCATGCAGGCGCCGTGGCCGGTGCCGGGCTTCGGCCGCGAGGTCTATCCCGGCTTCCTGCAGCTTTCGGGCTTCATGAGCATGAATCTCGACCGCCATATCATCGCCCACAAGGACTTCTTCATGCACCTTGTGAAAAATGACGGCGACAGCGCCGAAAAGCACCGCGACTTCTATGACGAGTACCTGGCGGTGATGGATCTGACGGCGGAATTCTACCTGCAGACGGTCGACACCGTATTCGTGCGTCACGCTTTGCCGAAGGGCGAGATGACGCATCGCGGCGAGACGGTCGATTGCACAACGATCCGCAACGTCGCGCTGCTCACCATCGAGGGCGAGAACGACGACATTTCCGGGCTCGGCCAGACCCAGGCCGCGCATGATCTGTGCGTCAACATTCCCGCCGACAAGCATGTCCATTACATGCAGCCGGCGGTCGGCCATTACGGCGTCTTCAACGGCTCGCGCTTCCGCTCCGAAATCGTGCCGCGCATCGCCGACTTCATTTCCAGCTATGGCCGCCAGCAGCGTGTGGCGACGAAGCCGAGACTGGTCCGTTCGGCGAAAGGCTGAATGCCGCAGAGCGCGCCAGAGCGGACTTTCCGCCGCCAGCCGGCGGCCGCTGGTGTTGCGCCTTTGCCTCTGTGGCGAAAGTGCCGCTACGGGATCGTCCAGGTAACCATGCCGTCAAACTGGCCGTGCTCTCTAATTGACACGGACTGTAAATCGCCCTTAACGTTTCGTTAACAAAGAGAGGGCGGCGGGGGCAATGACTTCCTCAGCTATGACGCGGATACTGCGTTTGTGTTCAGTCGCGGGGCTGGCGATTTCGGCTCACTGGGCGGTGCCCGCCTGGGCGGCGGGCGCGATGACCACAGGCGGCCTGACCTCGCAGCCGATCGGACACTATGATTTCTGCAAGGTGCGTCCGAGCGAATGCAACATCCATCCGGCCGATCTCGAGCCGGCCAGGATGACGGACGGCCTGTGGCGCAAGCTGGTCAATGTCAGCGCCAAGGTCAACGCCGCCGTCAAGCCGTTGAGCGATCTCGATCACTACGGCAAGGATGAAGTCTGGGCCTATCCGGATGACGGCTATGGCGACTGCGAGGACTATGTGCTGGAAAAGCGCCGCCAGCTTTATCGCATGGGCATGTCGCTCGCCGATCTCCTGATCACCGTCGTGCGCAAGCCGGATGGCGAAGGCCACTCGGTGCTCACGGTGCGCACCGACAAGGGCGACTACGTGCTCGACAATCTGACCGACAAGGTCAAAGCCTGGGACGCGACCGGCTACCGCTTCCTCAAGCGCCAGGCGATCGACAACACCGGACGCTGGGTCTCGATCCGCGACGGCCAGGCGGTGCTGGTCGGCTCGGTGCAGTAGGCTGGGCGGGCCAACCTCGGCTTCGTCATTCTAGGGCGGAGCAAGGAGCGGAGCGACGCCGCGCAGACCCTAGAATCCATTCCGTTACCTACAGGCGTTACCGCGGTGCAGAACGACCTCTGTTCTGCACCGCTTTACCCTTCGCGCGAGGTCACGGAATGGCAACTGTGTTCATGCGAATGCGGTTTTGTCGCGAATGATCGCGTTGAGGACGACCAGGAGCTTCCTTGCGACGGCGATGATGGCCAGTTTCTTGGACCCCGAGCGGGCAGCAAGCGCTGTGTAGAATGTCTTGAAGCGCTCACAGGTTCTGATGAGGGCTGCCATATAGAGGGCGCGGCGCACGCGTGATCGCCCGCCCTGGATCTGGCTCCTGCGGTTGAGCTTGCCGCTCTTGTTGTCGAACGGGGCAAGGCCGACGAGCGCGGCGATCGCCTTGGGTGAGCGCTGGCCGA